>JAFLCO010000021.1 GCA_017303535.1 Planctomycetota bacterium
AAATCCTTGCCGCCGTCTTCACCTACCAACTTCTTCTCGCCTACAATCGCCGCCGAAAGAAACATCACGCCCAAATCGCCTACATCCTCGACGGCCTCTAATTCCCGGACGGCCTCAACGAGTTGTCGGGGCCACCCTTTGGTCGTCGACGCGCGCTGAAATAGCCCCGGTTCGGCTCCCTCGCCCCGTGCACGGTTTTGAAGTTGCCGCACGCTCCGCCAACGGGGAGAGGGCGGGGGTGAGGGGGGCCGCGAAGGAAGAAGCACGAATGTCGAATGACGAAGTCAA
Source organism: Planctomycetota bacterium (assembly GCA_017303535.1). Classification (GTDB taxonomy): domain Bacteria; phylum Planctomycetota; class Planctomycetia; order Pirellulales; family PNKZ01; genus PNKZ01. Next base: position 289 of record JAFLCO010000021.1, read on the forward strand.
AAACAACGGCGTTCGTCATTCGGGCTTCGTCCTTCTTTCGTCACTCGAGCTTCGACATTCATCCTTCCCTCAACGGCCCCTCACCCTATCCCTCTCCCCCGATCACGTCTTGCTATGACAAGCGTCGTGCCGGGGGCGAGGGGACCAAACCGGTTTGATTTGTGGTGACCTTGCCGTTGCGAATCGAACCCGGAGGGTTCTCAGACAACGATCTTTGTCGGTCGCGCCGCGTCTATTCCTCTCCCACTGGGAGAGGATGTCCGCAGGACAGGTGAGGGCCGCGCGGAATGACGGTTGGTGGTGAGTGGCTCTTGGCGGTGATCGGATTCACGTCAAAGCATCTCCGTTGCCAACCTTTAGAAGACGCGTCCCTCATCCGGCCTTCGGCCACCTTCTCCCGGCGGGAGAAGGGTTTAATCGGCGCCGTCCAATAAACCGACCTTCGCGCGCATCGTCTGCGTTAGAGCCCGCCCCTTCTTCGGAGTCTTCCCCATGCGCTCGTCGCTTCGCTGCGTGTTGTCGCCCGCTTTCGCTCTGTTGGCAACCTTCGCGATTACCGCGCCGGCCGACTCCGCCGAGGCGCAGAACTCAAAAGATCGCCGGCCGAACATCATCTTGATCCTCGCCGACGACATCGGCATCCCGGGCATCGGCTGCTACGGCGGCAATCACAAGACGCCGAACATCGACGCGCTCGCTTCCGGCGGCATCCGCTTTACGCATGCTTACTCGCAGCCGCTCTGCGGGCCGACCCGGGCTACGATCATGTCGGGCAGTTACACCTTCCGCAACGGCGTGCTCACCAACGGGCACGGCGCCGATTACAAGCCGAGCGATACGCCCTCGATCGCCAAGACCCTGAAGGCCGCGGGCTATGCGACCGCCGTCGCCGGCAAATGGGGCCAACTCGCGTACTTCAACACGCAGGAAGACGGCCGGGCCTGGGGCTACGACGAGTTTATGATCTGGAACCGCACCAACCCCGACGCCCAAGGCGAACGCTATTGGGATCCCGCCTACGTCCACAACGGTAAGCCTGTCGAGGCCGGCGACAAGTATGGGCCGGACCTGCTGCACGACTTCGTCATCGACTTTGCGCGGCGGCACAAAGACGGTCCGTTCTTCGTCTACTACCCGACGCCCCTGATCCACGGCCCGATCTTGCACACGCCCGACAGCGCCACCAAAGCCAAGGGGGCCGAGAAAGGCAAGTCGGGTAACTACTACGAAGACAACATCGCCTACCTCGACAAGCTCGTAGGCAAGCTCGTGAGCGACCTCGATAAGGAAGGCCTCCGCGAGAACACGCTGATCTGCTTCATGGGCGACAACGGCAGCACCGGCAACGGGCCGTTTCTGATCGAAGGCCGTCCGGTCGACGGAAAAAAAGGATCGATGCTCGAAGGAGGGAGCCGCGTCGCCTTGATCGCGAATTGGAAAGGGACGACGCCTGCGGGCAAGGTGTCGGGCGACATGGTCCACTGCGTCGATTTCTATGCGACTTTCGCAGAATTGGCCGGAGCCACACTGCCGGCCGACGTGAAGTTCGACAGCCAGAGCTTCGCCCTGCAACTGCGCGGCCAGAGTGGAACGCCTCGTGAGAGCGTCTTCGTCCAACTCGGCGCCGAGTGGTGGGCCCGCAGCAAAGATTGGAAGCTCGACCAGAGCAGGCAGTTGTTCTCGATGAAGAACTCGCCGTGGGAGCAAATCCCGATCGCCGCCGATTCGACGGACTCCGCGGCCGCGGCGGCCCGCAAGCAACTGCAAGCCGCGCTCGACGAACTGGATCCGGCCGGCGGCAAGACGGGCGACCGCAAGGGGATGAAAAAAGCCGGCAAGAAACCGGGCGCGAAGAAAGCCAAGAAGAAAGCAACGGCGAAGACGAGCTAGGAGCTTGGAGCGTAGAGCGTAGAGCTCGGGGAGTCTCACTGTAGGGAACGCGCTGCGTGGCGTTCCGCCTTCTCCGTGCGCGAGAGCTGCGATTATTTGCTTCGGGAGACTGTGCCGATTTCCTTCTCCCCTTGCGGGAGCCTGTGTCTATTGCCTTCTCCCCTTGCGGGAGAAGGTGGCCCGCAGGGCCGGATGAGGGGTGCTCCGAGGTACCGACTGCGTAGAACGCCACGGAGGGCGATCCCCGACAATCGCGCGCAAAGTCAAGTCCGTTTTTGGCCATGCCGATTTCGGCGCGGGAATCAAGGGCGTTTTTGGCCGGCAATAGAATGATATTTAGCCCCGGAGCTTGACTCCGGGATTCTTCCAGCCCGCGTTCGAGCGGAATGCCGCTTTATGCGAGATTCTCACGGCCGGCCAAAAACGGATTGGAATCGCCGGCCCGGATTTGGGATATTACGTGATGCGCCGCTCCGCGCTTTCGCGTCGCCGAAGCATTAGCCTCCGGCGAGCCGCCGGGGGCAATCGACGCCAATTCGCCGCGAAGCGCAACAAACACTTACTAGCCCCGCAACGCAAGCAAGGGGGCAATTCCACGTTTTGATCTCACGTTCCGTATCACATTCCGTCCGCATTGCCCCCGGCATGAAGTGCCGGGGGCTAAGGTCCGACTCTATGAATCACCATCGACTCCGACGGCGAGCCGGGAGTGTCAGCGACCGGAGTCTTGCGACGTCGGCAAGCAGGTCGGCTCCCTCATCCGCCGCTTCGCGGCATTCGTCTCCGGTAGGAGACGACAAACAACACTGGCTCCCTCAAGAGGGAGAAGGGAACCGAGTCGTCGTCGTAAGTCGCGCAGTCACTGTTGGACTTACGTCGATTTCCGGTTGTGCGCACGCGGACCAAAATGCGCACAAATTCGACCGATTAGTGCGCGTCGGAGCGCTTACCAACAAGGGTTCGCACAAACTTCGCGAATCAGTGCGCAGTGCGCGGCGCGATTTGAAATCGAACGTCGACGTAAGTCGCGCAAGCGTTACGGCACTTACGGCGATTTCGCCTCCGCCAAGGCGAGCGGCCGGCGTGAGCCGGCCGGTGCGCGGATCGAGCAACTCAGGCGGCGACGTCGTGCGGAAAAGAAAGGCAACGCGAAATAGCCGAGCAAACGAAACAGGGGCCTTACGGCCCCCGCTCGCCTCGCCTCCGCTTGTGTTGCGGAACAGCGGAAAGTCGCGGGATTTTTCGGCGTCTTTCGGCGCTGCGGCGCTGGTACCATACGGCGACGGACGGCGGGCCAATTTGGGAAGGAGCGCGTGATGCGACGTTTCGCGGCGATCGGACAGTGGGCAATCATCGGACGGGCGGTGTTTGGCGTATGCGGTTGGGTCCTGCTCTTCGCGGCAGGCCTCGTTCCGGCGGCGACGGCTCTGGCCCAGCGGCCGGTTTGGCAGGCGTTGCCGGAGGAAACTTTGGCCGTTGTGCGGGCCCCGGCACCGAAGGAGTTTTACGAGGCCCTGCGGTCGCGGACGAAATTCGGGGCCGTGGTGTTTGAGCCGCGGCGGCTCGAGGCCATCCAGGAACTGCTCGTCGCTGACGCTAAGGAAGACCTCGAAGCGATCGGCGCGCAGTTTCAGAAGCTCGGCCTGGAGCCCGCCGATCTGCTCGGCTTGGCCGACGGAGAAGTGGGGGCCGCCCTTTGGTTCGCCCCGCGCGAAGATAAAACATCGACGATGTCGGCCGTGGTCTGGAGCCACTGCGGTGACGAAACGGCCGACAAACTGCTCGCGGCGCTGGAGCGGGCCGTCGACGAGCAGTTGAAAGCCGAACCTCCGGCGCGGCGCGACGACGTGGAACTCGCCGGCGTGAAGGTGCGGCATTTCATGTTGCCCAACTTCGTCGAGGCTCGCAACAACGCGACGTTCGGCATCGGCATCAAAAACGGAATGCCGCGCGGCAACTTCGATATCGCCGAGCGCAAAGACGGCGACGAGAAGAAACAAAATACGCTCAACGGTTACAACCACGTGCTGGCGGCCAGGGCCGGCGACGCGCTGCTGATCTTCGGTACCTCGCCGCCTGCCGTTGACGGAGAGATGCCGGACGCCGCGGCCATTGAAGAGCAACGACAACGTGGAACCGACGAGGCGCGCGGGCAACTGGCTCGATTACTTGAAGCGCGCACGGCGGCGGGAGAAAGCCCGGTCGAGCGGTGGTTGCAAACGCCGGGCTTGGCGGCGGCGCTGCCCGAGGGAGTGCCGCTGGTCGAGGCGGAGTTCAACTTACGGGCGATCGGACCGCTGTTGGACGAGCCGGACAAAAATGAGTTGTCGAAGCTCGTACAGGGACTGGGGCTCGCCGACTTGGGGCCGGCCGCTTATCGCATGGTGCTCGACGGCACGACGCTCCGCAGCGGATTCTTTCTCTCGGCGCCGCAGCCGCGCAAGGGTGTGCTCGCGCTCTTGGATCAGCCGGAATTGCCGCCGCAGCCGGCGGATTGGGTGGCCGGCGACGTGGTGGGCTACCAGCACTACAGCATCGATCTGGGGAAGGCATACGACTTGATCGCGGAGATCGTGGCCGGGCAATCGCAGAAGGGGAAGGAGACGCTGCAGCAGATTGAGTTGCAGTCGCAGCAGATGTTGCAGACCGACCCGGCGACGCTGTTGTCGTCGCTGGGGACGAAGCACTCGATCGTCAGTTATTTGCCGACGGAACCGCTGAAGAAGGGAGACGACGCCGAGGAGAAAACGGCGGCGCAGAACACGACGGCCGTGGTGTGGCGCGTGACCGACGAAGCGCTCTGGCGGCGATTGATCGGCACGGCGGCGCTGGTTTCCGGGCAGCCTTTGCAGGAGGAGCAGGGTTTCAGCGGCTTGCGGCACGAGACGGAGCAAGCCAGCGGCGGTTGGTTCGTCGGGGACGGCAAGATGGTCTTGGCGCTCGGCAAAGGTGTGACGGAGCGGACGTTGGCGATGCTCCGAAATCCGCCGAAGACCGCCGATTCGCTGGCCGGCGGCGATCTGGCCCGACGGGCGGCGGAACTTGTGCCTCAGCAGCCCGGCCTGGCCTATGAAATCACCAACGGCCCGACGGCGCTAAAGTTTCTGAACCAGGCGGCGATGGAGATGCTCGCCGGTACGGAAGACGAGGCTTTGAAGAAATTGCGGGAGGTTTGGCCGACGCAGGAGGAATTGGACGGGGTGGTCGGGGTGAGCGCCTCGGCGAGTCGGGCGGATGGGAATGGTCTGACGCATGTGAGTGTTTCGGACCTTCCGGCACCGTAATTTGCCGCAAAATTCGAGGTTTTTGAATGGGGGCGGCCGTCTCTGGGTATCGGACGGTTGCGGCGGCTCGAAAGACGACGCAGCCGCAAATTCGACAAATTCGGTAATTCAAGAAGATTGAGACGAATCGGAAGAATTTCCGAAATTCCCCCAATTATCAAAGTTGACACAATCGGAATAGTGGGTTATTTGTAGTCCTGTCAGACGACTGAGAAGCTTGCGGGTTCTATGGAACATGCGGGTTTTTCGGTCGCCTGAGTCGCAGCGAAGGTTCGGCACAACCGACGCAGCGGCGATGGGCTACGAGCGTCGTTCCTTCCGGGGTGAGAGCCGGTAGGAATGAACGGCAGACGTCTGGGGAGGCACACCCCCGTGTGACGTCGGATCCAGCCGGAAGCGCGTTTGACCGTCGTCGCCGAGAGCGACACGAGTTTGGACGGCTTCATCTGCTGGAGAGAGAGATGATGACGACTGGAATCGTTCCGAGGACTTCTTCCTCAAGTGCCGTCGTCCGCGCGTCGAAAGTCGGCGCGGTCATCACGGGGCACGCTGCGACCGAGGTCGCAACCATCCAAGGTGACGTCGGGTTCGCAGCGCGAGTTTTCCCAGGCACGGGCAGGCTCGGCGAAGACCCCGATTTCGTACACGCTCGGCCGTCGTTCGGCTGAGCCGTCCGTTTTACCTCGACCGTGCGTTACGGGCGAGATGTCCGAGGTTCTTCATTTACTGGAGAGAGAAAATGAAGGTTCTGAATCGTTTGTGGTCGGAAGAAGCCGGTGCGATCGTGTCGGCTGAAGTCATGTTGGTCATGTCGATCCTCGTGATCGGCGTCATCGTCGGCCTCGCCGCCGTCCGTGATTCGGTCATCACCGAACTCGCCGACGTGGCTCAAGCTCTGGCGAACGTCAACCAATCGTACTCGTTCGGTACGGCCAGCGGTCACCACTCGCTGTCGGGCGGCGGCGCGTTCATCGACTTGGTCGACTTCTGCGACACGTTGACGGCCACGACTGACGCCGGCAACTCGAAGTGCGTCTCGATCTGCACCGTCGCCGGTCCGGTCGCCGAAATCCCGGCTCCGTAGTTCGATACTGCACGGCTTAATCTAACGACGGCCGTGCAGCCAAGCTTCCGGGGGTCGAGAGAGCGAAACTTTCTCGGCCCCCTGTTTGTTGAGCGGCGCGAAAACGCTGTCCGGTCGATTCTCTCGGATTTTCGAAGAGGTCGGCGGTCCGTAACGCCGTCGATCGACTTCGTTCCGCAGGCCCTTTGAAGGTGCAAGCCTTCAAAGGGTCTTTGCATTTAGGGGCTTTTAGGTTCAGGGTTCGGGGTTCAGGGCGCGCCGAGCGTTTCAGTAGAATGCGATAGTTCTCCAAGCGTACCGTGATCTGCTCCTTGCAATTTTGTCCGGCCGGCCCATGAGCTATCTTTTCTGCACCGTCGGCGGGTTTGTCGTTGGCTTTCTGGTTGCGGCCTTGCTACGCGGCAACAGGAGCGATGCCGCAGCGGGCGCCATGCAAGTGCGAGCGGCGGCCGAGCGGCTCGTCGCGGCCTGTCGCAAGCCGCCGGATGCCGAACTTGCGCGGGCGGCAAACGGTCAGGTCGCCGTCGATGCTCAAGCGTTTGAAGGCTTGGTTGAAGCGCTGGAAGTCGATCGTCGGCTGCGGAGCGAGTGACGATCGACCGGTCCGGTTTGATCCGGCGCAATAAAAAACGGCGGCGGACTTTCGTCCGTCGCCGCCTTAAGCACTGGACCCGGAGAGAGGTGAGTCCAGCGCCGTTTGATCCCTGCCGGCCGCCGGTCGAGTGGCACAATACCCGACCGGCGACCCGTTGAGAATTCTCCACCGGAGAGAGAAAGGAGAGAGATTAGCGGATCACTCTCAACGTTGGCAAAGCTTTGCGTAGCCGATCGAGGCCCTCGTCGGTCACGGCCGTGCCGCGACATTCGAGTTCTTCGAGATGCTTCAAACCGACGAGGTGCTTCAGACCGGCGTCGGTGATCTTGGTGTTGCACAGACGGAGGAACCGGAGGTTTCGCAACTTGGCGACTTCCTTCAGCCCGGCGTCCGTGATCTGGGTATCGATCAGGTAGAGCGACTCGAGTTGCCCAAGCTCGGCGACGTAGCTCATTCCCTTGTCGGTGACCTTCGAACCGAAGATCTGCAGGCACTTGGCGGTCTTAAACTTCTCGATGTCCTTTAGTTCGGCGTCGCCAACGTGGGCGAAGCCGAGGTCGATGCTGTTCCAGCGCGGCTCGCCGCGATGGTGCACGGCGTGCGGCGCAGGGGCGACGCCGATGATCGCCGGAGCGTCGACGACGACCGGAGCGGTCGGCGGAACGTACCGCGGGTCGACGCCGTAGCGGTGGCCGAGATAAGCGTGGTAGCCCGAGGCCGGGCCGATGTATCCGCTCGGCGGCAGGCTATGGAAGTAGCCTTCCGGCACGTCGACCACGTACGGTTCGGCGTAGCCGTAGGTCGCCACGCCGTGAGCCGGAGCCGTATGTTGCGGGTGCGGACCGCGGGCATGATGCGGATGACCGTGCGGACCGGGCCCGACCGGCGGTTGGCCGGTGACGACGCCCTTGGAGCCGTGTTCGCGGACCACGATCGCGTCGGCCGGCGCCGTCGTCGCGGAGAGAGGTGCGACGACGGCAGCCGGACCGGCGTGCGGTACGACGTGAGAGTGAACGTGAGGAGGAGCGTTGCCGTCGCGACCGAAGACGTCGGCACAGACGAGCGGTCGGTCGGCACATGTCGAACGCTGGACATATTGTTGCAGCGGCGGCACGTCGCAACGATCGGCACGATCGAAGAAAGCGCTGCCGGCGGTAAACGAGCAGTGACCGCTGACGCCGGAGATGTAGTAGCTCTGATCCATCGAACCGAGCGCCTTGGCGACGTCGTTCAGTTCGGTGTTCATCGTGTCGCGGACGGCCGTATAGCCGGCCCCCACGCCGATTACTCCCATCGTTCCGTACATCACAAGTTCGCTGGAGACGACAAAGCCGTCGTCGTCGCGCCACAATTCATTCAGCTTGCGTAACATGGTTGGTTTTCCTTCTCTCTTGGGCACAGGCCGTCGCTCGGTCAGGCACGACTTCGCGACGGCTCAAGAAACGTTCGCGTCGGACAAGAGCAACTATCGCAACGCCAAAGTGGGCGAACTACAGGAGGCGAAGGGGTGCGAAGGTGAGGAAGTGGTGAAGCAGTTGCCGGGGCGTCAGGAGCCAGTTGCCAGGAGGCAGGAGAGCAGTCGCTGCATGTTTGCCCCTGGCAACTGGCTCCTGACGACTGGCGACTATCCGACCGGTTGCTCCAGCTCACCGCTGGCCAGCCACTCCGGTTTCCAGATCGTCCAGAGGTCGTACGCCAGGCGCTCTTCGACATAGCGATACGGCAAGCAACCGTTGCCGTTTTGGCCGAAGCCGGAGCCGAAACTTGTTCGCACCAGCAACGCTCCTTTGGTCGAGCGAATGCGGTAGGCATCGTCGTAGCCGACGATGACCATGGCCGCGGCGCCGGAGGTCGTGTCGTGCTTCGTGGGATAGGCAATTTCGCCGGTGGTGGCGTCGAGCGCGTCGGGCAACGTAACGCCGCAGGCCACGGCGAAGCCTGCCGCAAGGGCTGCTTTGAGCGACTTCAGCAGGTCGTCACCGGTGATGCTCGGCGGATCCAGCCGGGCATAGCGGAGTTCGAGAAAGTCGCGCTGAAAGCCGAATGCGAACGGGTCCGGCGCGTTGCCCCGAAGCACGCTTTCCGTCGGGCAAAATCGCTCCGGAGGGCAGCCGAAGCGGGCCAACGCCTCGAGTGTGGTTCGCAGCCCGGCCCCCAGATTTCCCGTGATTCCGGCCATTCGACGGGCCGCTTCAAACAGAAACCCGACCGACGGTTGTACGCTGCGCCCCAGCGTGCGGCGATCGAAGTACTGCACCAGCGTGGCCACGGCGGCGGCCGTCGTGGCGGCGGCGGGTACCGGAACGCTGGGCGACAGAAGGTATTCCCGCAGATCGATGCTCGCAGGCAGCGGACTTCGCGGCGTACGGCGACGGCGCAACTTCCGAAACTGCTCGCGCACCGCAGGCGTTTCGAGCGTGGAATCGCGCGGATCGGGCAAGTCGCGGATAAGGCCCGGCGTTTCGAAAAAAGCCGCGGCATTCGGCATGGTGGGCATGGTCCATTACCCTGAGCGAGCGTCGATGGATGGCGAATCTCGTTCGTCCGTGTGCCGCATGTTCGGCAGGCGTCGATCGCTCTCGATCGATCGACGTCGTGGCCAAATGCCGGGGAACTCCGCCCAAGCATCTTGTGAAAACCCCGCATTGGCCGGCCGAAGTCTGGTGAAGGTCTGGTGAAGATGTGGTGAAGGGAGTTGTCGGAAGTCAGGAGCCAGTTGCCGGAGATTTGAATCACCACGGAAAACAGCGGTTCCCGTCTATCCGTCATTTGACAACCTGCGCCGCGCGCCGGACGATAGCGGGCGTCTTAAACGGCCGCATTCGTGGTCGACAACCTGTTGGGAGCCGTCGTATGTCGTTCGTCGCCGACCGTTGCTGGTCGTTTCTCGGCCTTGTTGCTTTGTTGTTGCTCGGCTCGTCGCATCTCGGTTGTAAGAAACCGGCCGATGCCGCTTCCGCCAATGCGCCGCCCAAGGTTCGCTTCGTAACACCTCAGCAAGCCGAAGTGACCGACTACGAGTATTTCGACGGCACGATGGACGCCGTCGATGCCGTTGAAATTCGCGCTCACGTCACCGGCTATTTGCAAGAGGTCTACTTCAAGCCCGGCGAAGAGATCGAGGCCTCGAAGGAACAGCCGCGGAAGCTGTTTCTGATCGACCCAAGAACGTTCAACGCCTTGACGGAACAGGCCAAGGCCCAAACCGAGCTGGCTCGCGCGCGGCTGAAGATTGCCACAGCCGACTACAACCGCGGCGTGGCCGTATCGAAGACGCCCGGTGCGATCAGCCCGCAAGAATTGGAAACCTACGCGGCGCAAATGGCCCAGGCCCAAGCGGCGGTGCAGGCTTCCGTAGCCGCGGAAGATTTGGCGAAGACGAACCTTGGGTACACGATCGTCGACACGCAAGTCGGCGGGCTCTTGAGCCGGCCCTATGTGACGCCGGGCAATCTGGTGGTGCAAGACAGCACGCCGCTGGCGACGATCGTGCCGCAAGATCCGATTTATTGCTACTTCAACATCGATTCGACGACGTCGGCCCGATTTCAGAAGCTGATTCGCGACGGCAAGATTCGCTCGGCTCGCGACGGCCAAGAGATGCCCTTGCAAGTTCATAAGGTGGGTGACGCCGACGGCGATTATCCTCATGAAGGTGTGCTCGATTACATCGACAACCGCGTGAGCACATCGACCGGCACGCTCGAGTTAAGGGCTCGCTTTGCGAACCCGAAAGCGCCGGGCACCTCGCTGCGGCAGTTCGCGGCGGGCGAAAAAGTCGAAGTTCGCGTACCGGTCGGGCCAAAGCACCCGGCGTTACTCTTGCCGCAAGCGGCGATCGGCACGGATCAGAGCCAAAAGTTCGTCTTCGCGCTGACGCAGGACAACAAGGTCGAATACCGACCGGTGGATGTCGGCGAAGTGCAGCCCGGCAGTTTGCAGGAAGTGATTCCGCGCAAGGTGGTCCGGATCGAAGGGGGCGTGCGCTTGGCGGAAGCCGGCGAGCAAGGGGACGACAGTATCACGCCGAGCGACCGCATCGTAGTCGCGGGCCTGCAACGCGTGCGCAACGGCATGGCCGTGAATCCGCAGGAGTACAAGCCGCCGCAACCGCCGGCGCCGCTGACGACGCCCGTTCCGACGAGTTCGGCGACGGCGAAATAGCGGATTTGTTCGACAGTTCCCCCAGGGACGGCCGTCCCTGGGCTTCAGATGTTTGAAATCACGCGCACTACTCTGAGACTTCCCGCATGTTGGCCCGTTTCTTCGTCGATCGCCCGATTTTCGCCTGGGTGATTTCGATCGTCATCGTGCTCATCGGCGCCGTGGCGGCGCTGGTGCTGCCGGTCGCGCAGTATCCCGACATCACTCCGCCGACGGTGCAAGTCACCTGTACCTATCCGGGCGCGAATGCGCAGGTTGTCGCCGACTCGGTCGCCGCGCCGATCGAGCAGCAGGTCAACGGCGTCGAGCGGATGATGTACATGTCGTCGCAGTGTACGAACGACGGCGTTTACAATTTGACCGTGACGTTCGAACTCGGCACCGATCTGAACATGGCCCAAGTCCTTGTGCAGAATCGTGTGGCGCTGGCCATGCCGCAGTTGCCGCAGCAGGTGCAGGTGCAGGGCGTCTCGACGAAGAAGAAGTCGCCGAGCATCTTGCTCGTGGTGAATCTGATTTCGCCCGACGGTCGCTACGATGACCTTTACCTGAGCAACTACGCCACGATTCAGGTGCGCGACGAACTGCTGCGGTTGCCTGGCGTAGGCGACGTCACCTACCTCGGCCAGCGCGACTACAGCATGCGCGTCTGGCTCGATCCGAGCCAAATGGCGCAGCGCAATCTCACGGCCAGCGACGTCGTCAAAGCCATTCAAGCTCAAAACGTACAAGTGGCCGCAGGCCAGATCGGTCGGCCGCCGATCGCCTCCGGCCAACAGTTTCAGCTCACCATGAGCACGCTCGGCCGGTTGGAGAACACCGACCAGTTCGGCGACATCATCCTGAAGACGACGCAATCGACCGATGAAACCGGGAAGACCTCGACGGAAGTCGTTCGCGTGCGCGATGTCGGCCGGATCGAACTCGGCGCTCAGCAATACGACCAAATCTCGCGGCTCGACGGCCGTGCGGCCGTGGGTTTAGCCGTGTTTCAGCTTCCCGGTTCCAACGCCCTGGAAACGGCTGAAGCCGTGAAGCACAAGATGGAGGAACTGAAGCGAGGCTTCCCGGCCGGCGTCGACTACGCCATCGTCTACGACACCACGCCGTTCATCGAGCAATCCGTCGAAGAAGTCTTCAAGACGTTACGCGACGCCGTGATTCTCGTGGCCATCGTCGTGCTGCTGTTTTTGCAGGATTGGAAGGCGATGATCCTGCCGATGATCGACGTGCCGGTGTCGCTCATCGGAACGTTTGCCGTCATGGCCGTGATGGGCTTCACGCTCAATAACCTCACCCTGTTCGGGCTCGTGCTGGCGATCGGCATCGTGGTTGACGACGCGATCGTGGTGCTGGAAAACATTGAGCGGCTTATGGCGACCGGCCTAAACGCCCGCGACGCCACGATTAAGGCGATGGACGAAGTCACCGGGCCGATTCTCGCGATCACCCTCGTGCTCTGCTCGGTGTTCTTGCCCTGCGCGTTCATCCCGGGCATCAGCGGCCAATTCTTCCGGCAGTTCGCGCTGACGATCGCCGCCTCGATGGTCATCTCGGCCATCAACGCGATGACGCTTACGCCGGCCCGGGCCGTAACGATTTTTAAGAGCCAAGAGAAAGCTCATGCTCACGGCGACGCACCTCACGGAGCCGCCGCACAGGGAACCGGGGCTCAGGGGCACCACGACGACCATCGCGAAGCCCTGCCGTGGTGGATTTTTGTGATTGTCATCGGCTATGCGTCGTACGTTTATCTCGGCCCGCTCTACCGTGAGGGCCTCACGCAATTTCTGACCGACCGGTTTTCGGTTTCTCAGCGTATGGCGGGTAATCTCGTGATGCTGCTGCTCGTGCTGCCCGGCCTCTTGGGCATCGTCGGCAAGGTCGCCATCAAGCCGATTAATCGCGTGCTGAGCAAGTTCTTCAAAGCCTTTAATCGCATGTTCGACGGCATCGCTGCGATCTACGGCCGCACGGTGGCCGGGCTGGTTCGCGTCGGGGCGATCGTGATGATTGTCTACGGCGGCCTGCTGTTTCTGACCTATTTTTCCTTCACACGCGCGCCGACCGGCTTCATTCCGCTGCAGGATCAAGGCTACTTGTTGGTCAACCTGCAACTGCCCGACAGCGCGAGCGTCGAGCGGACGAGCGAAGTATTGCACAAGCTCGAGCGATTTTGCCTGGGCGACAAGAGCGGCAAGTACTTCGGCAAGCCGGCCAAGCCCGGCGACGCAACTTACGAAGGCGTGCCGGGCGTGGCCCATACCAACGCCGTCGCCGGTCAGTCGTTCTTGCTCAGCGCCAACGGCTCGAACTTCGGCAGCTGCTTCGTGATTCTCGAGCCGTTCTCGAATCGCCACGGCCACGAAACGTACGACGAAACCGTAGCCCAAAAGATTCGCGCCTTCGCGGCCGCCGAACTCGACGAAGCCGTGGTCACCGTCTTCCGCGCGCCGCCGATTCAAGGGCTCGGCACGTCCGGCGGCTTTAAGTTCCAAGTCGAACAGCGCGGCACGTTCGATCTGCCGGAATTGCAGCGCTCGACCGACGACATCGTCGCCGCGGCCAATAAAGATCCGCGCATCGTCGGCGCCTTCTCCATGTTCCGCGCGCAAACGCCCCAACTCTTCGTCGATATCGATCGCACGAAATGCGAAGCCCTCGGCGTCGACCTCACCGAAACGTTCAATACGCTCCAAGTCTACATGGGGGGCATGTACGTCAACCTGTTTAATCAGTTCGGCCGCACCTGGCAGGTGAACGTACTGGCCGATGAAAAATTTCGCGCCGACGTCAAGACGCTCAAGCAACTCAAGGTCCGCAGCCGCACCGGCGACATGGTTCCGCTCGGTTCGATCTGCAAGGTCGAAGACAAAGGCGGGCCCGTGATGGTAATGCGATACAACACGTATCCCTCGGCCGCCGTGAACTTAAACTCGGCCCCGGGCGTCAGCTCCGGCGACGTGCTGGCCATCGTCGACAAGCTCGCCTACGACAACGGCGCGCCGTACGAATGGACCGAAATCATGTACATGCAGATCAAGGCGGGCAACGTCGCGATCTTCGTCTTCGCGCTCGGCACGTTCTTGGTCTATCTCGTGCTCGCCGCGAAGTACGAAAGCTGGCAACTTCCGGCGGCCGTGATCCTGGTCGTGCCGATGTGCTTGTTGTGCGCCGTCGTCGGCATGCTCATCGCGCATCTGCCGATCGACATTTTCGTGCAGATCGGTTTCCTCGTGCTCATCGGCTTGGCGGCGAAGAATGCGATTCTGATCGTCGAATTTGCCGAGCAACTGCGCAACTTCGAGGGGCACGGCCTACGATCGGCGATCGTCGAAGCCTGCCGCTTGCGGCTCCGGCCGATCATCATGACTTCGTTCGCCTTCATTCTCGGCGTGGTCCCGCTGATTCTCGGGCACGGCGCCGGTGCGGAAATGCGAGTGTCGCTCGGCATCGCCGTGTTCTCCGGCATGATCGGCGTGACGTTCTTCGGCATCTTCCTCACGCCGGTGTTCTACTACGGCATCATGCGCATGAAAGGCATCCCGCCGGACGAACCCAAGGCCGCGGCCGTTTCGACGCCGGCCCCCGCCGCACCGCCGGCTCCGTCGACGGCGCACACCTAACCCTGAACCCGCAACTCCGAACCTCCAACCCTGAACCCTGAACAGCGCGCAGCGCACTCATGAAACGCAAACTCGATCCCGACCGTAAGATCAAAATCAAGATCGGCGACGAAGGCAAAGTCGAGTTTCGCCTCAAAGAGCTGCTCGTACCGCCGGGCGAAAAGATTTCGCTCAGGAAGGACTACGACCCCGACTTCACCGGCGGCTTCGACGATAAGGAAGCCGCCGGCGAATACGTCGCCGAAAACGCCAAGCGGTTGGCCGAGTATCAAGACCGGCTCTATGCGCAAGACACCTATTCGCTGCTGATCATTTTTCAGGCGATGGACGCCGCCGGGAAAGACGGCACCATTCGGCACGTCATGTCGGGCGTCAATCCGCAAGGTTGCCATGTGACGAGCTTCAAGAGCCCGTCGACCGAGGAACTCGACCACGATTACTTGTGGCGGGCGGCCAAAGCGCTGCCGGCCCGGGGGATGATCGGCATCTTCAATCGGTCGTACTACGAAGAGACGCTCGTCGTTCGCGTACACCCGGAGTTTCTGGCGAAGCAGCGGCTGCCGAAGGTCGACGACGACATTTGGAAGCGGCGCTTCAAAGAGATCAACAACTTCGAACGCTACCTGACGGACAACGGCACGGTCGTTCTGAAGTTTTTCCTGCACGTCTCCAAGAAGGAACAGAAGAAGCGGTTCCTCTCACGAATCGACGAAGCCGACAAAAACTGGAAGTTCTCGCCGGCCGACTACGCGGAAAGGGCTCATTGGGATAAGTACCAAGACGCCTTCGAGGACATGCTCAACCACACGAGCACCGATGAGGCGCCCTGGTTCGTGATTCCGGCCGACAACAAATGGTTTGCCCGCCTGGCGGTGTCGGAAACGATCTGCGCCGTCCTCGACGGGCTCGATCTCGCCTATCCGACGGTGAGCAAGGAAAAGAAGGCGGAACTACAAAAGATCCGCGCGGAGTTGGAAGCGGAATAACATCGCTTGTTCCGCCGACATTTAGCCGCGGAGCTTGTCTCCGCGCTTCTTCCGAACAGCGCTCACTTCCCCAAACAATACAAAAACTCGCGCCCCCGAATATAGATTCTTCCGCCCGCCGCGGCGGGGCTCGCGAGCGTTTCTTCGTCGAGTTGATTCTCGGAGACTTTGTTTAGTTCCGGACCGTCGGCCAAGACGGTGCAGAGCCCGGCTTTGTTCAGGAAGTAGATCTTGCCGGACGCCGCGATCGGAGAAGCTTTGTAATCGCCGGGCATCCGCTCTTTCCAAAGTTCGGCGCCGGTCTTGGCATCGAGACATTGAGCGATCCCGTTGTCGGTCACGGTGTAGATTCGGCCGTTGAGCACGAGCGGCGTCACGCTGTCGGGCGTCGATTCCTTGTGTCGGAAGAGCACCGCTTCCGTCGCGAGTTCCTTGCCGCCGGCCGACGCATTGGCCAATCGTACGGAAAGCAATTCGCCGCGCATGCCGCGGGTCGTGTAGACGTGATCGCTCACGACGACCGGCCCCGTAATCGTGCGCCCGCCGATTAAGCCGCCGAGGAACCAGCGGAGCTTGCCCGTCGCCGGGTCGTAAGCGTCGAGCTGATTGCCTCCCATGATGATCATCTCCGTCGTGCCGTCGGCCGCTTTGCGGAAGACGGGCGTCGTGTACGAATCACACTCCTCGGCTTGCGCCACAGTCGTGCGCGGCGTGTACCAGCGAACTTTGCCGGTCGCCAACTCGTGAGCGACGACATAGCTTAGCGCCTTCTTCGTCGTGCCCGCCTCCGCCGAAGCGGCTCCTTCGAGCGTGTCCTGCATGCAGACGCTGATCACGATTCTGTCGGCGTCCGTGTCGCCGAAAAGCACAGGGCTGTTGGCGTGCCCCCACCAGATGCTGTACGGCCCGTAGTCGTCTTGCAGGTTGCGTTTCCAGAGCATTTTGCCTGCGAAATCGAGCGCCGCGAGGTCGCCGTTGCCGAAATGTACGACCACGGTCCGACCGTCGGTCACCGGCGACGGGCTGGCGTTGTTGTGCAGCTTGTGGAATTTCTGCACCGATCGCTTTTCCGCTTCGCGCCGCGTATCGGCTTGGCCGATCTCCGTGGTCCACACCGTCTTGCCGTCCGTGGCGTTCAGTCGCAGCGCGAGCAGCTTGCCGTCGTCGGTTTGCGAAGTGAGAAAGATCGCATCGTTCCAAATCGTGGGAGTGCTGCAACCCCACGCAGGGGTCGCGGCCTTCCAAACGATGCCCTTTGACTCGCTCCACTCCGTCGGCAGCCCGACCTCGTCGGCAATACCCGTTCCTGCGGGCCCGCGCCATTGCGGCCAATTGTCGGCTCGCGTCGCTCCGGACAAACAAATAAAGACGACAACAGAGAGCCCGGTGATCACAGAGATAGGACGAAAGTAAAACTTCGGCATTTCCATCATCTCCGAGTTCTCTGCGATCTCTGTTGTAGTTCAATACGATATTGGGCAGCGTTTGCGCCTTAGACTCCGGTCGCTGACGCTCCCGGCTCGCTGTCTACGCTTTCCGGCTCTTCGCTCCGGTCTCCAAGCTCCAAGCTCCCGGCTCCAAGCTCGCTACGTCGCCTTGTCAATCGGCCACATGATGCCCGCGGAAAAGCCGCCGTCGACGAAGACGATCTGTCCCGTCATGAACGACGACGCTTTCGACGCCAGGAAAATCGCCGCGCCGTTCATGTCGTCCGGTTGGCCGAGGCGGCGTAGCGGCGTGTTGGCCGTGTTCCACTCCTGCATCATCGGGTTCGACCAGAGCTTCTTCGACAGGTCCGTAAGGATGTAGCCCGGCGCGATGGCGTTGACCCGTACGCCGTGCGAGCCCCATTCCATGGCGAGCACCCGCGTCATGTGGCCGACCGCCGCTTTGCTGGCCGCGTAGGGCAAGACCCAGGGTAACGGGCCGTAGTTGTTGAGCGAGCAGATTTGAATTTGCGAGCCACCCTTCTGGGCGACCATCTGCTTACCGACCGCTTGCGACATGAAGAACGCGCCGCGGAGGTTCGTGTCGATGATAAAGTCCCAGTCGTCTTCCGTAACGTCCGCGGCCGGCTTGCGGCGATTCACGCCGGCGACGTTCACGAGCGTGTCGATCCGGCCTTGCTGGGCCACGATCTCGGCGACGCACTTGTCAATCTGCGACTTTTGGGCGACATCGCACCCCAGCCCGAAGCACCGGCCTTTGGTCTTCGCGGCAATCTCGCCGGCGGCGGTTTCGGCCACCGCTGGTTCGCGGCCGGTGACGACCACGGTCGCCCCGCGCTCGCAGAAGCCTTCGGCCAGCGCACGCCCGATCCCGCGCGTGCCGCCGGAAACGAGAACGACCTGCCCTTCGACGCTAAACAACGAATCGGACATCAGGCACCCTTCAACGACAGATTAGATTTGCGAGCAGAGTTTACCACGGAGGCACGGAGAACACGGAGACGGGCAGATATTGCAAAATGCAATTTGCATTTTGCAATTACCAATTTGCAATTCTGAATCCCTCCGTGTTCTCCATGCCTCCGTGGTGAAAAAAGTCTTTCAAACGGCCGGCGACTTCGACCGCGTCATAAGCGACACCAGGACTACCGTGGCAAATCCCAGCGGGATCGTCACGATGCCCGGTTGGCTGAACGGCACCAAGGCTTTATCAGGCGACAGTCCGTAGACGTCCTTAAATGCGTCGGCGCTCAGGAGCACCCAAGTGAGCGACGAGATCATGCCGACCAAGATGCCGGCGATGATCCCTTGCTTGGTCGTTCCTTTCCAAAACAGCAACATCGCCAGCGACGGCATGTTGGCCGAGGCCGCGACGCTGAAGGCCCAACCGACGAGAAACGTCACGTTCATTTTCTCGAAGAGGATGCCGAGCACGATCGCGATCACGCCGACGACGATGGAGCCGAGCTTGCCGACGCGGACCTTTTCGTGGTCGGTCAATTCGACTTTGAAGAAGCCTGTCACGAGGTCATGCACCACCGCGCCGGCCGCGGCCACGATGAGCCCGGCGACCGTGCCAAGGACCGTGGTGAACGCGATGGCCGAGATGCAGGCGAAGAGTAGTTCGCCGAAGCTCTTGGCCAACAACGGCGCGGCCATGTTCGAATTGGTCACGTCGAGCGTCCCGCCGGTCATCGCCCCCAGGCCGATGTAGAGCGTGAGCACGTAGAAGAACCCAATCGACGCGATGCCGACTACCGTACTCTTCCGGGCCGCGGCCTGATCTTTCACCGTGTAGTAGCGAATGAGAATATGCGGCAACGACGCGGTACCGAGGAACAAGGCCAGCATGAGCGACAAGAAGTTGAGGTTTCGTTTAAGACGCGTCGTCCAGGATACGGGAATAGCGCGCGGCGTACTTCCAGATGTCCAATTCTCGGTCGGGATACGCAAGCCCGCGAATGTGGGACTCTGGCCGGCGGTTAATATGTCCCCGCCCTTGACCGGACGGGCCGCGTAATACGTCGTCGTCCCATCGGGCTCAGTTAGCTTGTCCGGATACTCATACCAAAGCAGAATCGTGCTTTCGCGGATTGTCCTAATGAATTCAAGGGGTCCGAGCGGTCCCGTCGAGGTTACGTTGCCGGGCAAACGAACGATGTTCCCTACTGGAAATAGATCTCCCTCACCTTCGTTTTTCCCCTGAACATAACCGTTGACGAGCTTACGTCCGTCCTTATCAGTTTTTATGGACTGGCACTCAATATAAACCGGGATGTTCTCACGATCTTCGCCAAGATCAATTGGCAACCAACTGCGATAGGCGTCCGTACGACCGGTCTTCGGATTTCGAAAGTAATCCAGGCCAATAGAACTATTCGATCCTTTGCCGCGGTCGCGAAATCGTGACAGGGAATTATTGTGTTCGAGAATTCGCGGACGTATGTCCGGCGAGCTCGGGACATTTGGAGCTTGGCTGGTTTGGTATTCGGGAATGGCGCTGTTACGGGGCGTAACATTTAACCCCCGATTCAAAATCGCCACGGTCAAAATCGTGCTGAACACCACAAGCAGCGAGCCTTTGAGGAACTGCACGTACGTTGTGCTCACCATGCCCGCGGTGACGACGATCAGTACCACCACGGCGCCGACGAGGCAGACCCCCGTCGCGTGGCCGAAGCCCAAGAGCGGCTTCACGAGTGCGCCGGCGCCGACCATTTGCGGAATCAGGTAAAACAGGCTCACGACGAGCGTGCTGATGCCGGCGGCGAGCTTAATGCCGGGACTGTTGAACTTCGCGGCCAAGGCGTCGGCGAACGTGAACTTGCCGAGCCGCTTCAACGGTTCGGCCACGACGAAGAGCGCGACGACCCAGCCGGCGAGATATCCGATGGAATATAAAAAACCGTCGTAGCCGTAGAAGGCGATCATTCCGCAGATGCCGAGAAAGCTCGCCGCCGAAAGATAGTCGCCGGCGAAGGCCACGCCGTTGACGAACCAGTGAATCTGTCCGCCGGCCGCGAAGTAGCTCTGCGCGCTCTTCGTCTTTCGGGCAAAGTAAAAACTGAGCCCGAGCGTGAAGGCGACGAACGCCGAGAATACGGCGACGGCCGCAAAGGAGGCTTCGTAAATCACTTGGCAGCTCCTTCGCCGACGGCATTGCGGCAAAGCCAAGCGTAAACGAGCGCCAAGATAAGCGCGAGCTTGATCAGCCCGAAACCGTAGGCCACGGCGATATTGATGCCGCTCCAGGCTTCGCGCTTCATGACGTCGGGAGCGAGCGTCGTGAGCAGCACGTAGCCGAGGTAGAACACCAGATAAACGAGGAACAAGTTGCGGCCGAGCCGAGCGTTGCGGGCCGCAGTCACTTCATCGTGCGGCTCGTCGTGCCCGGCGTGATCGTGGAGAACCATGGAGGAAGTGGGGAGTGCGGAGTGGGGAGTGGGGAAGGCAGGCCGGCCTCGAAAGACGCAAGCACTGCTCGGCGATGCAAACTTCCCAGCGTACGCGATGGGCGCGGCGGGCTCAACGGCGGGCGGCTGCCGAAGTGCCGAAATCAGCGGCATTTTTGCGATTCGGGAACTTTTGCGGCCTGTTCAAAGTCTCACCTATCGGCGGTGCCGGCTCGTTTCCTTTGACAAGGCTTTCAAACGGTTTGGGCACGCTCCCGCGGGAGTAATCCCTCGGGCGAGCCCGGCTGAAGATTCCGCGAAACAATTTGTTGCGGCCCGTGCGCGCCTTCCTAAGAATCGAATTAGGCGCCGGGCAGCGTCTGTGGAGATTTCTCTCATGGCTACGTTGAAGGAGAGGTTGTTCGGGTTCGCACGCAGGCACAAAGTGATCACCGCGGCGATCGTGGTGATCGGCGGTTTCTGGTCTGCGACGTATTGTTATTCGATTGCGCAAGCGCTCGTTTGGCGGAAGGCGTATGCGTATCAATCGCTGGCCGCGCGATTGGAATATGAACGGCCGCATCGTGACGCCGCACCGCCCAGGTTGAGTCAAGTCAGCCGTGACGTGCTGGAACAGGCCGACCGCTATGATGCCAACGGCGGTCCCCGCGCGGAATCGCTGAAGTTGCTGCACTCGGAGAGCGTCTTGCGATTTGTCGCCCGCGACGACGACTTCGGCTACAAGCGGATGCCGTCGATCGGGCCGTCGTACATCGAACTCCGCGGCCCGCGCGAAAACTTGGCGTTCGATAAAGTGCCGGAAGCGCCGCAGACCTCGGTTCACCCGTCGACGAGCGGTTTGACGACGAATGACGCCGAAGTTGCGGCGGTTGCTCAGAGTCGGAACGTTTCGGGAACCGCCACGCCGTTTTCGATCGTCGAGGCCCGGGAATTTCATGCATATTCCCGCAACGAATTCCTCGATCCTAGCCGTTTCGGATACGTCGAGAGCGTCGACCGCGTCGCCGGTTTCGCTTCGCATGGATTCACTTGGCGGCCTGATCGTTCCTTCGCTCGGTCGGATACGTGGAAGACGGTCCGCCTCGAATTGCTCAGCTGGCTCAAGCACGACTCGCCGCGCGTGTACGTGTCGGAGAAGTTTCCGCGCATGGATGAGTTGGCCTCGGCCGAAACGCGGGACCTCAACGCTTTTGAGAGTTCGGCGCTCGAGCGGCTCACGGCCGGCGAAGAACTCGAAACGGCGGCGACCGCCAATCGGATCCAGATGCTCGGCGCGCTGCGGGCCGGCAAAACTTGCCAAAAATGCCACGGGGTGCCGTACGGCACTTTGCTCGGCGCGTTTTCTTACGAACTACGCCGCGATCCGCCGGTCGCGGAACCGCCACCCACGGTGACCGCCGCCGTGCAATAGATCGGCGTCGGCAATACTTCCTCCCCTCTCCCCTTGCGGGAGAGGGGCCGGGGGGGCTTTGCACATTAACCTCATTCTGCACAAAAACCTACCGGCCTGCACAATAACTTAGTGTCATTCGAGTAAAATTTCTTATTGACCTGATGTCGCCAATAACTTAAAACCGGCGACATGACACCAGCACAGTATCTAAAAGCCCGTGCGAAGCTAGAAAACGACCATCGGGCGAAGCTGAAATCGCTCGACGAGGTCTGGGCGATGCTCAATGACAGCCCGCCGCCCCAACCAATTGATAGCCATGAAATGGCTACAAATCAGGTTCGTGGTGCTTGGCGGCAACTTGCTCGTCAAGTGATTGAGGGGATGCCTGCGGGCACTCAATTCACTATCCGTGAGATTGAGAGCGGCATCGCCGAAATCAACCCGCTCGTAAGCACGGATCGGGTTCAGATTTCAATTTATTTAAAACAATTGGCCGACGGCAAGGAGATCAAGGTAGCCGAGGCGGGAGGGGGTCGTCGAGCGACCATTTATAAGAAATAAAAAAGCCCCATCAACGCCTTAACCGTTGATGGGGCACTCATTGGGGAGTCGTCTAACTGGTAGGACGGCGAGCCTTAACCTCGCTTATGAGGGTCCGAGTCCCTCCTCCCCACTCTGGCAAACAAGCGTCTTTAACCCGCTGAAAAGCAGACTACCGGGTCTGAAATTAGGAGTCAACATATGTTTTTAGATTTCCCGTAAATAGCTTCTCGGCCCCTAATTAATCTATTTTTTCTCGGTCTTTCTTGGCCGATCCCAATAGGGGCTTTTGCACTTAGGGCAGACTTTGGGCGTTTCATCCCTATTTCTAGGGAGCCATTCGTGTTGGCACCGCTCACAGCGGTAGCCCCAAAGCTGAATCTTAGTTGGCATACCTATCAGTATATTAGGTTGCCTAATTTGGCTCAAGTAATTTACTTGAAAGCCGTGGCGACTGATGTCTATAGTATATTACTAATACGAATATACCATAACGAAGAGTCGCAACGATGGACGCACGAGAACAACGGGGAATGCAGATCGCAGCAACGACGAAGCTGCAAAAGAAGGGGCGAGTTTGGATCGTTCCTTCGCAAACTGGCCAAGGCAAGTACTCAGTTTGCACGGAGAACGAAACGTCGCATTGCACCTGTCCTGATCACGTGGAATGGAATCACAAATGCAAACATATTTTTGCAGTTGAGATTGTTATCAAGCGTGAGCGGAATCCTGATGGGAGCGAAGCCCTGATGGACTCTGTGAAGATCACCGAACGTAAGACGTATCCGCAAAATTGGAAAGCGTACAATGCTGCGCAGACCAATGAGAAAGCGAAGTTCCAGCAGCTTCTACATGATCTTTGCAAAGGGATCATTGAGAAGCCCGTCACGAATTTGAAAGGCGGTCGGCCTCGACTCTCATTGGCCGATGCCGTGTTCGCAGTCGCTTTTAAAATCTACTCGACGTTCTCTGGTCGTCGGTTCATGACGGACCTTAGTGACGCTCATGCGAAGGGATACCTCACCAAACTCCCGCACTTCAATTCCATTTTTAATTATCTGGACAATGAAGACATGACGCCGGTGCTTCGTAATTTGATCACGGAAACGAGCCGGCCTTTGAAGAATGTTGAACTTGATTTCGCCGCTGACAGCAGCGGTTTTACTACTTCACGATTCATCCGTTGGTTCGACCACAAGTATGGCGTCATTCGTCAACAACATTCTTGGGTCAAAGTTCACATCATGTGTGGTGTGAAGACGAACATCGTCACGGCGGTTGAGATTCGTGATAAACTCGCTCAAGATTCGCCGATTCTTCCTGAATTGGTTGAATCGACTGCGAAGAACTTCAAATTGAATGAAATCTCAGCGGACAAAGGGTACGCCAGCATCAATAACACGAACATCGTTGCCGCTCATGGCGCAGTTCCGTACATCGCATTTAAGTCAATTCACACAGGATCGGGTGGCGGCTTGTGGCAGCAAATGTACCACTACTTCATGTTCAAACGTGAAGAGTTCATGAGCCATTATCACAAACGATCAAATGTTGAATCGACGTTCTCAATGATCAAGGCAAAGTTTCGGGATCACATTCGCAGCAAGTCCGATACGGCGATGATCAACGAGGTGCTGTGCAAGATTCTCTGTCACAACATCTGCTGTCTGATTCAAGAAATGTATGAACTTGGAATCGAACCGGCATTCTGGAATGACAAAAAAGAAGTTGTGGCATAAAAAAAGACCGCCATGCACATGCATGGCGGTCTTAAGATTAATGAGATTGACAAGGCTAGACGCTTTCACCAAGGTCGCTTTCCAACATCAAGATAGCTCCTTTAAGCTTTTTCAAACGTCCACGGACTTCGGAATTCTCAGGTTTTCTTAGGTCGGTTGCTTTAAATGCGAGTATCTCGTTTGTAACAACATCAAGAGCTTTATGGCCATTCTTGGCCCTAAGCTCTGCCTTCTTTTCTAATGCCCCCTTGTAACCACTCTGTAGAAATGCTTCGTGCAATTGCGGATTAGCGATAATCTTATGCAACTGATCAACGTGTCCGCAATCAAACACCTTGTTCGTCGCTACCCATCCCATGAACTTTTCTTCAATTCCCAAGTCTGGGTCAATCGTTACCTCTCCCACAATCTTTTTGTTCTCATCCTTGATCTTATACTTGTATTTCTCACCTGCTGCGAGTTTACGTGCCCACGTCTTGTTATAGAACTTTTCAAAGTACGTAAACAGCCCTTCGTGATCTTTAACGTTATATCTCTGACAATGCAGCGACGTAGCAACAAATGCCATTATGTTATGCCGCAGCTTGTCGAACCGCTTGCCACACGTATGGGCTACTGACTTTAAAACATCCTGGTCTTTTTCAGTAAGTTCCTTCCAGACTCGACGTAAGTCACCAACTGACTTGCATGTTAAATCCATCGATGTCCGTGTGGCGAGCATATTGTAGGCGAACCTACCACGTTGAAGCGCATCCCATTTTAATTGTCCCGATGAATGCTTAATGGCCAACAGATTCTCAACCTGCTCATCAGTGATGTTAATAAGCACTTTTGCAGGAATGGTCTTCGGGAACGGATGGTCAGCTAGAATGGACTCGATTTCAAGTCGCACCTTCTTTGGCCAGTCCTTTGGTACGGGAATGAATCCGCTTAGGATGGAGATTGCCATATACCGTCGATGGCCATCAATAAGACTGAACCCTCCCTCATCATTTGCTATTACAGTAATAGCTTCTGGAACACCATGATTTTCTGCCACCTGTCGTGTTAAGTCACACGTCTTATGTTCTTTCAGCAAAATGGCTTGCTCTTCTTCAACGGTGCGTTCGCAAATTTGGCTTAAGTTCGCCGTGCGTGGCTGATTTCGCCACATACGAATTTTTGCCAAAGGAGCTTGGATTATTTGCGATTCTACATCACCGCCACCCAGAACCTCGACCTGCTTCTGGTCGGACGCCTTAATTGCGTTTTTTGTAGCTTTCTCATCGTACTTGTCGGGAAATATGCTCGTCGGTGTGACAAGAATGTCGGCCAAATTATCCCACTCTGTTGCGGCCCTTGATTTATGTGATTTAGGAGTAAAATCATCAAAATCACCACTACGCCCTGCTCTGCCGAATTCTGCAATCATGGTAAATCTCGCTTCTTCAAGATTGTTATGTCTGCGATACACGTCGCATCGCATAAGTGAGAATTTACCGGCTTCGTGTTTTCTAATCCGGTCCAAAACATGTCCAACGGACATTGGGCCGAAATGCGTCCGACAGGCATTCCGATGGCCATCGCCAACTTTTCTAATAAAAACTCGGCCAGCCGAAAAATGCGACGAGGATCGTACTCATATAAGACATGCTCAGCCAACTATGGAGTAGATTGATGGCGAAATGGTTTTCGCAACGCAATAAGACGAGTAACACAATGACAGAAAGTGTCTCACTCATGGTGCGAAGTCGCATCATGCATTCGATCAATGATTTGCGAGATGGTTTTTACAACAGCTTCGATGTTGATCGGATGTACCGAGACCTTCATACGCAATTATTGAAAAAGTACGGGGGGTTAGTTCAGCCGCCGCCCCAATATGCTCACTCGTTTGAGCCTGTGCTTGGGCATTTCCTGGCATGCGATGATGCACTCGCACTTGAATTCATCGAGCAGATGTTTCAAGTGTTCGTCAACCCTGGCCAACGTGGCGTTGACGTTATTAATGCAATTTTCGAGGAAGAAGGTATAGGGTACCAGTTGACGCCCTACATTGAGACGATCACGGAAGAGCCTGGATCGTACATGGGCCGACCTATGGGCAAGCTGATGCACATTCAACGTCCGAGGATCATTAAGCGGGGCGATGAATTTGTGCAAACAGAGATAGTTCAGCCGGCAATTGAACTTCTGAAAGATTCAAAGTTCAAAGGAGCCAACGAAGAATTCGTTAAAGCTCATGAACATTATCGAAGTAAAGATTATAAGGCGTGCTTGGTGGACTGTGGAAAGTCATTTGAAAGCACTATGAAAGTTATTTGCCATCACAAGAAGTGGCAATTTGACGAGCATCGAGACACCGCATCTAAGTTGATTAAAATCTGTGTTGATAACGGGCTTCTGCCAACTCATTCAGAGCAACAGCTTACGGCATTACGAATGTTACTTGAAAGCGGAGTGCCAACTATTCGCAATCGGCAAGGTGGTCATGGCCAAGGTGTACAACAGAATGATGTGTCGCCAGAAATGGCTCGATATGCGATGCACCTCACGGCAGCGAACGTGATACTACTTGTTGAGTCTGCTAAATTGTAGTTGTCACGATCCGCTTCGACGATTCTGTTCATCAATTCTCCTTGCTGCATCAAAAAGATCACGCATGCCTTGTTCGGCTTCTGGCGAAGTCCTTCCAATGTTTCTTAAATTCTGAATTGCTTGGTCTTCGCCAGAATAGGGTTCATCTGTCGTAGCATTTGGCGAATACGTTGATATGCGATTGCTCGATGAGGTAGTGTTGTTGTGATCTGTTGTCTCAATCGCATCGCCATCCGTGAACATCGTAGCAATGCCGATGCACCCAAGAATTAGTCCAATTGAACCTGCTGTAGTTGCAAGAATCTTTAGCCGAGTCTTCTGTGCAGGCGTTACGACAGTCCGCCTTTGTTCTTCAATCGATGAACGAATTAATTTAATAAAGAGTTGCAGCGGGTTTTCGTTCATTGCTCGTCCCCTTTGGCCAATAAAAACGGGAGCGTCAAACTACGACCGCTCCCACTGCCTCGACCAAGAGGCGCATAGAACAGCACATAGCTGACGCCCCCTTTCGGGGACGCAGC
The DNA here is from genome assembly GCA_017303535.1 of Planctomycetota bacterium. Lineage (GTDB taxonomy): Bacteria > Planctomycetota > Planctomycetia > Pirellulales > PNKZ01 > PNKZ01. Next base: position 27,549 of record JAFLCO010000021.1, read on the forward strand.
AATCAGTGCCTCTATGCAAAATCAAGAATCCGAAGATTCAGGTTGGTCGATTAGTGGGAGGCTTCTGACGCAGATACGTCAGTTCGAATTGATTCATTAGCTCTGTTGAGCTTTGTGGAATCTCCGTGAAAAATCAGGCGGATCGGACTCGATTAAAGTAGTCCGGCGGCAAGAAAGAAGCAACGTGGCCGACTTCTTGAGTGATTCGGGTATTTGTGCAGAATCGCCAGATGCACAAATACCTACCCTAAATCAAGGGTTCTTGTGCAAAGCCGGCCGGGGGTGAGGGGTATTCGAGGTCGCTATGTCCGACGACGCCGGTCGAAATCCGATGCGGGGATGCCGGGCCGGCTCCCGCGTCGCCGCAAGCGTCGGGCGGCGGCTTCCTCTGTTCTAGCGCCTAGCGCCCGATTCCTATCACCTTCCGCCTACGGGGCGTCTTCCAAGTATGTGTACCCGTTGAGGCCTTCTTCATAGAAGCGAAGCAATCGGCCGCACTCTTGGAAGTCGAGCTTGTTCTCGCGGACGGCCGCTTCGACGTCGGTGCGCATCTTCTTCATCAGCGCGTTGACGTCGAACTCGACATACTCCAGAGCTTCCTTGACGGTGTCGCCCTTGATGAGCGTTTCGAGCACCACCTCGCCGCTTTCGCTCAGGCCGACGTGCACGGCGTTGGTGTCGCCGAACAGATTATGCATGTCGCCAAGGATTTCTTGGTACGCGCCGAGCAAAAACGCGCCGAGGTAATACGGCTCGCCGTTGAACTTATGCAGCGGCAGCGTGCGCTTGACGTCGCGGCGATCGATAAACTGGTCGATCTTGCCGTCGCTGTCGCAAGTAATGTCGCCGAGCACGGCGTTCGACGTCGGTTGCTCACCCAAGCGATGGATCGGCATCACCGGGAAGAGTTGTTTGATGGCCCAGCTATCCGGCATCGATTGGAAGAGCGAGAAGTTGCAGAAGTACGTGTCGGAGAGCAAGGCGTCGAGCCCTTGCAGGTCTTCCGGCACAAACTCTAGTTGCTTCGACAACCGTTGAATCTTGCGGCAAATCGCCCAGAACAAATTCTCGGCCAAGCTCCGCTGGTCGATCGGCAGATAGCCGGTCGTAAACAGATTCATCGCCAATTCGAGCGCTTGCTGAGCGTCGTGGTAGGCTTCGAGCACGTTGCGCACGGTAAGGTTGCGGTACGTGTCGTGCAAGTCGATGATCGGCTGCTCCATGTCGGGCGGCAGCTCGACCGGCACGTCCGTTTCCCCGAGGCCGCTCACGCCCAGCACGTTGAAGATCAGCGCGCTGTGGTACGCCACCACGGCCCGACCGCTTTCGCTGACGATCGTCGGGTGCGGGATGCCGGCGTCGTCGCACAGGCTCTGCACATGGTAAACGACGTCGTTGGCGTATTCCTGCAACGTGTAGTTGGTGCTCGACTCGAAATTGGTCTGCGAGCCGTCGTAGTCGACGCCGAGGCCGCCGCCGACGTCGATATATTCCAGGCCTGCGCCGCGGCGATGCAGTTCCACATACACGCGAGCCGCTTCGTTGAGCGCCTGCTTGATGTGTCGGATGTTGGGGATTTGGCTCCCGAGATGGAAGTGTAAGAGCTTGAAGCAGTCTTGCATCCCTTGCTGCTTCAGTTCGTCGAGTGCGCGAAGGATTTCGGTAACCGTCAGCCCGAACTTCGAGCGATAACCGCCCGAGCCTTGCCAACGCCCGGTGCTCTTCGCGGCGAGTTTTACGCGCATGCCAAATTGCGGGCGGACGCCCACCTTCTGCGCGTAGTGCATGATGAGCTGCAGCTCGGTGTACTTCTCGACGACCGGAATGATCTTCCGGCCGATCTTCTGCGCGAGCATCGCCATCTCAATGAACTCGGCGTCCTTGAAGCCGTTGCAGATGATCGGCGTGTCGTTGCCCGCCATCGCCACAACGGCCATCAACTCCGGCTTGCTGCCGGCCTCGAGGCCGAAGCTATAGGGCTTGCCGAATTCGAGCACCTCTTCGACCACCTGGCGCTGCTGGTTCACCTTGATCGGGTAGACGCAGCAATACTTGCCGTTGAACGAATGCTCCTTCATCGCGCGCTGGAACGCTTCATGAATTTCGCCGAGGCGGTGCTTGAGCACGTCGCCGAAGCGCAAGAGAATCGGCAAGTCGATCCCGCGCAGTTGCAGGTTGTCGACAAGTTCCTTCAGATCGATGTACCGCGACGGATCCTTCGTCGGATGAATGAGGAGATTGCCCGAACGACCGACCGAGAAGTAACCCGCACCCCAGCGGCCGACGTCGTAGAGTTCGGCGGCGTCGCCGGGCGACCACGGCGCAACTTGTTGTTCGAGCATGGAAGGACTGTTCTCCGACCGCGTAAAGAATTTTCGATCGTCGGCTCGTACAGTTGCGGCCGCCCGATAAAAACAATCCCCACAATCTTATCCAAGTTTCGCCGGCGGTCGACGGCCCGCGACCATTCGGTAAGGAAAATTTTTCGTGACGACTCGACTTTCTTTCACGGCGAACCCGAGCGCGGCCTGCTGGCATGCGGCCGAACAATTGGCGCTCGGCGGCACGCCGGCGGTCGCTCTGACGGCCGAGCGGTTAGCCGCAAACTTTGCCGAGCCGGCCGCGGCGCTGGCGGCATTTCTGACGGCTGCGAACATTCCGCAGCCGGCGTTCTTCGACCAGCTTACGCCCGCCGCTTGCGAGATCGACGGCAACCGACAGTTGGCTCATGCGGCGCTCACAAAGACCGTCGGCCGCAGTCGGGCCGAGCCGTTGCTGGAGTCGCTCGTCGGGCTGCTCTCCGATTGTGAGAACGCGTACTTTGCGGCATTTCCCGATTTGCGCAAGGAATTGGAGCTGCGTTACGGCCCGCTGCGTGAACTTTGGGACGCGCGGGGACCGGGCTTGCTGGCAGCCGTCGGGCGAGCGACCGATCGTCGGCTTGTGCCCGAGGCGGTGAGCGTGGCGGCGGTGCCTCCGTTCGGAGCGCAAGGCGGCGGCTGGGCCGCGCTAGGTTCCAACACCGTCGTCTTCGAAATGGTGCTCGCCGATCCGATCGCCGGCCTTCCGGAAACGGTGCGGCTCGGCTGGCTCGTGAGTCAGCTCAACATCGACTTGCCCGACTTCAGCGAGCTGCTCGCACCGGGCGCGGCACGCTTGGTCGCCGCCTGCGCGATGTTGCCGGTGGTGCTTGAGGCGGCCGCCGATTTGGAAATGATGCGGCCCGACGAAGGGGGACACTTGCTCACGACTGCGGCCGAGGCTTGGTTGCCCGCCGCGCTGAAGTCGCCGGAGCTAAAGCTTTCGGAGTCACGCTTGGCTGCGCTGTGCGGCTGGCGCGAATCGGCCCGCGCTTCGGGGGTGCCGTGGGGCGTGAAGCTTAAAGCGCTCGAGCGACTGCTGGCGGAAGCGGCCGACGAATAACTGCCGAGGTTTACTTCGCCGGACGGCGCGGCTTCCAACCGGGATTGCTCGTCGCGGCGGCCGTCGATGTTGCACTCGCAGAGTTGCGAACCTCGTGCGCGGTCGTGTGCCGCGAGTCTTGCCTGCGGCTGTCGGCGGCCAGTTGCTTCAGAAACTCAGGCGACGCGTTGTCGAGCACGAGCACGCGACTCTTGGCACGCGGGTCGTCGAGCGGCCGCACGATGCACACGACCTCGGCGCCGGCGGCGAAGTTGCCCAGTTCGGCCAAGGCAGCTTGTTCCGTCTTGCTCATGCCCGCGGCTTGGGCGGCAAAGGGGGACGCCGCAACGTTGACCGGCAAGCTGTTGCTGGGCAAGTTTGGCTGTGCAACGGCACTCGTCGGGATCGTCGATTGCGATGCGTCGGCGCTCCCGAAGCTCGGCATCCGCGCAGGCATGGTCGGCGGCGCGGCGGAAACAATCGGATCGCTGGGCAAACAGAACTTCGCCAAACCGTGCTGATTCAGCTCGGCATGAACAGCGGCCAGCGCCGCGTACAGACCTTCGTCATCTTCCGGATCGGCCGCATTGCAGACGCCAATCAGAAATCCTTCAGCGCTGAAGAGTCCGCCCCCTGAGCGCCCTTGCACCGGTTGGCCGGCGACTTGCAGATTCGGCGGGCCGAGAAACTTGTCGATCGTCGTCACGCGGCTCACGCGGGCCGTCGCCGGATCGCCGTGGTTGCAGCCGATGCTGACGACGGCATCGTTCGAACGGACCGTATAGCCCGACGGCGCGACCTTCGCCGCCGTCACGGCGACGCCGGGTCGGAAGCTCAACAGGCCGACGTCCGATTCGAGGTCGTAGCCGATCACGCGGCCCGGCAAGTCTTGCGGGGCTCCGGCGCCGTAGAGATCGACCGTGACGCGGCCTTCCCCTTTGCTGTCACGAAAGATGTGACCGCAAGTGAGCACGAGGGCTTCCCCTTCGCGCGAATCGACGATCGTCCCGGTGCCGACCGATTGGCCGTCGCCGTCGTAGATTTTCAAGCGCACCGAGGTGGCGAGCAGTTTTTCGATGAGTTCTGGCGCGAGGTGCGTGCGACCGGCGGAGGCGGCGGCCGTTTGTGCGCTGCCGGCCGCGTGCGAGGCGAACGAAGGGCCCATAGTCGGCGGGGCGGACATGTTGGGGCCTGCTTCGGCGGGACCTGATTGCATGCCGCCGGCGACGAGAGCGCGGAGGGTTTCGTAGGTGGTCGCACCAACCTCACGGCCGACTTCGCGACCGTTGCTCAGCATGACGAAGCACGGCACGCCCGTCACGCCGAAGCGTTTGGCGAGTTCCGGTTGGGCGTCGATGTCGATCTTGCGAACCGGCAGCCCCTCGGCGGCCAAGCGATCCACTACGGGAAGCATCTGGCGGCAAGGGCCGCACCACGAAGCCGTGAAATCCAAGAGCACGGTTTCGTTGGCGGAAGCGGTTGAAGCGCCGAGAGCGCACACCACGAGCGCCGCCTGAAGCATCGACATGGAATCCCTCCTTGGATTCGCCGGCTTTTCTTACGTAGCGAGCATCCTTGCCGCGACGCTTTCGACCCTGCGCAGCCTTGCGAGAGTCGTCCCTTCGCGGCACGGCGTGCGATGCCGGAGCCGCGAGGGAGCGGGATGATGCCGAAGGTCGAAGTTTGCGGCAATGCCAATCGCCGCCAAGTGCGGGAAACAGGGGTGCCGGCAATGTCGGCAATTCCGGTGAGCGGCGGATTTCGTCGCGCGGCTGCGACGATTAAGCTGTCGCTCAGGTAAGCATCGCTACACGCAGAAGGACACGACCATGCCGTTTATCGATATTCGCGATATCCAACCGATCGAGCCCGTGCCCGGATGCAAAATGCGGACGCCGTTCGGCGAGCACCTCATGCTCAGCTATCTGGAGATGGACGCAGGCGCCGAAGTTCCTTGGCACTCGCACCCTCATGAGCAAGGCGGCATCCTGATCTGCGGCCGGATTCAACTTTCGATCGGCGACGAAACTCGCCTTTGCGAAGCCGGCTCGATGTTCATCATTCCGCCCAACGTGCGGCACCGGGCCGTTGCGGTCGACGGCCCCGCCGTGGTGCTCGATTGCTTCAGCCCCGTGCGCGAAGACTACGCCGAGATGCTGAACAAATACATTCCGCCGGTGGAAAAGAGCTAACGGAGGGTGGCTGGGGCAAAGCGAAGCGGTGCCCCAGTTTTCACCGGTCCGCTCCAAATCACTCCGGCAACCGGCTCGATTCGATCTTCGGAAATTCGCCCGTCAGCGCTTTCATGAATTCCACGAGGTCCGCCTTTTCCTGGGCCGTGAGGTTCAGCTTCACGATCCGCTTGCTGAGCCAAGGGTTCGGGTGGCCGCCTTTGTCATAGAAGTCGACGACTTCTTCCAAAGTCGCTTGGCTCCCGTCGTGCATGTACGGAGCCGTTTGCGCGACGTTGCGGCAGGTCGGCGTCTTGAAAGCCCCGCGATCGGCGTCGACTTTCGTCACCACGTAGCGCCCCAAGTCCGGTTCCGGCTTATCCATGCCGACGCCGATGTTGTGATACAGTTCATCGCTGAAATTGGCCCCGGCGTGGCAAGCCGTGCAGTTCGCCTTGCCGAAGAAGAGTTCACGCCCGCGACGAGCGCTCTCCGACATCGGATGGGCATCGGAAAGCTTCTTCGCCGCCTGATAGGCCGCGTACTCTTCCGGTTCGTCTTCCTTCAGCGTGTCGAGATCGCCTTTGTACGCTTGCTCGATCGCGCGCACTGGTTCGTAGTAGTCGTACGCCGAGGGCCCGGTGACGATCGTTCGTTCGAAGGCCGCGATCGCTTTGCCGACGTTCTCGATCGTCACACCGCCGTCGGGAAAGATCTTTTCAAACTGCAACCGGTAACCTTCGATCCCCTTGAGGCAATCGACGCATGCCGCGTGTGTACTTCCCATCTCGATGGGGTTGGCGATCGGTCCGACGGCCTGCTCTTCCAGCGACGCGGCCCGACCGTCCCAGAACTGTAAGCCGCTGAGAATGCGATTGAACGACGGCGGCGAGTTGCGATTGCCTTCCTGGTTGCGGATGCCGATGCCGAACCGCGTGTTGCGAGCCCAACCTTCGTCGGGATGATGACAATCGGCGCAGCTCACGCTGTAGTCGGCCGAGATGCGGCGATCGAAATAGAGCTGCCGACCGAGTTCGATTTTTGCCCGGGTCAGCGGATTGTCGGCCGGAATCTTGATGTTGCCCGCCGCGCCTTTGATCCCCAGCGGAAGTTCGACGTCGAGCTTGGCGTGTACCTTCGGGTCGTCGAGCCAAGCCCTGATCTCGGCGGCCTTTAACGGTCCCTTGCCCGGGATGCCCGCGGTGAGCCCTGGGTCGCCGAGCTTGACCTTTTCGACCGCGGCA
>JAFLCO010000210.1 GCA_017303535.1 Planctomycetota bacterium
GCTCGCTGAGCATGTAATCCGTGCCGAAGACCACGCCGGTACGTTCCGGATCGCGACCTTCGCCGGAGATCGCGGCGTCTTGCAAGGCCCGCTCCGCGGCGGCGACCCCCATCTGGCACTCGCGGCACATGACCTTCAGGCCTTTACGGATGGCCTTCTTCTTGTCGCCTTCAAGCGTGCCGAAGTCCGCGATGTCGCCTGTGAACCCGGCGCGGGCGACGAACGGAGTTTGCAAGGCCGTGGCCTGGTGCGGTTCGAGCTTTGTGACGCCGCTGCGTCGTTCGCCAAGCGCCTGCCAAAGATCGGCGGCGGTATTGCCGAGCGGACTGATGAGCCCGAGACCGGTGATGACGACACGACGGGAGGAAGGGCTGGTCATGGGCGATGCAAAGGCGGCGGACGAGGAGAGAAATGCGAGGGCTCGATTCTAATCGGCGATGCCCTTAAAGCCCAGGGACCTCTGGTCCCTGGGGGATGCGGAAGATCGCGTGATTTGCCGATGGAACAACTGCGCAACATACTGCGACCGATGGATGTTCCGCCCCCTCATCCGGCCCTGCGGGCCACCTTCTCCCACGAGGGGAGAAGGAAAAACAGAGCATTAGTAGCGCTGCCGTGACGGGGAGAGCGGTACGTTCGGCAGGCCGCCGAGAACGGGCGTCAGGCCGGGCTGCGCGGCCGAGGGTGCCGCAGTGCCGCCGATGGCCGGAGTGACTCCGCCTGCGGTCCACGGAGCGGGAGTGTTGCCGGCCAAAGGCGAGGGTTGCCCGGTGATACCGGCGAGGCCTCCCTTGCTGTCGATAAAGAGCAGCACTTCGCCGCGGTCGGGTCCGCCGGAAAGCATGGCAGGCATGCGGAAGCCGGAAGTCGCCGCGGCATCAGCGGCAGAGGGAATCGGCACGACGCCGAGGCTGATCAGGATCACGGAGTCGGCCGGCCAACGGAATTTATCGTGCAGGCGAAACTCGCTGACCTGCGGCACTTGGATATCGGTCCGTTGACGGGGGGCGACGCTCGTCGGCGCTTCGACGGCCAGCGACTGCAGTTTCTCAAGTTGGTCGATGTGCACTTTGATCACGGCGTCGATCGTGCGGCCGTCGAGCGAGGCCAGCGGACAGATCTCGACCGAGAAGCCTTCATCGAACTGCGCCGAGCGGGCTTCATAGCCGGGCCAGATATCATTGCGTGTGACGATGTCGGAGGTGTACGGTCGCGGACGCATCGAACTGATCACGGCCGACTGACCGCTTTGAATGAACAGTGTCGGCGAGCCGTGTTCGCGGAAGTCGGACCGCTTGCGCATCTCGTTGAGGATGAGCGAGGCGTCTTCACGAGCCATGAGCCATGCGGAGATGCCCTGCGTTTGCACAGGCACGGCCCGCAAAGCTGGTTGAGCGCGAGTACGCCAGTTGGGCGACGCGACGCTGACCACGCGGACGTTGACGTTTTGCGATTGACCTTGAGTGTTTAAGAACCGATCCACCACTTCGGCGACGATCGCTTGAACTTCCGGCGTGTGATAGACGCGCAGCGTACGGGCATCGGCGCTGAGGATACTGACGACATTCGAATGCCAAACCTCGTAGCCGGTCTCGCGCAAGATCCAATCGACCAGCGCTTGCTCGGGGCGATTGGTCGTCGTGACGCGGGCCGAGTAGGGGCTGATGTCGTATTCGCGCCAGACTTGGCCGTCTTTATTCGGCAAGCTGCCGGTACCGCTGGTGACTTTGGCGATGGGGGCTCGCGGAGTGCCGGCGATCGGCGACATGCCGTTGTTGGTCGTCGGCGCGGCGGTGCCTGGAGTCGTCGGCGTATTCGTCGTGGCCGCCGAGCGCACTTCGCCGGTGGGCGAACGCCAGACGCCGTTGAAGCCCGCGGCCGTCGCCGGTTGGTTGGGATTCACCGTGGGAGGCGGCTGCGAGATCCCGGTCTGCGCGAAGCCGACGCCTGCCGCAGCGCAGAGCGTCGCCGAAACGACGACCGCGCGGAATCCAAAAGTTCGTAAGAATCGCGACATGCCCCTACCTCCCTGTAGGACGATGCCCAGACGCGTGAAAGGGGCGGGAGTATAGGAGGATGCGTCGATTGGGACAATAACGAGTCAGACAAGTGGGAAGTGATGAGTGGGGAGTGGGGAACGCGGCCAAATGCACGCGAAACACTTGGAGGTTTCCTGCATTCCCCACTCCCCACTCCACATTCCCCACTCAAATCGCCCCCTTCCCCGCTGCGGCGTCAATGCGGCATAATCCAAGGTTTACCCACGCCGGACCGTTGTCGGGGAGAGGCACTCATGCAAGACCTGATCAAGTACCAAGGGATCACCTTCGACGACGTGCTGCTAGAGCCGGCATACAGTGAAATCGTGCCGGCAGATTGCGATGTTTCCACTCAACTGACGAAGCGGATCCGGCTCAATATCCCGCTTGTCAGCAGCCCGATGGATACCGTGACCGAGAGCGACATGGCGATCGCCCTGGCTCAAGAGGGCGGCATCGGCATCATCCACAAGAACATGTCGATCGATCGGCAGACCGACGAAGTCGACAAGGTGAAACGCTCGGCCAACGGCATTATCGTCGACCCGGTGACGCTTCCGCCGACGGACACGGTGCGGCGTGCCCGCGAGGTTATGGCCCAGTTCAACGTGTCGGGCGTACCGATCACGGAAGCCGGCGGCCGGCTGGTCGGCATTCTCACGCGGCGCGACTTGCGGTTTCTCGAGAACGACGAAACGCCGATCTCGAGCGTAATGACCAAGCAACAGCTTGTTACGGCTACGGGGACCGTAACGCTTGAGCAAGCTGAAAAGATTTTGATGATAAATAAGGTCGAGAAACTTTTACTGGTTGACGAAAATTACAAACTGACCGGACTCATCACGATCAAAGACATCGATAAGCTCCGCCGTTTCCCGAATGCTTGCAAAGACCGTTTGGGAAGGCTGAGGGTCGGTGCGGCGGTGGGCGTGTTCGAACTCGAACGCGTCGCCGGCTTGATCGCGAAGGGGGTCGACGTCCTCACGGTCGATAGCGCCCACGGGCACTCGTCGAACGTGATCGAGACGATCAAACAAATCAAGAAACAATGGGACATTGACGTCGTTGCCGGCAACGTTGCCACGGAAGAAGGGGCCGCCGACCTAGTTCGGGCCGGCGCCGACGCCGTGAAAGTGGGCATCGGGCCGGGATCGATTTGCACGACGCGGATTATCTCCGGCGTCGGCGTACCGCAGATCACCGCGATCGCGCAGGCCTCCAAGGCCGCCGGAGGCGCGGGTGTGCCGGTTATCGCCGACGGAGGAATTCGCTACTCGGGAGACATCAGCAAAGCGCTCGCCGCCGGTGCACACAGCTGCATGATCGGCGGGCTCTTCGCAGGCCTGGAAGAAAGCCCGGGCGACACGATTCTGTTTCAAGGAAGAACGTTCAAGCAATATCGCGGGATGGGTTCGCTGGGGGCCATGGTCAAAGGCTCGAGCGAGCGCTACCGCCAAGGAAGCAGCGAGAAGGGAACCGGCAAGTTCGTGCCCGAAGGGGTCGAGGGCCGTGTTCCGTTCAAGGGTCATCTCAGTGGTTTCGTGTATCAGCTCGTCGGTGGCCTGAGGGCCGGCATGGGCTATTGCGGAACGAAGAACATCGAAGAACTGCGCACGAAGGCGCGGTTTATCCAGGTATCACCAGCCAGCGTGCGGGAGAGTCATCCACATGACATTGCGATCACGCAAGAATCGCCGAACTACAGCACGGAGCGCGCCGGCGGCGACGGCGGTTAATCGAACTTGGGCGTCGGCGCTTTCGGCGCCCGACGCCCGACGAGGCACGGCCCGCAAGGTCGTGGTCGTCATGGCCTGCGGCGCGATCGTCGTGCCGCTTCTCTTTGCCGCGATGGCCCGCGGCGCCGAACGCACCAGCGGTTTCCGCACAGTGAGCGCCGGCAACTCGTCGCTGAAATGGCGACCTTCTTCCGGCGGCAGAGCCACGGCCGTCAAGAGCTCCGAAGCTTCGGCGAGTGAAGCTCTTTTCGCAGCGCCGCCCGTGCCGACGCCGGACCTGCTCGAAACCGACGAAAGCGCGAAGCCGCTGGAAGGTAACACGGCCGCGGCGCGGATCATGCGCGACGATGCCGTCGTGCCGGTGCAAGGCACGAAGCCGGTCGATGATCCGTTCGGCGACAAGCCCGCGGCTCCGGCCGTGCAAACTCCGGCTCCGCGTTTGCTCACGCAACCGACCCCGGATCCTGAAGTGTCGCAGCCGCGCACTCCGCTGACTCTCCCGAGCACGGCGCCGACGAATCTGCCGCCGCTCCCGAGCAGCACCGATCAAATGGCGCAGGCCGGCGGACTCTTCTCGCAAGAGCCCTGCCCGAAGATCAGCGACCTGAAGGCGATCAACCAGATCTCCAACGTCATCGCAGCCTCGCCTGGCGAGTTGCCGCGTGAGTGCTACTTCGACGAAAGCGTCGCCACGCCGGAGAACCGCGCTTGGGCGATGACGCAGTACCACTGGCAGGTGCCACAAGCCGCTGTACTTTGAAGAAGTGGCGCTGGAACGCTACGGCCATTCGACCGGGCCGTTCTCGCAACCGCTCGTCAGCGGGGCGCACTTCTTCGGGTCGCTGGTCGTGCTGCCGTACAAGATGGGCATCGATCCGCCGAACGAATGCAAGTACGCCCTCGGCTACTACCGACCGGGAAGCTGTGCTCCGTACATCGTACCGGGCGTGCCCATCACCGGGCGAGCCGTGGCGAACCAAGCGGCCTTCGTCTCGGGCCTGATCTGGCTGTTCCCGTAGCAAAAGGCGCTAGCCGCTAGGAGCTAGACCAAAAGCAAGCGAGGGGCGAGACCGTGAGGTCTCGCCCCTCTCGTTGTTTCATAGGCCGCGTAGTTGCTCGCTTGCGGTTAAGCCCGCTGGGCGCCCAACGTCGCCGCGAGCCAACGGCAACACCTCCGCCGTTCCGTCACTAGCGCCCGGCGCCCGTCAGCTAGCGCCTAATTCTCCCCTACCCCATCCCGCAGCCGCCCATTCCGCATTGAGGCTTACCGCAACCACCGGGCGGCATCATCGGCAGCGCACTTCCCGAACTACCGGCGACATGCCCAGCCGCGACGCTCAACAGTTTCGTCAGCTTCGAGCTTTGGCACTCCGGGCACTCGGGCTTCTCGCTCGAATTGCGAACGAGCACTTCCACGTTTGCATCGCAAGCTTCGCAGTGATATTCGTACAACGGCATTCTTTATCCTCCTCATTTAGCCGCGGAGCTCGTCTCCGCGCTTGTCCGCGTTTCCCAAGCTCCATTCTACATGCCCTCGCAACTCCCGCTCAACCGCGAACAGTCCCGCCGCATCGATGTGCTGGCGGTCGAGCACTACGGCATGACCGGGCTCGTGCTGATGGAAAACGCGGGCCGGGGAGCCGCCGAGATCATTCTTAAGCTCATGGTCGACCGGCTGCCGAGCGCCAGGCCGGTCGTCATCTGTTGCGGCAAAGGAAACAACGGCGGCGACGGCTTCGTCATCGCCCGCCATCTCGACAATCGCGGCGTACCCGTCCGCATCTTGCTGTTTTGCGACCCGACGAAGCTCACCGGCGACGCGGCGGCAAATTACGAAATCGCTCGCCGCGCCGGACTGCCGATCGAACCGCTCTTCGAGAATGTCGACACGGCAACGATCGCCGCACGGCTGGCAGATGCCGCCTGTGTGGTCGACGCGCTGCTCGGCACCGGCGCTATGGGCGAACCTCGGATACCCTACGACGTCGCCATCGCCGCGATCAACGCGCAGCCGGCTCCGGTGATCGCCGTAGATCTCCCCAGCGGCCTCGATTGCGACACCGGCTCGCCCGCGAAACATTGCGTCCGCGCAAAGCACACGATCACGTTCGTCGCCGCCAAGTCCGGCTTTCTTGTCGCTGCGGCCAAGCCGTACGTCGGAGAAGTCCACGCCGTCGACATCGGCGTGCCCAGAAAATTGCTGGACGATCTAACCGTGGTGACCTGAACGGAACGGCCGCGCCCGTCATAGGTCTAAAAGATCGTCCATCCTCGAAATAAATCCGATAACTTCATCGCCCGACGTCTGCGGTTCGAATCTTTCGACGGCCATGATTTCTGCGAGTTCCCAAAGCACTTGGTCTCCTTCGCCGCCGATGTAGGCTTCTAACGGTTCGGCTTCAATTCGTGTTCGGACCTCGGCTTCATCGTCCGCCGTAAACCAGCGAACCTGGAAGTCGAGCGTCGACGTTCGCACGCCTGCAACCACGGACCGGTAGATGACGATGGCGAGGAACTGAGTCATGAACGTCTACGCCCCTTCATGCCACTCGAGCGGCGGCGGCAGTTTGAAGCCGGCGTACTCGATATGCAGCACGCGCCGCCGTCGTGCGCTACGGGATTTGCCCGAAGCGTGCAGCAGCAGCGGGCGCATGAGCATCGCATCGCCGGCCGCTACGCTGCAAGGAACTTCCGGGAGGCTTGCTCGAACGGCTTCGATCTCTTGTGGTGCAAGTCGGCCGCGCCGATGCGATCCGCTTATTACTCGCAGTGCCCCGTTATCTGTGTCAGCGTCGTCGAGATGAAGCCGGACCGTGATCATGCGCGCGAGCAACTCCGCGGGCGGTTGCACATGCGGGATTCCTTCCTTCACGCTCCAAGGTCCGAAGTCAGGTATCTCGTGCCGCTCACGCAGAGCCAGAGTCAGGTCCTGATGCCAGGCCACGAGCCAATTCGCCTCGGGTGACTTGTCGAAGTAAATCGTCCGCACCGGCCGCGGCTCGCTGGCAAGCAGCGGCCGAACAAGATCCAGCAGCCGCGATGACCCGGCCAACTCGGCGACGGCCAGCAAACCCAGAAGCCCGCGCCGCCCTGCCCCGCCAACCGGCCCGAGCACGTCGATCAGCGAATCGCAGGCCTCGGCATCGAGAACGCTCGGCACAATCGCGTAGCCGTCGCACTCGACGAGCCGAGCGACTTCACGATCCGCTTCTCGCAGGCGGGTTATCGACATGATCGAAAAGTATCAGCTTTGAAGGATTCGCGGAAAAGAATTGGAGCGCAACCCGCCCCCCGTTAGAATAGGCTCCAACTGCCAGGGAAGGCCTGCCGCCTCGTTACGTGGAACACTGGTTTTTACGCGATTATCGGGTCTCCGTACCATGCCGATCCAGGTCGTATGTTCCGGCTGCAAAGCTTCGTTTCGCGCGAAAGATGAACTCGCTGGGCGGCGTGTGAAGTGCCCCAAATGCGGCGGGGAGATCGTCGTCGCGTCGGCGGCCGTTGTCGAAGCCGCGCCCGCGCTGCCGCAAATTGTCGAAGCACCCAAGCCGGCTGCGGCCGCCGCGAAGCCGATGGCCAAGGCGAAGCGCATCGGCGAGCCCAACCAACCGGCAAGTGCGCCCGCGGCGCAACAACCGTTCGTGGCTCCGCACGCTCCGGCTCCGGCGAAGCCCGCGATCGCGCCGGTTGTCGAAGCCGCCGCGTCGTCGCCGTTTGCTCTCGATCTCAATGCGGCGCCGGCGAAACGCAAAACGTCGCCGGCACCGGCGAAGAAACCCATTGTCGCGCCTGCCGCCGCCGGGGACGACAAGCCGCGGAAGATGCCGTCGCCGTGGCTGTTGGCGGTCGTCGGCGTTGTCGTGATCGCGCTGGTCGGCGGCGGGCTGTTTATCTTTCGTGGCGGAGACGACAAGGTCGAACCAATCGCCACGGTCGCGCCCAAAGCGGCGACTGCGGTTTCGCCGCAGCCCGCGGTGGTCGCGCCGCCGCGCGAAGAGGAACTAGCCGACGTCGTCGAACGCCTCAAGACGGGCGTTGTGCTCATCACGCTCATGGACAACAAAGGCGACACTCTCGGCCTCGGTACGGGCTTCCTCATCAACGACAAGAAACATGCCGTTACGAATCATCACGTGATCAAAGGGGGCGCTCGCGGCACTGTCCGTTTCAGCAACGGCATCATTACGGAGATTAAGTCCGTCGTGGCGGTCGACAAGCCGCGCGACTTGGCGATCGTCGAACTCGATTTCGTTCCGGAAGAAGCGCAACCGCTGAAACTCACGGCCGACGCCAACTTGCGGCAAGGGACGAAGGTGGTCGCCATCGGCCATCCTCGCGGGCTCGACTACTCGGTGACCGAAGGAATCATTAGCGCACTACGCACGACGGTCGAGCTACCGGAAAACGCGCGCGAATTCCTCGAAGCCCCCGACAACCAGCAGTGGATCCAAACCACGGCGGCGATCAGCGGGGGCAACTCCGGCGGACCGCTCATGCTCCCGGACGGTCGCGTGGTCGGCATCAACACCTGGGTCGCCGGCGGCGAAAACCTCGGATTCGCCGGTCATGTGCGGCACATTCTTGATCTGACCGCGAAAGGCGTCGGCGCAGCGCGGCAGACATTGGCCGAGTACAGCAAAAGTGAGGGCGGGCTCGAACGAGCGGTCGTAGATGAGATCGACGCCTTTGCCGTCGGCTACGGCGAGATTCTCGAACAGGCCGAGGCCGGCGATTGGCAAGTCGACGACGAAGAAAGCGCCAAACTCGTGCTGCAGGCCGCGGCCGGCACGACCTTCTCCCGCAGCAACGGGCTCATGACGCAGGAACTCGCTGAGTTCGGCAAGCGACTCGCCGCCCGCAGTTGGGACGCCGATCGCCACGTGCGCAAGCTCAATGCGTTCTCCGTAAAAATGCTTGAGCAACAGACGGCGCCGGTGATTTTCTTCGCTAAGGTCGTCTCCGTCGAACGACGGGCCACCAACCGGTTCCGCGTTCACATGGCGGGCCGAGGAATCGAACTTGACGTCGTTGAAAATTACGACGCTAAAGATCCAAAGCGAGTCGGCGACGAAGTCCTTGTGATGGGCGTTCGGCCGCCGTCCGGCTCGGGCGCGACGCAAACCGTCGTCTCCGGATTGGTGACGAAGGTGAAGTATCCCGCGATGCCCGCCGAGGTCGCACGTACGGAAGCGGCCGACTATGTGAAATCGAAACGCAATCTCGAAAAAGTGCCGGAGCTTCTGGCTACTCCCGAGTGCAAGCTTCCGCAAGTTCTCTTCGCCGAATCGCCGGCCAAGCAGCAGGTGTATCCGCTTTCGTTGAATTCAGCGGGCGAAGGATTCGACGCCGTTCGTATTCCCGCGTCAGCGCGCGGCAAAGTCGACGACATGTACTTCATGTTCACCGCTCCGCCGGGCAAAGTCGCCAAGTGGGGCGTCTCGTCGATCGACGGCCTCGTACCCGACGGCGTCGTGCGCTACCTGCGAATCGACAACTATCAACCGGAAAATCTCGAACTGCCCGAAAGGAATGAAACTTATTTCGTCTTTTTGTCGGGCGTGGAACTTCAAGATTCGAAACGCCACCTGTTATGGTTTCAATTCGTCGATGACGACCCTGTCGAACTGAAACTCACCGGCGTCTACAGAGCCAAACTCCCGGCGGCGCCTGTGCCCGCCGAGATCATCAAGAGCGTGGGAACGACGCCGAGCGATTGCCTGGAAGTCACGCAAAAGCAGGAAGTCTTTTCGACCATGCCCGTCGCCGGCAAGCCCGACCCGGACAACGGCCGCGCGACCGTCGAAGGTACGCCGCTTTAGTATCCGCCGCGTTAGTCAAGTTGCGACGTGTCGGCGATTATTCGCGAAGGCCCGGGGCTTGCAAGCGCTACGATCCCAAGATCGCCAGCTTCGGAGCGATCACCTGCAGTTGCTCTTCCATGTAGCGGGCGATTTGCGCCGTCGTGCGCATCTTGAGCACTTGCTTGAGGATCGCTTCCGCTTCGGGGAGCTTAAGCCGGCGCAGCAGTTCCTTGATGACCGGCACGAACGAAGGGCTCATGCTGAAGCTGCGTAGCCCCATGCCGAACAGCAGGACGAACGCCTTCGGCATGGCCGCGATTTCGCCGCAGAGCGTCACCGGTTTGCACGCTTGATGACAGGTGGCGATCACGTTGGCCAGCACCTGCAACACGGCCGGGCTCAGCGGTTCGCACAGTGCGCTGACCTTCGGGTTATCGCGGTCGGCGGCCATCAGATATTGCACGAGATCGTTCGAGCCAATCGAGACGAAGTCGGCCTCTTCAAGCAGTAAGTCGAGCGAAACGGCGGCGGCGGGCACTTCGAGCATCAGCCCGATCGGCACGCGGCCGTGCGGCACTTTGCGTTCGACAAGTTGCCGCTCGGCCCGATGCACGAACGAGCGAATCTTCCGCATCTCCTCGACGGTGGTGACCATCGGGAACATCAGCCGCACGTCTTTCGGCTTGCCGTCGGGAGCGGCGGCCCTGAGCACGGCCCGAATCTGCGCGAGGAAGAATTGCGGATGTTCGAACGAGATGCGAATCGACCGCCAACCCATAAACGGGTTCGCTTCGCGATTGTCGCCGATGTAGGCGATTTTCTTGTCGCCGCCGATGTCGAGCGTGCGAATGGTGATGCTGCGGTTCGGCGCGGCCGCGATCGCATCGCGATAGTTTTGATACTGCTCCTCTTCGTCGGGCACGTCGGGATGGGTGAGGAACAGGTATTCGGTGCGATACAGGCCCACGCCCGCCGCGCCCATCGTGCAGGCGGCTGTAGCGTCGGGCACGCCGCTGATGTTGGCCATGAGCTGCACTTTCTGGCCGTCGGCGGAGATCGCCGGGGCGTCGCAGTTTTCGACAAGCTGATCGCGCAGATGCACGAACTCGCGTTGTAGCTTGCGATAAGCGGCGAGCGTTTCATAGTCTGGGTTGATGAGTACGACACCTTCACGACCGTCGACGACGACCACGTCGCCGGTGCTCGCCTTTTGCAAGACGCCCTCGACGCCCGACACGCAGGGAATGCCGCGGCTGCGGGCTAAGATCGCCGCATGACTCGTCCGTCCGCCCGTCTCGGTGACGATGCCGGTCACGTCGCGATCACCGAGCATAAAGACGTGCGACGGCACCAATTCGCCGGCGATGAGAATATTCGGATCGCCCGAGACGTCGGCTTCCTCGGCCGCATCGGCGTCGGGCTTTTGCAGTTCGTTCAAATGCCCGGCGATGCGGATGATGACGTCGCGAATGTCGGCCAGCCGCTCCTTCAAGAACTCGTCGGTCGTGAAGGCGAACAGGTCAGTGTATTCGGCCAAGAGTCGCTGTAGCGCGGCCGGCGCGCTTTGCTTGGAGTCGACGATCCAGCCGCGAACTTTGGCCGTGAATGCCG
>JAFLCO010000211.1 GCA_017303535.1 Planctomycetota bacterium
GCCTTGGCGCTCGTATCTCTACGCCGCAGATCTGGCCGAGTGGCTCTGGACGATGTTTTTGGCCGCACCGACCGGAACGATTCTCAACGTCGGCTCAGAAGAAGCGGTGCAACTCGGCGACTTGGCCCGCAAGGTCGCGGCGCTGGGCGATCCGCCGAGCGAAGTGCGCATCGCGAAGCCTGCCGAACCGACGAAGCCCGCCGAGCGCTACGTTCCGAGCTGTCACCGAGCAGCCGAACTTCTCGAACTCAGAGTGCACACGCCGCTGGACGACGCGCTCCGCAAAACCTACGACTGGCACCAACGGCGCCGATCGTAGGCTGTTCTCGTTGGCTTGATCCATTCGATTTCTAGCCGGCCAATGCGGCCCGCGTGCGTTCCACGAGCGGGTTGTCCTGCTGGGTCGAACTCGGCAAATGGAACACGCCTGCCGCAAGATACCGGCTGCGCCAATTCGGCGATAGCGCCTCGCAATCTTCCAGTACGGCCGAGCTGAACTTGTAATCGTGCGAGTCGCGTCCCTTCGCGAACACGAGCAAGCGGGCCATGTCCATGAATTCGGGAAACGCAGTGCGCTCGTTCGCATAGGCCAGCGTTCGCCGAGCGGCTTCCATGCGGTTCTTGCCGATGGCCGCGAAGATCGGTGAGACGTCGCTTTCTTCGCTCGCCGATTCAGGCTTCGAGTCCGTTGCAGGCTCAAGTTCCAGCAAGCGGTGCGGTTGCACTTTGCCGCGAGCGAACATCGCGTCGCGAAACATCGGTAGAAACGCGGCGTTCTGCAGCAGCAGCCAGCGTCGTCGGCGCTCGTCGCCCGAAGTCGCGTAGGCGTAGTGCAATGCGTTCGTCGTGGTCAGCGTATGCAGGCCGACGATGCCCGGTTGCCGCATCAGCAGTTCGCCTCCTTGCAGAAACATGGCATCCCAAATCGATTGCGGCGCGACGCCGCGATTCAGCAGCCCGACGACTTGATCGCAGATCTCATCCGGCGTGCCGGCGAAAAATGTCGCCAGCAGTTCGCGGACGGCGTCGTCGTAGGGCCGGCCGTCTTGCCAACCGTCGCGAATCTTATCGGCTCGTTCCATGTTTTTGCGGCCGGGCCGATCCGCTTCGTAGTCGTTTTTCGCGGGGTTCTCGGCGCCCTCGTGGTTGAGCAGCGCATAAGCCAGCGAGCGCAAGATCGGCTCCGCGTGTTGCCGGCCGATCGATTGTAACGTTCGCCAGCCGTTGGCGACGAAGATCGCTTTGTGGCCGATCGAGCGAAAGTCGCGGGCTCCGTATTGGCACAGAAGTTCAAAAATCTCGCCGTCGCCGGCCGAACGAACCAGCGCGACGACGGCCGCATCGGCCTTGGCCTCATCCCACGACTCCATCGCATCGACGAACTCCGCTCTCGCTCGATGCACCGGCGGCAGCGCCGCTTCGTCGACCGGCGGCATCGTCCAATTGTTCTCGCGCACGTCGCGAGCCTGAGCATCCTTGAAATAGTCCAACGCCCAAAAGATCGGCAGCCAGCGATGTTCGTCGCGCGAGTTCATGGCCGCGAGATGCGCCGAATTGACGACCAGCACCGCGTGAAACTTAAAACCGACCGACGGCCGGGGCTGCACGTTGCGAATGCCCGCCAGTTGCAGCGCGGCGAGCACCTCGCGGTAGGTCGTGCCACGTTGAATTCGCTCGGCGACGGCTTCCAGCAATCGTTCGCGCGGTGTGTCTTCGATCAAACGCACCATCGGCTCGATCTCCGGCGAGAACCGCACCATACGTGCGTCCGGCCGTGTTTCGTCCGCGCGCAAAGGAGATAGTCTGTTCAAGAATCCCAGATTGCCGAGCCCGAACGCTCCGTAAGCGGCCGAGGTGTGAAGAAAGCCGCGACGCGAAGATTCCAGCGACATCCGCCGCTCCTTTATTAGGACGCCGTGAGCGCGAGACAGGAAGCCGAGAACTCATTCTAGGGTCGAAGACTGCGTAAAGGCAAAGTATGACGGGAGCACCCGCGACAGTGCCACGTCGTGGAAAGCAAGCATGCGCTTTCTCACGGCGGGGATTTCTCATAAACTAACTGCCGCCCGAAACGGAAGATTTGCTCGCCGGAATTATCGCGTATTTCTCACGGAATGCCTCCGACTATGGCCGAAAACCTGCAGCGAATGCTCGACGACCTGAAACAGCAACTTCTGCTGCTGAGCGGCTACGTGGAGGAAGGGGCCGCCAAGGTCGTTACCGCGCTTATCAATCGCGATGTTCGACTGGCCGAAAGCGTCGTGCTCGGCGACGGTGAAATCGACCGCCTCGAGATCAAGATCGAAACCGAGTGCGAGAAAATCTTCGTACTTCAAGGCCCGGTGGCCCGCGACATGCGGTTTGTCGTCGCTTCGCTGAAGATCAGCAGCTATCTCGAGCGGATGGGGGATCTTAACAAGAAAATCGGCAAGAACGTGATGTACCTCTGCGGCGTCCCGCCGACGCCCGCCGAAGTCGATTTTCGCGAGATCGCCGGGCGGGCTCGCTCGATGGTGAAGCGAAGCATGGACGCCTTCGTCAATCGCGACGTCGCCCTGGCTCGCGAAGTAATGACGGAAGACGATGCCGTCGACGAACTGAAAGACGGCCTCTACGAAACGATCTTGAACGCCATTCCGCAGCACCTCGATCAGCTTAAGCCGCTGTTGAAACTGTACTCGATCGCGCGCAACTTCGAACGGCTGGGCGACATGGCGACCCATGTGGCCGAAGAAGTCGTGTTCCTCGTCGAAGGGGACAACGTCCGGCACTCTTCGACGGCCGCCGCCGAGTAGGGCCGACGATTCGCTCCAAGCTCCAAGCTCTACGTCGGCATTTGTCCGACTGTTTGCAGCACGCGCACCAAGCCATAAGCGATTGCGCCCGAGATCGGAATCGTCAGCAGCCACGCCCAGACCATCTTTTCGACAATGGTCCACTTGAGCGCGTTGAGCCGTTTCGCCGCCCCCACGCCCATGATCGCCGCCGAAATATTGTGCGTCGTCGACACCGGGATGCCGAAATGCGATGCCAGGCCGATGATCGTGGCCGAGGTTGTTTCGGCCGCGAAGCCGTGAACCGGTTGTAGCCGCACCATTTTATGGCCGAGGGTTTTAATAATCCGCCACCCACCGGCGGCCGTGCCCGACGCCATGACGATCGCGCACGTGATCTTGATCCACATCGCGATTTCCAAATCGCGCCCCGGCGATGGGGCTTCCACTCGCAAGAACGATAACAACGCCGGCAAATCGTTCATCTCGCCCGCCATCGTGCCCGCCGCTAATGCCAGCGCGATGATCCCCATCGTCTTCTGGGCGTCGTTCGTGCCGTGCATGAATCCCATCCCCGCGGCGCTCGCCATTTGCAATTTGCCGAACACGGCGTTCACGGTTCGCGGCTTCCAGTTCCGCAGCAATGCGTAAAGCAGGCCCATCATCAACATGCCGAGCACGAAGCCCACGGCGGGCGACAGAAACATCGGCAGCACGACTTTCCACAGCAATCCTTTGCCGGCGTACCAATGCACGGTGTCGGGCTGCGACCAGATGACGACGTCCCAATTTCCCGCCGCCGCGACCGCCGCCCCGACCAAACCGCCGACCAGCGCATGGCTCGAACTACTCGGCAGGCCCCAATACCACGTGACCAAGTTCCATACGATGGCGCCGAGCAACGCGCAGATCAGTACTTGCTGCGACACGATCCGCGCATCGACCAAGCCCGAGGCGATCGTCTTCGCGACGGCCGTTCCCCACAGCGCGCCGACGAGGTTCGTCGTCGCGGCCAGCGTCACGGCCTGCCGCGGCGTTAGTACCTTCGTGGCGACGACCGTGGCGATGGAGTTCGCCGTGTCGTGAAAACCATTGATGTATTCGAAGACGAGCGCGACCAGAATCACGCACAAAATCAGCGTCATGAGTCAGGCCGTGTCCTAAGAATTCTTCAGCACGATGTGCGAAATGGCGTTGCCCGCGTCGCGGCACCGGTCGATCACTTTTTCGAGCAAGTCGAACAGGTCGCGCACCATCATCGCTTGCAGCGGGTCGTATTGTCCGCCGTACACTTCGCGCAGCAGATCCAGCACGACGTCGTCGGCCTCGGCCTCGATCGCCTGCAGTCGGTCGTTCATCTCTTTCATGGTCTCGAGCGGCGGCATGCGGCGGAGCAGCCGCACCATGGCGGAAAGCGTTTCCGTCGCCCGTTCGAGCAGCTCGATCTGCCGCGTGAAGTCGACACCCATGAGCCGCTGCGGCGCCAAGTTGAACCGCTCGGCGAACTTTTCGATCGTCTTGCAAATCCGATACAGGGCGTAAGACACCATTTCGATGTCTTCGCGCTCGAGACCGATGACGAACGTGTTGACCAACTCTTCGCTGATCTTTTCGGTGATCCGCTTGTCCTTCCCGCGCGACAGGGCAAATTCGTTCAAAGGATGCGGGTGCGTACGATCTTTCAGCAGGTCGATGAGCAGTCGCGTCGAAGCCCGAGTTTCATCGGCGCTGGCTTCCAGCAGGTCGAAAAACTTTTCGTCGTGGCTGAAAAACTTTTGGATCGAAAACACAAGGCGGTCCTTACGCGAAGAATCGGGCGTAACAATTGGCTAACCAAATCCGAACATGAGCCAAAGAATATAGCCGAAACCCCTTTCACCGGCATGGGCCCGGAAACTACGGAAAAACCGGCAGTTTCCCCGCGTGCGAAGCCGCACCACGGCACATTTCGGCCCCGCCTGCCGGGTTGCGGGGTGAGCCGCAACATTCGACCATCATGGAGGCGAATCGTGTGGCCGGGTCTGGAGCGGTGGGCGATGCGAAGGTTCGCTAAGGTTGCCGCCCGATACCCGCTTGTACCTCCTAAATAGGAATCCCTGCCGGTGAGAAAAATCGTTCTCTCGCTCGCGTGCTTAACGCTTATCGCAGACTCTACGGGCGCCGCGGAAGTTCGCCGGGCCGACGTTTGCATCTACGCCGCCACGCCGGCCGGCATCGTCGCCGCGGTGACCGCCAAGCAAGAAGGGCTCGACGTCGTGCTGGTCGAGCCTAGTCGTTGGGTCGGCGGCATCCTCGGCGCTGGTATCAAGCCGATGCAAGATTGCCCTGAGCCACGGGCCGTCGGCGGTTTGACGAAAACGAAAGTCTTCGTCGCGGGCAACGATCCGCCGTCGATTCGTCGCAGCTTTGAAACATGGCTCAAGGAAGAAAACATTCCGATCGTGTTCGATCATCGCGTCGCCAAGGCTGTGAAGACCGGCGGTCGCATCACGCGCGTCGAGTTGGAACATTCGCCGCCCGACGGGTTCGGCGTGCCGCCCGCTGAAGGGAAGCCGCCGATCGTTGCGGCGATCGAAGCGAAGTACTTTATCGACTGCAGCTACGAAGGCGATCTCATGGCCAAAGCAGGCGTGAGCTACACCTACGGGCGCGAGCCGGCCGAAAAATACGGCGAGGAACCGGCGGGCGTCGGACCGCCGACGAATTGGCGGCCGATCGATCCGTACGTCGTGCCTGGCAAGCCGGAGAGCGGTTTGCTGCCGCTCATCGACGTCGATCACGGCAAGCCGCGCGGCGCGGGCGACGACTACACGCAGGCCTACAACTTCCGTTTCTACGTGACCGACGATCCGAACCGACGCGCGCCGATCACGCCGCCGGCCGACTACGACGCGAAGAAGTTCGAACTCGTCGGTCGTTATGTCGACTACATCATGCAATGGGCCGGCGGCGACGTGGCGAAGGCGACTCCGCGGCTGGCGTCGATCTTTCCCGGCTGGCGCAATAGCGGCGAGTACAACTATCAACGCAACTCGTTGGTGACGATGGCGCCGCTGGGAATCAGCCGCTTCTATCAAGACGGCGATTGGCCGACGAAGAGCCGCGTCTGGCGCGAGCATATCGACTATCTCCGCGGCCTGCATCACTTTCTCAGCACCGACGGCCGCGTGCCCGAAGCGTTTCGCAAACAAACGGCGGCCCTCGGGCTCGACCGGACGATACATCCCGAAACGGCCGGCTGGCCGAATCAACTCTATGTGCGGATCTCGCGCCGCATGGTCGGTCCGTACGTCCTGACGCACGCCGACGTTCTGAACCGGACGACGGTCGACGACTCGATCGGCCTGGCGCTGTACGGCGTCGACACGTATCCGGCCCGCCGTTACGCGGTCCGCGAACCGACGACCGGCGTGATGGGCACCGCCACGGAAGGCAACATGTTCATCGGCGGCGCGAAAGGCACCGGCAAGCCGTACGCGGTGCCGTACCGCGCGATTACGCCGAAAGCCGAAGAGTGCGCGAACCTGCTGGTGCCGGTCTGCTTCTCCGCCACGCACATCGCGTACGCCTCAGCCAGAATGGAACCCGTCTTCTGCATCCTCGGAGAATCGGCCGCCGTTGCGACGGCCCAGGCCCTTAGGGCCGATCAAACGAGGGTCCAAGATATCAACTTTGCGAAACTTCGCGGGAGATTATTGGAGCGCGGGCAAGTGCTGCAGTGGACAACTCGCTAAGGCGGCGAACTCGCGTCAATTCGACGTCAAAAGGGCGCCTTCTTCTCCGCTCGAAACTCCTCCGTAACGTTTCCCGAGAGTTCGATTTGGTCCGGATCCAATGTCAGCACCGGAGAGCCGGCGTCGAGCTCAAATCGTGACAGGTCCGCCCAGATGACGTTGGGACTCGTGGTCAATTCAAAAAAGTAACGCCGATCGGTGAGATTGATCGCCGTTCGATATTCGGTGTTGTAGATGCCGAAGTCTTTATAGGGTGCTCCGAAAGGAACAGATACATTGCGAACGATTGCGAGGACGGCGGCGATTGCTTCCCGTTCGTTCTTCGGCTCGGGGAGCAGGGCGCTAAAGTAGGCGGCGCGTTGAAATCGGTCGCGGGGATTGACGTTGCCGGGCAACGGCGTGTCGCTCGTCGGACGAGAAAAATCTTGCTTGCTGAGAAGCTTCAATTGCTCGTCGTAAGTCGGGTCATTCGTCATGATCCGAAATTCTCGTCCGTGATGTAAGCGAAGGCTGCCGCCGATGAATTCAAAGATGGCGGAATCACCACTCGCGTCTTCAATGGCCAAGTGAACCGTCGCTTTGCGTCCGTGAGCCTCCGCCATGACGAGTTGGAAGCCCCCTTGCAGTTGCAGGGCTTCCGTGACAGTCGCCGCGTTGTCTAAGAGGTACTGAA
This sequence comes from Planctomycetota bacterium, assembly GCA_017303535.1. Lineage (GTDB taxonomy): Bacteria > Planctomycetota > Planctomycetia > Pirellulales > PNKZ01 > PNKZ01. The sequence continues at coordinate 7,182 of JAFLCO010000211.1, forward strand.
GCCAGAGGCCGGCGTGCACCCCCGGTTTGCTCTCATCACGCGATCCGAAGTCGGTCGCATTGAGGTACAGCATGTGTCCGGCCAATCCCTTTTCGTTGAGGCCGTCCGCAGTACCGATCCCATAGATGGTCGTTACGAGACTGCCGTACTTCGATGTCCACTGTGCCGGGTTCGCACGAAACAAGACTTCGCCGCCTACGATGCCGCCGTTGCGTTGTAGGCCGCGAGGAAAGACCGTGAGGACCGGCTGCGTCGACTCGGGCCAATCCATCGTGCGGCCGACGACGACCGCCAGCTTGTTGTCGTTCCACAACACGCGAGAACAGGCCATTGAGTCCGTTGACCGCGAGCAAGCGAACATCGCAAATACCACCGCGTTCAATGATCGCCGGTATGCCGCGATTCTCATGGTGTTTCTCCTGGGGCTTGATCGCGCGAAGCGACGACGCCGCCAAGCGACGGCGGGCGGCCGCAAGCGATCCGGCCTCGACGATGTTGTCGGGAAAAGAAAAAAGGCCAAGCACTTGGAGAAGTGCTTGGCCTGAGAGTATACCCGATAAAAAAGCTCCGTTTGGGCAGCCGGGTTCGGACGGGCTCTCTCTTTTCTACCCGCAGAAGTCCTTTTCTACGAAGCCGTTGCCGAATCCGCGACCCGTTAGACCACGCCAATTTCAAACGAAATCAACGAACTCCAACCACCCGACGGTGGACGCCCAAACTGCCGTCGACCGTTAATTCTAATCCGACTTCGTTCGGCCGGAAAACTCTCGGAATCGGAGTTCGCGATTGCCGGTCGGCCGCCTTTCCTAAAGTGGCGAAAATTTCTCCGGCGTGTCTCGGACCGCTCTCTCCCATCTCGCGTCAGTCACGGGAAACACCCTTCGCAGGAGAGAACGCCTCCGGATCCGAGCGCGCGAGATGCCCATACGTTTCGCAGAAGATTCAGCGTATCGGGATCGAGAAACATCTCCGGAAACTCGCCGTCCTCACGCGACTCGGATAACGAAACACTGTGTCCTCGTCGTCAGAAGATGCTGCCGTCGTCGGACACCGAACCACACCTCCCCGAAAGCCCAAGAAGGCGACTCACCATCCATGATCCGATACTCCTAAGCGAATTCGAAAACGGAAATCAAAAATGTTTCTTGGAATCTGCTAGTTGGCGAATTTAGGAGCGTCGCTGATATCTTTAAGTGTCCCTTCAGATGGACCTTCAAAAGTTATCCTTCCATTTCGTTTTCGCTGACTCGGCTGCTAAGGCACAATCTGCAACCGGCCCCCTTCGAGAGACAGCCGCCCTCGACCCTCGACCCGCACGCTGCCGTCGTGATCCGCCGACAGGTTCACGTCCGTTTCCACGGGACATTTCATAAACTTGGGCGATCCCGGCTGGAACGCGGCAATTTCCCGTCCGAGCAAAGTGGGTACTTCGATCGGCGCTCCTGGAAAATGCGGACCTTTGGTCATCTGCAACTGTTCCAAAAGACACGCGGCGCCAAACCGTGCGGCCACGAGCTTCGATGGTCTGAGGCCGTCCAGCGACCAGCCTTGCCACATTCCCGACGCATCCAGCCTTTCGACCCGACCTGAAAGGCCTGTGGCGACCCATGCGGCGCCGTCTTCCGCCTCGACGACTTCAAGACTATTCCACGACGGGTTCGCCCAGGGCATTTCCCGCTGGGATTGCAGCGTGACGTTTCCCCCGGCCCAATCCAGGGCCGCCAACTCGATGATATGTCGACTCGACGCTAAGCCGCTGCAACTGGCGATCCAAAGGCGGAGTTTGCCTGGAACCAGCTTGTACAGGGTCCTCTCGGCTGCCAATGTCAACAATGTCTTCGTTTCTCCCGACGCGACATCCATCTGCCGAACCGTTTGACCGGTCGCACCGCCACTATCCCCGAAGTAAAGCCGGCCGTCTCTCACCACTATGCCGCCAAGCAATTGCATGGTCACCGGTACACGGAACTCCTCCACCACGCCATCGGCAAGTTTCACACGCACGCCCCGGCCCTCGCCGTCCACGATCCACGCGGTGTCGTGTAAATCAATGATCGCGTATATCTCGAACAAGTCCAAAGGATCCTTGGTCTTGACCGGGATATCTCGAGCCCCCGACACCAACATCGGCTCATCCACGGATAGCCGGACCTTCCAGATGACGCCCTTGGCGTCGGCTCCAATTGTATGGAACCGTACTCGAGCCGGCGGCAGCGCTTGCGCTATGGCAACGAACGTAAAGAGAAGCACGCCGGCCGCAGTCCACGACAGGGGGCGTTTGCCAAAACGTTGCATGTTATTCCTCATCCTGAATTCTTAGACACTCCAAAACTCAACTGCCGTCTACGACTCGAAGAACATCTCGACCTAGCAACGCACCAACGGTTACCGTTGCAACGGTGCTCACGATTACCCCCGTCCAACTTCCATTCGGCGGCGCGCCGGGCTGTAATCTGGCGAGATGTTTAGCGCCTGACGATAAGCTTCGCGCGCATCGTCGTGTCGTCCTAACGCTTCGAGGGCGATGCCGCGAATGTAATGGGCGGCGGCCAGAATCAACGCAAATCGCGTGTCGCTTTGCAAGCGTGGGTCGCTGATTAGCTTCTCGGCGTCGCCGACGGCGAAGGAGTATTTCCCGGCATGGTAAGTTCGCAAAGCGAATGCCGTCGTTGCACGCAGCCAAGTGACCCAGGCGGCGTCCTGTGGAGCTACGGGAAGACCGATATCGATTGGAATCTCAAGCTCTCGCAGTTCGTCTTCCACCGGCGACGCCGGACGTGTCTGCGAACCGGATCGAAGGTGCTGCATAAACCGATCCGCTCCTTCCTCGTTGCCAAATCGAAAGCGGATTGTTTGCAGCGGTTCTCCAAATGTGATTACGAGTTCGGAAATGTTTGTTACTCCGTAACCGCCGTAGGTCCCCCGTCCCTTCGCCGTAACGCGTGCGTCGCCGATCGCGTCGAGCGGAATCCCTCGGCCCCCCTGTGCGACGAGAATTTGGGTCAATTCCTCGCCGGTCGTCGGTAGCGGGCCGCGGCACGCTAAGCGTTGTCGCGCCGTGCTCTTCACGAACACGAGACGTCGGTCGGTGAGGCACAAACTGCCCGAGCCTTCACAGCCGCCGGTCAGCAGTCGCTTCCACCAACTCCCGAAATCGACGTAACAAAAGACCTCGTGTTCATTGACGATGAGCGGCAACGATTCCCTAGGTGCCACGCGGTCCTCCCGATCGTCTACGATTATGACGAGGCGATGTTCGTACCCCTGCGGCGTCTCGCGATACGGGCTCCCGGTGCAGCCCCAAGTTCCGTTGCGGCCGTCGTATAATTCGTATGCCGCCGCACCATTGTCGACACAGCGAACTCGACATGGCATCTCGGGATCGACGGCTCCGATCCAAGGACAAGCCCAAAACCCTTCGGCGGCATCGTCGGTATCGTGATTTGCGTGGCGGCAGGTGCTACAGCGACCGTCGGAGGACATGCAACTTTTCTCGCCTTTTACACGAGGGTAAGCGGGCAGTCGTACCGTTGGCTTCGCGGAAGGTTTTCCCAGTTGAAACCGCGAACCTTGCACCAATCGAGGGTAATCGCGTCACTCCCTAAGTTCGCGGCCGCATCTCAAACAATGTACGTGGGGACCGACGTTGATCAGCTTACATCCGGGACACTCCCGCATCGTAGGCTTCGGAAGTTCAGCATGACATTTTCCGCATGACGTCAGGATGCCTACGTTGATCGCTTGGCATCGAGGGCACGTGATCGGTCGATATTGCGTTGAAGTCGGAGTCATCGGCTTTTTTCAGTTGATTTGAGTATGGCTGATCGAAACTCCTCGCGCGACGTCAAAAATTCTCCGTCCGTCGGCGAGCGTGATCGTGCTGAAACTCCAGCCGCGCACATGACTGGGCCAATGGTCCGGAACAGGAGTTCCCGACACCGCAGTACCATCGGGAAGTTTACCGGAAACAGGCGAAGCCTCCATTCCTTGCGCGAGCAACAAGG
>JAFLCO010000212.1 GCA_017303535.1 Planctomycetota bacterium
GAACGAACTCTTCGCCGAGGCTCGCGACGACGCGATGCTCGATGCGGGCTCGCGGAACATTCGCTGGGAAATCGATCCGCTGCCGACGGTTTCCGCCGACGTTTCGATGATGCGCAGCGTGGCACAAAACTTGCTTTCCAATGCCGTCAAGTTTACCAGACAACGCGAGAAAGCCGAGATTGCCGTTCGCTGCGTAGAGCACTCGAACGAGTACGTGATCAGCGTGCGCGACAACGGCGTCGGCTTCGATATGGCGTATGTCGACAAACTATTCGGCGTGTTCCAACGTATGCACAGAATGGAGGACTTCGAGGGAACCGGCATCGGTCTGGCGAACGTACGTCGCATCATTGCGCGCCACGGCGGACGCACATGGGCGACGGGCGAAGTCGGACAAGGAGCCGAGATATTTTTCTCTTTACCGAAGTAAGCATCATGACGAACTTACTCAAACCCATTTTGCTCGTGGAAGATAATCCGAAGGACCTTGAGTTGACGCTCGTCGCTCTGGAGAAGAGCAACTTGGCCAACGAGGTCATCATCACGCGCGACGGAGTCGAGGCGCTCGACTACTTGCGCCAACAAGGGGCTTGGCAACAACGCGGAAACGGTAATCCGGCCGTCGTGCTGTTGGATCTGAAATTGCCCAAGCTCGACGGCATTCAGGTGCTCCGCGACATCCGCGGCAATGCCGCGCTGCAATCGATCCCGGTCGTCATTCTCACCTCGTCGCGCGAAGAGCAAGACTTGGTGAACAGCTACAAGCTCGGTGTAAACGCTTACGTCGTGAAACCGGTGGAATTCAAGCAGTTTATCGAGGCCATTCAGGCGCTCGGCGTGTTTTGGGCCGTGCTCAACGAGCCCCCGCCGGGAAGCGTCAAGCCGAAGTTCATGGACTTCGCCGGACCATAACGGCGCCGGCGGATAATCGGACGACGCGGCAACATTCGCCGCAGCCCACGCTCGAGTACCAGGGATCGCCGGTCGTTGCCGTAGAAGAAGGGACTTTCCGTGTCGGAAGCATCAATACTCCTGTTGGAAGATAGCCGCATCGACGCGCAGCTCACCGAGTTGCGTCTGCGTCAGAGCGGGCTGCGCTTCCGTATGGAGTATGCGACCAACCGCGCCGAGTTCGAGGCGGCCGTGGTGAGCGGTAAGTTCGATCTGATCTTGGCCGACCACACCCTGCCCGACTACGACGGCCGCGCCGCGCTGGAACTCGTGCAGGCGTTGCGGCTCGACGTCCCGTTCATTTTCGTCTCGGGCACGCTGGGGGAAGAGCTGGCCGTCGACATGCTGAAGCTCGGCGCCACCGACTACGTGCTCAAACAACGGCTCGATCGGCTGGTGCCCGCGGTCCGCGAAGCGCTGAAGCTTATCGCCGAGCGGCGCGAGAAACAACGGGTCGAGGCCGAGCTGCGGTTGGTCGAAAGCCGGTATCGGCAGCTTGTCGAAGACGCCCCCGACGGCATCTTCATCGCCGACGCCGACGGACGGCTGATCGAGGTCAATCGGGCCGGCTGCGAAATGCTCGGATATAGTCGCGAGCGACTGCTCCGCATGTCGGTTCGCGACGTCGTCAACGACGACGATCATGCGCGGATCGACGTCGTTCGCGCCGAACTCGAAGCCGGCCTTCATGCAGGCGAATGGGAATTGCTGCGGGCCGACGGCTCACGACTGCCCGTGGAAGTTCGCGTTCGCACGCTCGACGACGGCCGGACGCATGCCATAGTCCGCGACGTTCGCCAACGCAAGGAAGCGGAAAACGCCCTGCGCGAAGCGGATCGCCGCAAAGACGAATTTTTGGCGATGCTCGCGCACGAGCTGCGCAACCCGCTCGCGCCGATTCGTAACGCCTTGCACGTGCTGCAATTGCAGGGGAATCCCGATCCGGCCTTGCAAACGGCAGCCGACGTCATGACGCGGCAGGTCGACCACATGGTCCGCTTGGTCGACGACCTGCTCGACGTTTCGCGCATCACGCGCGGAAAAATCACGCTGCGCCGCGAGACGATCACGCTCAACGAAGTCGTCCGCCGAGCCGTTGAAGCCGCACGCCCGCTTATCGACTCGCGCCGCCACGCGCTCGACGTCGCGTTACCGGAGCACGACGTGTTCGTCTCCGGCGACGTCAATCGGCTGACGCAGGTCGTGATGAATCTATTGATCAACGCGGCGAAGTTCACGCCGAACGACGGCCATCTCCGCGTGGGCCTCACTCAATCCGGCGGCCAAGCGCAAATCCGCGTCTGCGACGACGGCATCGGCATTGCGCCGGATACGTTGGGTTCGATCTTCGATCTCTTCGTACAAGCCGACCGGACGCTCGACCGTTCGCAGGGCGGGCTCGGAATCGGACTCACGCTCGTACGGCGAATCGTGGAAATGCACGAAGGCTCCGTCGCTGTGCAGAGCGACGGTCCGCAATGCGGCAGCGAATTCGTCGTCAACTTGCCGACGATATCCCGGCCGACAAGAAAGCCGGAGCATAATTCCGCGGACGGAGCGAGCGCATCGTCGCGGCTCGCTCAGCAATTGCGGGTTCTCATCGTCGACGACAACCACGACTCCGCAACGACTCTGGCGATGCTCGTGCGGCTCTGGGGTTGTGAAGTGGCAACCGCTTACGACGGCGCCGAAGCGCTCGCTCGTCTGGCGGAAGGCCCGCCGCACTTGGTGCTGTTGGATCTCGGCCTGCCGAACATGGACGGCTTCGAGGTGCTGCGGCGCATTCGCGATCTCGATCCCGAACGCTTGGTACGCGTCGCGGCGCTGACCGGCTACGGCAGCGAGGAAGATCGCCGACGGACGACCGAGGCCGGCTTTCATCACCATTTCGTCAAGCCGGTGAATCCGGCGGCGCTGCACGACGTGCTCCGCGAGATTGCGCGCGACGTCGCGCAGGCCGACGGCGCTCAAGTCGACGGCGCCCAAGTCGACGGCGCGTCTCATACCGACTTCCGTTCCTAACTCGTCCGGCCATGCTTTTCGAACATCTCAAACAATCGACGGCCACGGCCCATCGCCGCCTCGAGGCGTCGCTCGATTGGATGAGTCCGGATTTCTCGCGCGACGATTATCAACGCTTGTTGCGGCACTTGCTCGGCTTTTTGCAACCGTGGGAATCCCAAGTCGCCCGATTTGTTCCTGGGGACATGACGGCGATGTTTGACGAGCGCCGCAAGACGCCGCTCCTTGAGCGCGACGTCGCCGCGCTCGACGACCCGTCGTCGAAGCCGATCGAATTCGCCGCGCCGGAGCAACTTCCGTATGTCGACTCGCCGGCCGCGGCGTGGGGTTCATGGTACGTCGTCGAGGGCTCGACGCTCGGCGGCCAACTCCTGGCTCGCCACTTTCACGCCCGGTGGAACCTGTCCGAAGCGGCCGGGCTCACATACTTCACCGGCTACGGCTCGCAAACCGGCGCGCGGTGGGCCGAGTTTCGCCGCATGGCGGAAGCTTCGCTCGACGCCGCCGCTTACGCCGCCGCCGCCGTCGCCGCAGGGGAAACGTTCGAGAAATTCGGCGCCTGGCTCACGGCTGCGCCTGCGGAACAGCCGGCCGTCGCGGAAAGCCGGCGCATTTCGCGAAACCCCGCATAGCCCTCGCGGTTACATACTTCGCGTCGTCCGACCACGTCCTGGGCTTGCGGAGGCTCCGATGAAGGCGTCTTGTTTTCGTATCGGTGCGGCTCTCGTTCTCCTCGTTGCGGCCCTGCAGTCGGCCGTTGTTTTCGCGGCCGACGACGCCGTCGGTAAACCGTTGGCTCCGCTAAGCGTCGAGTTGTTGCAGCCCTCCGGCGCGTACGAAGTGGTCGATGTGGCCGCCACGGCCCAAGAGAAGCCGATCGTCTACGTGCTAATCCCAAGTTCGCGCTGGGACCGACCCGTCGCGAGGTTCTTGAAGACGCTCGACGACAAACTCCCCGACGCGAGTGCCACGGCGGAAGTGCGGGCCGTGTGGCTGACGGGCGAGATCGAAGCCACGAAAGAGTATCTGCCGAAGGTCGTGCAATCGCTGCAGTTTCAACGGACGACGCTCGGCGCGTTTAATGACGATTCGGGGCCTGAAGGTTGGCAACCCGGCGGCGAAGCGCAGGCCCTGGTCGTCGTCGCTCGCCACGGAAAAGCGGCGGCCCGATTTGTGTTCGGCTCCATCAACGAAACGGACGTGCCGCAGGTGACCGACGCTTTAACGAAGGCGCTGGAATAGCGACAGCAGCCGTCGGGGTGGCTGGGTCTGGAGCGTACTCGCGAAGGCCCAGTTGAGGCCGCGAGATCTGGGGCACCGCTGCGCTATGCCCCAGCCACCCTCTAGTCAGCAACTGCGAAATACTTCATCCCTCCACCGGCTTGCGACCCCAGGCCAGTACGTTCATCCAGCAGAGCGCGAAGTGCGGTTGGTTGAGCAGATAGTGCGGGCCGTCGGGGAGCACGTACTCCGCCAGTTGCGCGGCCACGGCCTCATCGACGATCGACGTCGTCCGCTCGTGCAAGTCGGCCAAGTACCCGCGTACGAATTCTTCCAGCGCCGGGTCGAGCGGCGCCATGCGATCGCCGGCCTGTGTGCGCACGCCGAGCGGTTCCAACCCGGCATCGGCGAGCAAAAGCGGTAAGCGCCGGCCGACGTAATATTTCTCCGCCTTGCGCGTCTCGTCGGCCAACGCGCGATATTCGGCGTTGCGCAAGACGAGTTCCACCGGCGTGGGCCACGGCAGCAGCAATTGATGCAGCGTGTCGTTTTCTAAAATGACGACAAACCCGCCGGGCCGCGCGGCCTCGGCCATGCGGCGCACGGAGTCGAGCGGATCGGGCAGGCTATAAAGACTTTGCGCGCACCAGACGAGATCGAACTGCTCGCGCCGGTCAGAAAGCGCCGTGAGCGGAGCTTCCCAAAAGTCAACTTCGCACTTCGGCGCCGCTTCGTCGAGTCGGCGCTTCGCCACTTCGAGGAACGCCGGGCTAAGGTCGAGGCCCGTCACCGCCCCGGGCTTCATCAATCGCTCGGCCAACAGTCGCATATAAAAGCCGTCGCCGCAGCCGACGTCGAGCACTTGCATGGTCGGGCTCAGCGGGATGCTTTGCACCAAGGCGCGAAGTTCCGCTTCGAAGGCCATGTGAAAAGCGTCGAGTTGATCGGCATACGAGGGCAACTTGGCGGCGGCAGACATATCGACGACGGCTCCGGAATGATTCGGGGGAACAATTTGTCGTCACGGCCGGTTGCAAACGGTGCGCCCGGCGGATGCCTGCTGCGATGCGTCACGAGTCGACTTGATCGACCTTCGCGCGCCCGGTTGACCCGAGAGTAAATATCGCTAGGGTAATGACTTAGGGCTATTTCCGAGAGCTTGTCATCGAGGTCGGCTCCGGAACTTTCACCGCCCGCGCTTACGATTTCGCCGCTCCGGTACGTCTCACATGCTCGACTTCTTTTCGCGCTTGTTCGACACGACCGGCTTCCCGCCGCGCTGGCTGTGCGGCAGCGGCTGGACGCCCGCGCACGGCTGGTTGCACGTGCTGTCGGACGTCGCGATTTGGGCGGCGTACTTCACGATTCCGGGCATCCTCGTCTTCTTCGCGGCCCGTAAGCGCGACCTGCCGTTTCGCGCCGTGTTCCTCTTGTTCGGCGCGTTCATCTTGGCCTGCGGCACCACGCACCTGATCGATGCGACGATCTTCTGGTGGCCCGCCTACCGCTTCTCCGGCTTGGTGAAGTTCATCACGGCCGTCGTCTCTTGGGCCACGGTGTTTGCGCTCATTCCCAACGTGCCGCGCGTGCTGGCGATGCGCAGTCCGGAGTCGCTCGAGAAAGAGGTACAAGAGCGAACTTCGGAACTGCACGATCTCAACTCGTCGCTCCGCTCGGAGATCGGCGAACGGAAGCGAGCCGAACGACGCATCCACTTCCTGGCCGAGGCGAGCGAAGTGCTGGTGATGCTCGTCGACTTGGCGAGTACGCTGCACGCCGTGGCGAAAGTGGCGGTGCCGAAGTTCGCGGAGTGGTGCCTGATCGATCTCGACGGCGACGGCGACGGGCCGCGCACTTGTGTGGCCGTACATGCCGACGCCGCCAAGCAGCCCATGCTCGATCAACTCCGCGACACACTCTGCCCCGACGAAGCCCAGTTTTCCAACCCTCACATCACGGCCGACGACGCCAAAGCCGCGCGTTTGCTCGGCCTCGATGAAGCCGGCACGCGCACGTACGCCGAGCTTCAGGCCGGCACGCTACTTTGCATTCCGCTCAATATCCGCACGCGCACGATCGGCCGACTGCTTTTCGCCTCGGGCAAGTCGCGGCCGGTGTACGATCAGGCCGATCTCGAAGTGGCCGCCGATTTGGGGCGCCGGCTGTCGAGCGCCGTCGACAATGCCCGCCTGCACGGCCAGCTGCGCGACGCCGATCGCCGCAAAGACGAGTTTCTCGCCATGCTCGGCCATGAACTGCGCAATCCCCTGGCGCCGGTCCGCAACGCGCTGACGATCCTCAAGGATTTCGACGGCGACGCCGAGATGCGCCGCGAACTGTTGCCGATCATGACCCGGCAGGTCGAGCACATGGTCCACATGGTTGACGACCTGCTCGACGTCTCACGGATCATGCGCGGCCGCATCGAGCTCAGGATCGAGCCCGTGGCATTGGCGGAAGTGGTGACCCGGGCCGTCGAATCGGTGCGGCCGATTTGCGACGAGCGACGGCAGTCGATCGTCGTCTCCTTGCCCGAGCGGGCGGTAACGCTGCGCGGCGACGTCGTGCGCTTGTGCCAAGTCTTGGTCAACCTACTGCAGAACGCGTCGAAATACTCCCCCGAAGGATCGCAGATCGACATTTCCGCAAAGCTCGAAACCGGCGGCGTCGCCGTCAGCGTCCGCGATCGCGGCGTCGGCATCGACCCGAGCCTGCTGCCGCGCGTGTTTGATCTGTTTACGCAATCGGAGCGCACGATCGAACGGGCTCAGGGCGGGCTCGGCATCGGGCTAACCGTGGTGCGGAGCATCGTCGAAATGCACGGCGGGTCGGTCGAGGCGCGCAGCGACGGCCCCGACCGCGGCGCGGAGTTTACCGTGCGGTTGGCCGTGGCCGACGACGCCGCGCCGGCTGCCGTCGATGGGCCGCGTCTCAAGCCGGCCGACATGCCGCGGCTGAAAGTTTTGATCGTGGAAGACAACGTCGGCGCGGCGCGAACGCTGGCCGCACTGATGGAAAAGTTTTGGAGTCACGAGACGCGCGTCGTCCACGAAGGGCTCGGCGCCATCGACGCCGCAATGGAGTTCGCGCCCGACGTCATCTTCCTCGACATCGGGCTACCTGGTCTCAGCGGGTACGACGTCGCGCGACGCCTCCGCGAGAAGCCGGAGTTCGCGCGGACGCTCATCGTCGCACTCACCGGTTACGGGCAGGCCGAAGATAAACGCCGCTCGCGCGAGGCCGGCTTCGACGAACATTTGATCAAACCCGTCGCCGCCGCAGCCCTCGAACCGCTCTTTCTACGGGCCACGGCGACACGCTGACGCATCGCGCCGGGCACAACGGTAGTGCTGGACATCGCCGCAACGGCGCGGCACGATAGGCGTCCCGCCTGTGAAGCTCCCCGCCTCCGTGTCCCGTCGAGGATTCCGTCATGCCTGCTTTGCGTCGCTCCGCCGTTACGCTTGGGTTCGTCGTGTTGGTCGTCTTGCAATGCGGCCTGACTTCGGCCGCAGATCAAGCGAAGGATTCCACGAAGCCGGTGTTTCGCGCCGCGGCGGCGACGAGCGTCATCACGCCGGCCATCGGCGGCGACATCATCGGCGGCTTCAGCCCCGCGCCATCGCGACATATTCACGACGAACTGAATGCCCGTTGTTTGGTGCTCGACGACGGCAAAACGAAAGTCGCCTTGGTGGTGTGCGATCTGCTCGGCGTACATCGCCTAGTCAGCGACGAAGCCCGCCGCATCATCGAAGTGCGGAGTGGCATCCCGAAGTCGCACGTGATGATCAGCGGCACGCATACGCACTCGGCCTCGAGCGCGCTGGGCATCGACCGCTACGTCTACAATCCGGAAATCGACGAGTACCAAAAGTTTGTCGCCCGACGCATCGCCGACGGCGTGCAGCGCTGCGTCAACACGCTGCGGCCGGCGGAGTTGGCGTACGGCACCGTCGACGTGCCTGAGCACGTGTTCAATCGCCGCTGGTTTTTGCGGCCCGGCACCATGCCGGAGAACCCGTTCGGTAAGACCGATCTCGTGAAGATGAACCCGGGCGCGGGGAACCCGAACCTCGTCGAACCGGCCGGGCCGACGGATCCGACGGTCTCGTTTCTCAGCGTGCGCGAGCCCGGCGGCAAGCCGATCAGCGTGTTCGCCGCTTACTCGTTGCACTATGTCGGCGGCGTCGGCGGGGCCGATGTTTCGGCCGACTACTTCGGCTATTTTTCGGAGCGAATGAAAACGCTGCTCACGCCCGAGCGGCAAGACCCGGCCTTCGTCGCAATGATGGCCAACGGCACGAGCGGCGACATCAACAACATCGACTTTCGCAACCCGCGCGGCCGCAAACAGCCGTACGAGCAAATCGCGTACGTCGCCGACGACGTGGCGGCCAAGGTCCACTCGGCCCTGAGCGGCCTCACTTACAAGAGCGACCTCACGCTCGACGCCCGCTACTCCGAACCGACGATCGCTTGGCGACGCCCGGACGCCGAACATTTGGCCTGGGCCAAGAAGATTCTCGCCAATCCGCCGGAAGGGAAGAACTCGATTCTGCCGGTGTCGTACGCCAAGCGGGCCCTGGCGCTCTCGGAGTATCCCGAGACGGGCAACTTGCCGGTGCAGGCTTTGCGCATCGGCGACGTTTGCATCGGTACGATGCCGTGCGAAGTGTTCTGCGAAATCGGCCTCGACTTCCGCAAGCGGTCGCCGATCAAAAATTCGTTCCTCGTCTCGCTGGCCCACGGCTACTACGGCTACCTGCCGACGCCGCGCCACCACGACCTCGGCGGCTACGAAACCTGGCTCGGCACGAACCGCGTCGAACGCTCCGCCTCCGAGAAGTTCACCAAGGAAGTGCTGCGACTGGCCGAGGAACTGAAGGAAGCGGCGAAGTAGCGCCGACCTTAGCTTCTGGCGAATCGTTGTCGCATTGGGTGGCTGGGTCTGAGCCGAAGGCGAAGGCCCAGCAGATCGACGCCGCACTGGGGCACCGCTGCGCTATGCCCCAGCCACCCGTCGCTTACGGCAGCCGTGGTTTCACTCGTTCCGAGCTGCCTTCCGCGACCGGATACACGGCTTCGCACCGCTCTAACGCCGCGATCAATCCTTGCATCATCCGCGTCAGCTCCTCCGGCCGCGAGGTTGCCAGGTTTTGCTGCTCGAAGGGGTCATCGCCCAGGTGAAATAATTGATAGTGCGAGCCTTCGGACTGCGGCGACGGGAAGTAATGGTAGATCACCTTCCACGCCCCTTCGCGATAGACGGTGAAGTAGCTCGAACGGTGCGGACCGTGCGGATAGTGCATGAGAAACGTTTCCGTCCGCTGCGGATCGCGCTCGCCGGCGAGGAGCTTGTCGAGCGCGGTGCCGTCGAGCTTGTGCTCGGCCGGGGCTTGTGCGCCCGCGAGGTTCAGCACGGTCGGGGCGATGTCGTACACGGCGGCCTGCTGCGATTGAATCTTGCCGACGCCGATCGGCAGCCGCGTTTGGTGAACGTTGCCTTCCGCCGACCGCGCCCAAGCCGCGATGAACGGCACCCGCATGCCCCCTTCGTAGTGCGCCCCTTTCTTACCGCGCAGCGGCGCGGCGCAGGCCACCGCATGTTCGTGCCCTAGCGGAGCGTCGGAGCCGTTGTCGCCGAGGAAAATCACGAGCGTGTTCTCGGCAACGCCGAGCGTCTCCAGATGGTCGAGCACCTCGCCGAGCGACTTGTCCATCCCTTCGATCAACGTTGCAAAGGCCTGCGCGTTGGCCGGTTTGCCGGAGCTTGCATAGTGCGGCGCGAAGCGAGGATCGGAGTTGAACGGTGCATGCACGGCGTACTGAGCGAAGTAAAGAAAGAACGGCTTCTCGGCCGCCACGGCTTCGCCGACATGACGCTTGGCTTCCGTCGTCAACGCGTCGGTCAGAAACGTCTCGGTGCCGTGATACTTCTCCAGGCCCGGCACGCCGTGCGATTTGCGTTTGCCGCCGTTGCCGTAGTTTTGCATTCCGTAGTAGCTGCCCGGCGCGCCGATCGACGCTCCGGCCACGTTGACGTCGAACCCCAGTTTGCCCGGATCAGCTCCTTCAAACTCGCGCGGAGCGAAGTGCCCTTTGCCGACGTGAATCGTGCGGTAGCCCGCGGCTTGCAGCAGGCCGGCCAGCGTGACGTCGCCGGGTTTCAAGCCGCGCCAGTTCCAATCGGGCGCGCCTTGAGGGCCGGCGTTGTCTTTGTCGGGATTGATCCAATTGGTCGTGCGATGCCGGGCCGCGTTTTGTCCGGTCATGACCGAGACGCGCGTCGGCGAGCAGACGCTCATCGCGTAGAAGTTGTTGAACCGCACGCCGCGCGAGGCCAAGCGATCCATGTTCGGCGTGCGATAGTAATCGTTCAGCGGATAACGCTTCGGCCGGCCGGCTTCGTCGGTGAGAAACGGCACCGAGGTATCCATAATGCCCATGTCGTCGACCAACATCACGACGACGTTCGGCTGCTTCGGTGCGGCATGAGCGATGGAAACCATCGCGGCGGCGATGAAGAACACCCAACCACAACGAACGAAATGAGAAATACGCATGGATGCTTTACCTGAAAATAGACCTTGAGTTTGCGATGACATGGTACGGCCCGACCGACGGAGTTACTTCGTTTCCGCTTCGCCCAGGAGCTTCAGCAGATCGGCCCGCATGCGTTTGTCCGCGACGAGCGGCAGCGCGGCCCGAAAGTCGGCTTCGGCCTTCGCTTTGTCGCCGCTCGCGGCATAGGCTCGGCCGCGGGCAAAGTAGGCTTCGCCCGCCGATGTAAACGACCGCTGGGCCAAGTCTTCGTCGCCGTAGCGTTTTAGCAGATCGGCGAACTTGCGCTGAGCGAGCAGATTCTGCATATCGGCGTTCTTCCGTTCCGCCTCCAGCGGGACGAGGGGCACCAATTCATCGGCCTGCGGAAAGTCCTTGAGCTTCGC
>JAFLCO010000213.1 GCA_017303535.1 Planctomycetota bacterium
GCACGAGTCCTTGGTCGAATCAGCGTCATGCCGTCGACGATGTTCAGTGCCCCGCAACCTACGTGAGTTGGAACGACGCGGTCGAATTCTGCCGGCGATTATCACTAATCGAGAACGCGACCTATCGCTTGCCCACCGAAGCCGAATGGGAACATGCCTGCCGGGCCGGAACGCAGACGCTCTTCAACTACGGTGATGATCCGCGGCATCTTGATCTGTATGCCTGGACGCGGGTCGTCAGCGGCGAGCGCTCGCATCCCGTCGCCGGGAAGAAGCCAAACGCCTGGGGGTTGTTCGACGCGCACGGCAACGCTTGGGAATGGTGTGACAATGCCTTTGAGCCGTATGCGGAGGGCGCCGTCGTCGATCCGAACGGACCGCTCCTCACCGCCGCCTCGAATGTCCGTCGGACCTTGCGAGGCGGATCGTTCTGGTGCGTTTTCCTGAATGAGTTTCGCTCCTCCGCTCGAAAGCCCTGGTCGCAAGGGAACGGGTACTCTGAAAGCGGATTTCGCCCGTTATGTGTGGCGACAACAGCCGGCTCTGTCGCTCCCGTTGCCGCGATCATTGCTCCGTCGACGTCGACGTCGACATCGACGATCGACCGGGGTACTCCCATGACGAAGCCGGCAACGATACCCGACGCAGCAGGATCGCCGCCGGCCGCCGTAGGAGCTTCGCCGAGTCCGTCGGGTGTTACGACTGCCGTTCCTTCGGTCGTCACGCCGCCGGTTACAAAGCCCGTCGGCCCGACGCCCCCGCGCGCCGTCGCTCCCTTCGACGCCAAACAAGCCAAGGCCCATCAAGCGGCCTGGGCAAAGCATCTGGGGATCAAAGTCGAGGCGACCAACAGCGTCGGCCAGCAGATGGTGCTGATTCCGCCCGGTGAGTTCCTCATGGGGAGCACGGATTCGCAAGTCGAAGCGGCATTAACGGCCGCCGCGGAGTTCAAACGCGACCAAGCCGCGATGGACCGTATCCGGAATGCCGAGCGGCCCCAACACAACGTCGTTCTCTCGCAGCCCTTTCTGATAAGTGCGACCGAAGTGACGATCGGTCAGTTTGGTCGATTCGTCGCCGCCGCCGGGCACGTCACCGAAGCAGAGCGATACGGTTGCGGCAACTCCGCTTCGACGACCGTTGAAACGGCTCCCGAGCGAACCAACGCGGTCCGTTGGAACGCTCCGGAACATGATCCCAAAGACGATTCCGCCGTCACGCAAGTCAGTTGGAACGACGCCTGTGCGTATTGCAACTGGCTAAGCGAGAACGAACAACTTCGCCGCTGCTATCGGCTCGACGCTCGCGGCCGTTGGACTCTTGTTCCCGACGCCGACGGCTATCGTCTCCCCACGGAAGCGGAGTGGGAATTCGCCTGCCGCGCGGGAACTCAGACGCAGTACTCCTTTGGTGACGACGTTTTGGAATTAAGCGGCTATGGGTGGAGCAACGCCGACGCCCGCCACAATTCCCGGCACACCGTCGCGCTGCGCCGCGCAAACGCGTTCGGCTTAGCGGACATGCACGGCAACGTCTCGGAGTGGTGCCAGGATTGCCTCGATCCGAACTGGTACTCGAAGTCGCCGGCAGTCGATCCGCTCGCCCCGGTCCCGCCTGCCTCGGAACCGACGACGTTTTCCTCGTGGCATGTCTTACGCGGCGGCAACTGGTACGATTTTCCGACGTCGAGCCGCAGCGCCGCACGTTTCTCGGGCGCCCCGTCGTATCGTGATCGCACCATCGGCTTTCGCATCGTCCGCAAGTTGCGGGCGGCGGGAGCGGATCGAGCTTCCTAATTCAGCGACACGCACTTCTTGGCGAAGCTCGCTCGATGCTCCGACCTACGAAATCCCGCCTCGCATAACGGCGGCCAACCGATCGAAGCCCGAGAAAAAGTAGCTGGGGCGGGACTCGAACCCGCACGGTGGTTTACCCACCCCAGGATTTTAAGTCCTGTGCGTCTGCCATTTCGCCACCCAGCCGTCGGTTTGCGGTCGTCCTTGGTGCGAAGGGGACCGATACCAACCCTCGCATGTCGGTCGTGCGGAGTCGCACGCCGGCACCTGTCCGCCGCAAATCTTCCGGGCCCCTTATCGTATCGTCCGGGCAAACGGTCGCCAATTGCTACGGATTACCGCCGGCCGCTCATGTCGAGCGACCTGCCGACCGATAGCGGATGTTGTTAAGATGTGCCGCGTCGCACGAATGCCGGCGTCGAAAGCGTCGCTCCTCGTTGCAGAAACGGCCGGCTTACGCCGACCGCTCGCCTGTTCGAAATACTAGTCCTTCTGAAACTATCGAAATCGCATAGCCGCCGCCATGCCCGGATTTCTCGGTACCCGCGCTTCGCTCATGCTCGACGTCGTCTTTCTGGCGATGTTCGCGGTCGTACCGATTTTGTTTTGGAGCATTTATCTGGTTCGCGTGAAGCGCAACTATCAGCTGCACAAGCAAGTGCAAGTGACGCTGAGCCTGGTGCTGGCCGTGGCCGTGACTCTGTTCGAAGTCGATATGCGGTTCTTCACCGGCTGGCGCGAGGGCGCCCAAGCGTCGCCGTACTACTCGACCGGCATGGTGGAAAAGTCGCTGCTGGTCCACCTCTGCTTCGCCGTCACCACGGCCGTGGTCTGGACCCTCGTCGTCGTGCGGGCTTTGCGAAACATCCCCAGCCCGCCGAGCCCCTGCGCCCACAGCGTCTGGCACAAACGCTGGGGCTGGATCGCCGCGCTCGACATGCTCGGCACGTCCGTCACGGGCTGGATCTTCTACTACTTGGCGTACGTCGCATAGCAGATCATTTAGCCGCGGAGCTTGCCTCCGCGCTTCCGGCAATCGTCGCGCTACGGCGTCGGCGTCTCCAACTTCTTCCCCGCCGCCGTCGCCACATTCCCCGCCTCGTGAGGGCTCACGCGTTCCTTCGGCCGACCGGCGGTCGCCGCCACGCGATTCACGGCATTTAAAAACGCCAGCGCACTGGCCTCGATCGAGTCGGTCGACACGCCGCGGCCGCGATAAAGCTGCCCTTGGTGTTCGACTTCGACCGTCACCTCGCCTTGGGCGTCTTTGCCGACCGTCACGCTGTGCACGCTGAAGTCGCGGCAAACCACCTCGATGCCCGTGATCTTTTCGATGGCGAGGAAGAGCGCATCGAACGGGCCGTCCCCCATCGACACCTCTTTGGTGACTTCGTCCTTACCGCGGCGCAGCGTCAAGGCAACGGTCGGCGTTTGCCCGGTCACGGCGTTGAGCTTGTAGCCCATCATCGTCCACACCTCGACGTCGGGCAGGCCGTGAAGTTCTTGCTCGATCAAGGCCGCGATGTCGGCGTCGTACACTTCCTTCTTCTTATCGCAGAGCCGCTTGAATTTCTCAAACACGGCCTGAAGTTGCTCGCCCGTGAGTTGATAGCCGAGCGCCTTGGCACGGTCGCCGAGCGCCGCACGGCCCGAGTGCTTACCGAGCACCAAGTCGGTCTTCGTCAGGCCGACGTCTTCCGGCCGCATGATTTCATACGTGCTGCGTTCCTTGAGCATGCCGTCTTGGTGGATGCCGGCTTCGTGGGCAAACGCGTTGCGGCCGACGATCGCCTTATTGCGCTGCACGTGCATACCGGTGATGTTTTGCAACAGCCGGCTCGTGGGGACGAGCCGCTTCGTGTTGACGCCGGTCGTGAGTTGGTAGTAGTCGAACCGCGTGCGGAGCGCCATCACCACTTCTTCCAGCGAGCAATTGCCGGCCCGTTCGCCGATGCCGTTCATGGTGCATTCGATCTGCCCGGCGCCGGCCTCGACCGCCGCGAGGCTATTGGCCACGGCCAAGCCGAGATCGTTATGACAGTGAACGCTGATGGTCGCCTTGTCGATGTTCGGCACGCGATTCTTCAGGTTGCGAATGACGTTCCCCATGTGGGCCGGCGTCGCATAACCGACCGTGTCCGGAATGTTGATCGTCGTCGCGCCGGCCGCGATCGCCGCTTCCACGACTTCGCACAAGAAGTCGCTCTCGGTGCGGGCCGCATCTTCCGGCGAGAACTCGATGTCGTCGCAGTAGCTGACCGCCCGCTTCACGCCGGCCACGGCCCGGGCCACGATCTCCTCACGCGTCATCTTCAATTTGAACTCACGATGAATCGCGCTCGTCGCGAGAAACACGTGAATCCGCGGTTGCTTGGCGAGCTTGAGTGCTTCCCAGGCCCGATCGATGTCCTGATCGTTGCACCGGGCCAAGCCGCAGATGGTGCTGCCGCGAATCGTGGAAGCGATTTCGCGGACGGCGTCAAAGTCGTCGGGCGAGGCGATCGGAAAGCCGGCCTCGATGATGTCGACGCCCAGATCGACGAGCGCCTGGGCCAGTTCCAGCTTTTCGGCCTTGTTCATGCTGCAACCGGGCGATTGCTCGCCGTCGCGCAAGGTAGTGTCGAAAATCTTGATCGGGCGCACGTCGCTCATCGCAAAGTTCCTTAAGAATCGAAGCTCGTCTCAAACTGTTCGTTACGCACTCTCTCTCGAACGCATCATTTAGCCGCGGAGCTTGCCTCCGCGCTCGGCGGAACAAACCCGCAGAGACAAGTTCCACGGCTTAATTGTACCAAAAACGAAAAAACCCCGCGGCCAGGTCGTTGGGGCCGCGGGGTTCGTATGTTCAAGCGTTTTGCTTGTCGTGCCGGTCTGCCGTGACATAAGCCTCGGCGGCCGGCGAACCCTTATGGCCCGCTCCCTAGTAGTGCTAGTAGTAACAGACCCAGGTTCAACCGACCGCTCATGACTTGTATCCCTAAACAACCCGCCGGGCGGGCTCGTGGTGATTGATTCGCACCATTAGTGCGGACATTGCCGGACCAGAAACCTTATCGACGTTCCCAGCCCGACACTTCAACTCTAGCTGCGTGGTAAGAGCCGGTCAAGTTTGCCAAGGTTCGGGGATGCGGCGTTTAAACTTCAGACCACATAAACCAAGGAGACTTTCGCGCCTGTCTTCCGGTACTTCTCCGCAATCGAGTTGATGGCGATTCGAGAATCCCGGGCCAGTTCCGATTCCGGCGTGTGAATTGTTTGCCTAGCCTGCTCAGGGGTCGCCCCGGTCAAGCTGCGAAACAGTGCAAACACTCGCTCGGGCGTTGGGCCTGGATCGGTAAGCCTAAGCGACACGATAGGGAAGTCGTCCTTCTCGATACGCGGTCCGTGATAGCCAGGATTCTCCATGAGACGACATGTCCGATTGTTGCTTCGTGGCCTGCTTACATTCGTGAACGGCGAGCAAAGTGGAGTATAATTGAACGGCGTCCCCTCGGAAATCAAAGCGAGTGCGTTATGTCCTCCGACACCAACAACGTCTTCCATAGCGACCCGCAACGTTTGGGCGGCACCCCTGTTTTCGTCGGGACTCGGGTACCGATCAAGAACCTTTTTGACTATCTGGCTGCCGGCGATTCGCTGGAAGAATTCTTAAGCGACTTCCCGTCGGTCAGCAAAGAGCAGGCCGTCGCGATGTTGGAGCTAGCTCAAACGATCGTCGCCGAACATGCGCCTACTTCTTGACGCGTGTCTGCCGCAACGGCTCCGCCACGAGATCCCCGGCCACGATGTCGCCACGGCCCAATATATGGGTTGGGGTAATCTTACCAACGGCGAGTTGCTGGCCGCGATGAAGGCCAATGGATTCGAGGGGCTGATCACTGCCGACTCGAATTTGCCGCATCAGCAATCGATCGTCGATGCCGCCATCACGATTTTCGTACTGCGCGCCGCGACGAATCGGTTGGTCGACCTGCGACCTTTACTGCCCGAGCTGTTGCGCCAAATCTCTTTTGCACGGCCGGGAGTCGTTGCCACCGTTTCCGGTCCGTGATCGACTGATGGGTGGCTAATTGTCAACATTCTCGCAGCGCCACGGAGGGCGTTCCCTACAGCGCGTCCAATCTCTAAAATCATCGGCTTCAATTCGCTTCGGTCGTCGCCAACTAGCAGGGATCGCTCCGCTCATGCCGCGTAAGTTCATTCAGCAGTTCGGGCCGACCGACAAGATCGACCAGACGTTTCTCGCCGCGCAGAAGCAGCTGCGGCCGAACAAAAACGGCAACCTCTACTTGCAGGTCGAGCTGTCCGACCGCACGGGCAGCGTCAGCGGGCGGATGTGGAACGCCGGCGATCGCGAATACAACAGCTTCGACGACGGCGACTACGTCCGCGTCGAGGGGAATACGCAGGTCTTCCAGGGCCAGATGCAGTTGATCGTCACCAAGATCGGCAAGGCGAAGGCCGAGGAAGTCGACGAAGCCGACTTCATGCCGTTGACGCCCGCCGAACTCGATCGGCTCGTGGTCCGTCTCACGGCCCATCTGCGCGGCATGGCCAATCCGCATCTGCGCAACCTAGCCGAATGCTTCCTCATGGACCAGGCGTTCATGGCCAAGCTCATGCGCTGTCCGGCCGGCGTGAAAAACCACCATGCCTACGTCGGCGGACTGCTGCATCATATTGTGCAGCTCATGGACTTGGTCACGGCCGTCCGTCCGTTGTATCCGCAAGTCGACGGCGATGTGCTCCTCATGGGGGCCTTCGTTCACGACATGGGGAAGGTCGACGAACTGAGCTACGAAAAAGGCTTCGCCTACACGGACGAAGGCCAGCTGATCGGTCACCTCGTGATGGCGGTTTCCACGCTGGAGCAGAAAGTTCGGGAATCCGAGAAACTTTCCGGTGAACCTTTTCCCGCGGAACTCGTCTTAAGATTGAAGCACATGATCGTGAGCCATCACGGCGAGTACGAGTTCGGCAGCCCGAAGCTGCCCATGACGCTCGAAGCCGTGGCCCTGCATCTGCTCGATAACCTCGACGCGAAGCTGCACAGCTTCCATCTCCTGATCCGCGACGATCCGAACGCGGAAAGCTCTTGGACGACCTATCACGCCCAACTGGGGCGCAAGTTTTTCAAAGGCCTCAAGGCCGACTAGCGGGCCGTTACTCTTCAGGGTGGCTGGGGCATAGCGCAGCGGTGCCCCAGTTGCAACGTCCTGCGTCCTGGGCCTTCGCGAGTACGCTCCAGACCCAGCCACCCGACTGTTTTTCGCCCGGAAATCTCGCACCGTTCGGCCGCCCAAAGTCAAGGTTCGTTTTTGGCCGGCCAAAAACGCCGGCGGGCGTTTGGTACAATACGAGAGATTGTCGAGCGACGCGACTCTTGCGGCCCCGGCCTGTGTGCAGCGGTGCCCAAGCAGCGACTCGCCCGTCGACGTAAGTCCGTTTTTGCGCGAGCGCGCGAAGAGAGACTTACGTCGATTCGCGAGTGCGTGCAAAACCGCCGGGTGCGTACAACAGTGCGCCGGATGTACGCACCACCTACTTAGGAATTAAAGGTGCGTACAAAACGGTCTCTGATGTACGCACCGGCCAAAATCAAGGGCGCACGAAAATGGACGTAAGTCAACGAAGCGATGGTCGACACGAGCGCAACTTACGTCAACTGGTATGACGATTGGAAAACAATCACCGACGCGGCCCGTGAGCCGCGACTCTTAGCCGGAAGAACCGGCGAATAAGAAAACAGAAAGTTTGTGAGCAAGAAATGTCTGAGATGAATGAACAGTTTGCAGAAGATTTTGAAAGCGACGACGCTTCGCAAGACGAAGTCGGCACGCCCGAAACCGACACGACCGAAGCCGGTACGCCGGTCGACGTCGCGGCGCTGGAGCACCGGTTGCTCGCGCATTTGCAGAACCCGAATTACCGGCCGGTGAAGCCGCGCGTGATCGCGAAGAAGCTCGGCCTGTCCGAAGTGGAAACGCGCGAACTTCGCCGCCTCGTGAAGAAGCTCGTCCGTCGCGGCCAAATCGTCTACGGGGCCAACCACCTGATCGGCCCCGCCTCGGCGCCTCCGCCGAAGACCACGAAGAAGTCGCCGCGCGAAGAGCGGTACGATGCGGAAGCCGCCGGTGCGGAGTCGTCTGAAGAGGTCGCGCCCGAGGCGGCTGGTGAAGTCGCCGATGACTCGTCGGCTAACGAGAATCAAAATTCGGGTGTCGCCGCGAAGCGATCCCCTGCCCCGGCTCCGGAGCGACGCAAGAAAGCGACCGAGGGCACCAAGTCGACCGGTCGCGCCGATCGGCTGGCGGCTCAGGCCGGCCGCCCGCTCCCCGGCGTCGTCGGCACGTTCCGCCGTCATCAAGCCGGCTTCGGCTTCGTCCGCCCTTTGAGCAACAAAGGCACCGACCGCGCCGGCGACATTTTCATTCTCGCCGACGATGCGGCCGACGCGGCCACGGGCGACACCGTCCGTGTGAAAGTTTCCGGCGAGCGCTACCGCGGCAAAAACCAACAAGGCCGCATCGTCGAAGTCATCGAGCGGCAAACGCACCAGTTCGTCGGCACCTATTTCGAAGCCGGCGGCGGGGCCTTCGTGCAAGTCGACGGCACTCTCTTCGCGCAGCCGATCGCGGTCGGCGACCCCGGCGCGAAGAACGCCCAGCAAGACGACAAGGTCGTCTTCGAGATGGTCCGCTTCCCGACCTACTGGGCTTCGGGCGAAGGGGTCATCACCGAAGTGCTCGGCAAACGCGGCGAGCCCGGCATCGATACGCTCTCGATCATTCGCGAGTTCCAACTTCCCGAAGCGTTCCCGGACGACGTGGTCGAGGACTCGCGGCGGCAAGCTGACATGTTCGACGAAACCGAACTCGGCGAACGCCTCGACTTCACGGCCGAAACCGTCGTAACGATCGATCCCGTCGATGCCCGCGACTTCGACGATGCGATCAGCCTCACGAAGCTCGACAACGGCCATTGGCGGCTCGGCGTGCATATCGCCGACGTCTCGCACTTCGTCCGCCCGAAGTCGCCCCTGGATCGCGAAGCCCGCGAGCGCGCGACAAGCGTCTATCTGCCCGACCGCGTGATTCCGATGATCCCCGAGGTCATCTCCAACGGCTTGGCGAGCCTGCAGCCGGATCGCGTGCGGTTCGTGAAAACGGCGTTTCTCGAGTTCACGCCCGAGGGAGTGCGGACGCACATCGAGCTGAAGAACGCGGCCATTCGCAGCAAGCGGCGCTTTGCCTACGAAGAGATCGACGACTACTTGGCCGACCGGAAACCGTGGCAAGCGAAGCTCACGCCCGAGGTGTTCAAGCTCGTCGGCGACATGCACGAACTGGCGATGATTCTTCGCGGGCGGCGTATCGAAAAAGGCGCGCTGGAACTGACGATGCGCGAAGTGAAGGTCGACCTCGATAAGCAAGGCCGCGTCGCGGGTGCTCATCGCGTCGAGAACACGGTGAGCCATCAGATCATCGAAGAGTTTATGCTGGCGGCGAACATGGCCGTGGCCGAGACGATCGCCGAAGCCGAATGGTTCTTCCTCCGCCGGATTCACGAAGCCCCCGATCCGAAGAAGCTCAAGCTTCTGGAATCGTTCGTCGAATCGCTCGGGCTCAATGCCGAAGGACTCGAAAGCCGTTTCGAGCTTCAGCGGCTACTGAAGGAAGTGCATGGCCGGCCGGAGGAGCAAGCGATCAACTACGCCTTGCTCCGCAGTTTGCAGCGCGCTCGCTATGCCCCGAATGAAGACGGGCACTACGCCTTGGCCAGCGATTGCTACTGCCACTTCACTTCGCCGATCCGCCGCTATCCGGATCTCACGATCCATCGACTGTTCGACGCCTTGATCAAAGGCAAGAAACCTCGCAATGACTTCGATGAGTTGGCCTCGCTCGGCGAACATTGCAGCGATCGCGAACGTAGGGCCGAAGCGGCGGAGCGCGAACTGACGAAGGTCAAACTGCTCACGTACTTGTCCGACCGCATCGGTGAGGAGCTAGATGCCGTGGTGACCGGCGTTGAAGAGTTCGGCCTGTTCGCGCAGGGCGTGGAGTTTCCGGCGGAGGGAATGATTCGCGTCGACTCGCTGGCCGACGACTTCTACCACTACGAACGTTCGTCGCACAGCTTGACGGGACGTCGGGCCGGCAACGCCTTCCGGCTGGGCGACAAGATTCGCGTGGCCGTGGTGCGAGTCGACGTCGATCGTCGCGAGTTGGACTTCCGCGTGGTCGATCGGTTCTCACGCCCGCGCGGCGGGAAACCGGCGAAGTCGCGCGATGGCCAGCGTCGCGAGGGCCAGGGGCGCGACGGCCCTCGCGATGAACGCCGCGGCGGTCGCGGGCACGGCGATCCGCGGCATGAGGGCAAAAAATCGAACCAGGGGCGGCGCCGTAAGCGGTAAATCTGGTGAAAAACTCGCCGGCGATTTCCACCCTGGAAACCGAGGCGACGGGCGATAGAATACTCGACAGTTTGACGGTGCTCGATCTTTTGTTGCGGCTCATTGCGGCTGCGGCGCGGTTTGGAGCACTTTCACTCTTTGGCATCTCGGCGGTTTGCGTACGCCCGGCGGGCTTAGGCGAGGGATTGGGTTCCCTTGCCGGCGCATTATCGCATGTTCGGAACAGGGCGAGGCCTGCGTCGTAGCGACGTTTGCTTCGTGCCGCTGCGGCCTACGGTCCGCACGCGGAAACCGTGAAGGATGGATTCGATGACCCAAGCCCCGGCAACTCAAGCCACAGCGACGGAACTAGCGTCGACTTCGCTCGCTCGGACGCCGCTCTACGAGTGGCACCGCTCGCACGGCGGTCGCTTGGTCGACTTCGCCGGTTGGGAGATGCCGGTCCAATACGGATCGATCGCCGCCGAACATTCCGCCGTTCGCAAGGCCACGGGCCTCTTCGACGTCTCCCACATGGGACGCATCCGCTTCAGGCATAAAGCCGGCGACGGCCGCATGACCGCCGCCTTTCTCGATTCGGTCCTGACGCGCCGCGTCACGGATATGAAGCCCGGGCAGGTGCGCTATTCGCTCGTCTGCAACGAGCAAGGCGGCATTCTCGACGACGTGCTGGTGTACTGTGCTCCCGACGACGGTGCCGGTGTGCGCTACAGCCTGGTCGTGAACGCGAGCAATCGCGAGAAGATTGTCGGCTGGCTGAAATCGCGGCTCGATGACGTGCCGGGCGTCGACATGGAAGACGTCACGACGGTCTATGCGATGATCGCCGTGCAAGGGCCGAAAGCCCTCGAGATTCTTCAACCGCTCGTGGACTTGCCGCTCGATCGGCAGAAGTACTACACGACGACGTACGGCCAGTTTGTCTT
>JAFLCO010000214.1 GCA_017303535.1 Planctomycetota bacterium
GTTTTGGTTCGTTCGTAGCCAGGCAGCCAGGTTGCGAATTTGCCATGCCTCCGAAACGGGATTTTCCGGATACGTCCTTGGCCGAAACGCTTACCGCCGACAAACGCGTCGCCAAAGTCCACTATCCGGGCCTGTCCAGTCACCCCGGCCACGCAATCGCCAAGAAGCAAATGCAAGGAGGCTTCGGCGCGATGCTCTCCTTCGAAACGGTAGGCGACTTCACGCAAACGAAGCGCGTCTGCGAATCGACGAAGCTCTTTCAACTGGCCGTCAGCCTGGGGGCCGTCGAATCGCTCATCGAACAACCGGCCAGCATGTCGCACGCCAGCTACGACCCGGCCGACCGCAAGAAACATGGAATCACCGACGGCCTCATCCGCCTCTCCGTCGGACTGGAAGACTTCGACGACCTCCGCCAAGACCTCGCCCAAGCGTTGAACGCCGCGCTGGGCTAACGGCCCTCTAAGTAAGGGCCTCTGTGCCGTTACGTCCTTGTTGACTACGCGCTTCAAAAAACTCGCCGCTAGACAGCGCTCAACGAGCGTTAGCTTCTACTCTTTTGATGCACAGTGCGCTGATGGCAAGCCCCCAATACTCACTCAGCAGGCTTCTTGGAACTTTGCTATTTATGAGCCTTGGCCTTGCTGCACATAGATGGATATGGGTCGTTGAACATGTCCAGAATAATTCGCTGTTGGTATTTGGTTTTTTACTATACGCCCTACCGGGACTCCTTTTCGGAGCCGCTGCCGCGTTGTTGATGAAGATTCGTTACGGCATGATTTTACTTCCGGTAATAGGCGGCATGGCATCATTTGTTGTTGAGTTGTGGATAGGCGTCATGAGGACTAAAGGGCCTTGAGGCCAGGCCGTGACTCAAAGCCGAGTCTGAGATTATTTGTTAGCAACCTAATATTTGGCAGGAGCCTTACCTGACGTCCTGCGCCAGCAACCAATCTTCCAAAATCACATGCTCCAAGTACGGAGCGCGTAGTAAACCCACGCGAGTTGAAAGCACGGGAGCGAGCCAAGCTCTTCTGGCGATGAGCGACACGGCCTGTTTGCCCCAGCTGTTAAAACTCCGCCCGGCGGTTTGGGCTGCGACGTTGTCACTGAGGCGTTTGAAGGTGGCCGGGATCAGGTTCGGGTCGGGGCCGATGTGGAGCACGACCTCCGCGCCGCTGCCGAGGATTTCGCAGACGCCGTCCCACAAACGTTGCGGTCGTTCTAGCCATTCGACGATCATCTGTCGGGCGTTGAAGCCGTTGTAACTCAACTTGCCCGTCACAAGCGACAAGACGTTCGGGTGCGGAACCTCAATGCCGCCGGCCATGAGGTGCATCGCCTTGCCGGCCCGGCTCGGGATGTCGCGGTCCCAGAGAATCGGCGTATGCAGCGGCGGCCAAGCCCCTTCGGTCTTGCGCAGGTTAACGCGCGTCCCCAGTACCGTATGCATGCGGGCCTTAAACTCGGCCAGCGTCCCGCGCTGCCCGATGAGCAGCAACGTATTCGGCGAAAGATACGACGACACGGCAATGATGCCGCGTCCCTCTTGATTGATGTCGATGCAGAGCCGCTGCACGGCGACGACGTCGAGTTCCGGCCCGCGCGAAAACAAGATACCCATCGACGCATCAGCGGCCAACTCCGCGCACTCGCCGCCGATCGCAACCAGCGGCGGCAGCGCTTGGTCGGCGACTAACGTTCCGCCGGCGATGAGGGCCGTGATCTCGCCGAGGCTGTAGCCCATCGAAAACTTGGCGTGTCGATAGTCGGCGCCGAAGAACTGGTCGAGCAATTCGAGCTGCGCCATCTCGGCCGCGATGATCAGGGCGATGTCTTCGGCAAAGGTTTCGAGCGTGCTCTCGCGCTTTTCTTGAACGCGCGCGACGAGATCGACATGCCGATGGAGCGCCTCCGAGCAAATCGCGCCGGCCAATCGGAGGTGCCGTTCCACGATCGGCCCGTAAGCAGCGTGGGCCAGCAACTCGGGCGTCTTGCCGAGGTTCGTCAGGTTGTAGCCGCGAAAGGCCAGCACCGTCGCGGGAAGTCGCTGCGTCCAAGCTTGCGTCATGATGCGTAGGTCGGGGTGCGCGGGGCAATGGTGCGGAGGGCGGGCAACTTCGAGCGGCGTTGAAATGTTCGGCCTAGCGGACAGCGATTCAGCGGCTTGGGAACCGCTCAACGCCTTGTCGCTTCCGGGGCGGCCAACTACAACGAAGTGTTGCGATCTTGCGACGATTCTCGGCCTGCGCGGCCGATCGCGGCAAAGCCTCTCAAGCATTATACGATGCCGACCACCACCGAACCTAACGCAGCCGCGCCGCGACGGACGGCCGTCGTCACCGGTTCGTCGGGCGGCATCGGCGCGGCCGTGGCTCGGAAGCTGGCCGCACAAGGGTACGCGGTCGTCGTGCATGGTCGCAACAATGCGGCCAGGGCCGAGGAAGTGGCTGCCGAGGTTCGCAAGACGGGCGGTGAGGCGATTGTGTTGCTCGCCGATGTGGCCGATGCCGCTGATTGCGCGAGGCTCGTCGAACAAGCGTGGCAGTGGTGCGGCGGCGTCGATGTGTGGGTCAACAACGCCGGCGTCGACGTCCTCACCGGTCCAACCGCGAAATGGTCGTTTGACGAAAAACTCGCAGCCCTGTGGAAAGTCGACGTCGCCGGCACGATGCGGCTCTCGCGCGAAGTCGGCCGGCGTATGGTCGAGCGTGGCGGCGGAGCCATCATTAACATCGGCTGGGACCAAGCGGCGACCGGCATGGCGGGCGACAGCGGCGAGATGTTCGCGGCCGTCAAAGGGGCCGTGATGGCGTTTACCAAAAGCCTCGCCCATTCGCTGGCCCCGAGCGTGCGCGTGAATTGCGTCGCGCCCGGTTGGATCAAAACCGAGTGGGGCGACGCGGCCTCCGAATATTGGCAGGCCCGGGCCGTCGGCGAATCGCTCCGTGCCCGCTGGGGAACGCCGGACGACATTGCCGACGCGATCGCGTTTCTCGCTTCGCCTGCCGCCGACTTCATCACCGGGCACGTACTTCCGGTCAACGGCGGCTTCCGGCACGGCGCGGCGTACCCGAAGCGCGACGCCAACACTTAAAGCTCCGCGGAACCTGCCATGACGCGCGAGCACATCCAATTCGTCACCGGCCGCCTGGCTGAGTTTTCGCTGCGCAAGACGCTCGAGCCGCTCGCCAAGCAAGTCGGGTTTGATTACACCGTCGACGTGCTGCACATCACCGTGGCCGCGCTGATGTCGCCGCAGTGGATTGCCAAACGTGTGGCGAGAGTGCCGGAAGCGACGCGCGTGCTCGTGCCCGGATACTGCGCAGGCGACTTGCAATCCATTGTCAAAGCGTGCGGCAAGCCGGTCGAGCGGGGACCGAAAGACCTCCGCGACTTGCCGGCGTTCTTCGGTCGCAAACCGCCGGCGGCCGAGGATTACGGGAAGTACGACATCGAGATCATCGCCGAGATCAATCACGCCCCGCGGCTCTCGCGCGGGACCATGCTTGCGCAAGCTCGGGCCATACGGGCCGACGGCGCGGACCTGATCGACATCGGCTGCGAGCCGGGCCAAGCGTGGTCGGACGTCGGCGATATCGTCCGGATGCTGCGCGATGAAGGCCTGCGAGTCTCCATTGACAGCATGAACCCTGTGGAAATCGCCGCCGCGGCGAAGAACGGCGCGGAGCTTGTGCTGAGCGTGAATTCGCACAACCGCGCGGCCGCGGCTGATTGGGGAATTGAAGTCGTCGTCGTTCCGGACGATCCGTCGACATTGACGGGACTCGACGACACAATCGAATACGTCGCCGGAAAAGGCATCCCGCTGCGCATCGATCCGATTCTCGAACCGATCGGCTTCGGGTTCGCACAAAGCTTAGGCCGGTATCTCGACATTCGCCGCCGGTATCCCGACGCTGAAATGATGATGGGGATCGGCAACCTCACGGAGCTGACCGATGCCGACAGCGCCGCGATGAACGTTTTGCTGCTGGGATTCTGCCAAGAACTCGGCATCCGCAGCGTGCTGACGACGCAGGTCATCAACTGGGCGCGCACCTGCGTAAAGGAATGCGCCGCCGCACGGCAACTGGTTCACTATGCCGTCGCCACGCGCAACCTGCCAAAACGCGTCGATAATCGGCTCGTGATGCTGCGCGATCCGCGGCGCTTCGAACATGGCCCCGAGGCCTTGGCTCAACTGACCGAACAAATTCGCGACGACAACGTTCGCATCTTCGCCGAGCGCGGCGAATTGCATGTCGTTTCGGCGGGCCTGCACCTACAAGGGGTCGATCCGTTTGATTTATTTGAAGACCTCTTGGCGCGGCGGCCTGCCGGACTCGACGCCGGCCACGCGTTTTACCTCGGCTTTGAAATGGCCAAGGCTCTCACGGCCCTGACGCTCGATAAGGACTATCGCCAAGATCAGGCCCTCGATTGGGGCCTTTTGACGCGACCGGAAGAGAGCCATCGTGAGCGGAAGCGCCGGCGCGCGGAAGCTGCAGCGAAGCCGGAGGCAGACCGCGCCACCGAGGAGGAGCCGTCGTGACGGTCGCCGACTTGCTGCCGCTGGTGGAAGAGTTGTCGCCGGCACCGGATCCCGAAGCCGCGTTTCAGCGCTTCGCCGCGCTGCCGCATTGCGTGTTCTTCGATAGTGCGCGCCGCGAGCGACGACTGGGCCGCTACTCGTTTCTAGCCGCCGATCCCTTCGCATTCGCGCACGAGACCGTCGACCAGCACGGTTCGCTCGATCGCTTGCGGCAGGCCGTTGAACAATTCGCCGCTCTAAAAGTCGCCGACCTGCCGCCGTTTCAAGGAGGCGCGGCGGCGATGTTTGGTTACGACCTGGGTCGACAACTCGAACGGCTGCCGACGCCGCGGGCCGATGAGTTCGGCGTGCCTGCCATCGCTTACGGGCTCTACGATGTCGTGCTCGCGTGGGATCACGAAACCAATCGGGCTTGGCTCATTTCGCAAGGTTTTCCGGAGCATCAACCGGCAGCCCGTTGCAACCGTGCGGCTTCGCGGCTACGGGAGTTTCACGAGCTGCTCACGCGTGGCGGTCTGATCGAGCGGCAACTTCCGAAGTCGGCATTGCCGCCGGTTGCCGCTGCGGATCTTGCTCCGCAGTTCGCCGTCCGCGGCATGGCCGGGCTGACGAGCAACTTCGCGCCGGAAGCGTATCTCGCGGCCGTGCGTCGAGCGATCGAATACGTCTACGCAGGCGACATCTTTCAGGTAAATCTCGCGCAACGGCTGCTGCATCCGGCTGATGCGGCGACGCCCGAACTCTATTTACGCCTGCGCCGCCGCAACCCGGCGACGTTCGCGGCCTATTTCGATCTGGGCGATTTTCAGATCGTCTCGGCCTCGCCGGAGCGGTTCCTGCAAGTGGCCGATGGCGTCGTCGAGACTCGCCCCATCAAAGGGACACGACTCCGCACGTCGTTGCCGGAAGTCGACATGTATTCGGCCGCCGACCTGTTCGAAAGCGAAAAAGATCGGGCCGAGAACGTGATGATCGTCGACTTATTGCGTAACGATCTCTCGCGGGTTTGCACGGACGACAGCGTCTTCGTGCCGCAGCTTTGCACGCTCGAGAGTTACGAATTCGTGCAGCATCTCGTCTCGGCGGTGTCGGGCAAGTTGCGGCCGGGCGTAAGTGCCGTCGATGCGCTGGCAGCGGCCTTTCCCGGCGGGTCGATTACGGGTGCCCCCAAGATTCGCGCGATGGAGGTCATCGCCGAGTTGGAACCTACGGCGCGCGGTCCTTATTGCGGCAGCTTGGCCTATCTCGGTTTCGACGGCACGATGGATTCGAGCATCCTCATTCGTACGATTACCGCAGGGTTCGGCTGGTGGCAGGCCCCGGTCGGCGGCGGCATCACGGCGCAGAGTGATCCGCAAACCGAATACGAAGAGACTTGGCACAAGGCGGAAGGGTTGCTCAGGGCGCTAAGAGCGTGAACTTATTCAGAGCGCGGAGACAAGCTCCGCGGCTAAATGGCTCTAAAGAGTTGATTTCGTTTGATTTTGCTCATCGATAACTACGACAGCTTCGTACACAATCTCGCCCGGTATGTGCGCCGGCTGGGGACCGATACGCGCGTCGTTCGCAACGACGCTGCCACGGTCGATGAAATTCGAGCGATGAAACCTTGTGCGATTATTCTTTCTCCCGGGCCGTGCGCGCCGCGACAGGCCGGCTGTTCGCTCGATGTCGTACGCCGGCTCGGCGAAGAAGTGCCCATTTTGGGCATTTGCCTCGGGCATCAAGCACTGGCGGAAGGGCTGGGCGGGCGGATCGTGCGGTCGCCGATGCCCGTACATGGTCGCACGGCCACGATTCGGCACGACGGGTCGCGGCTCTTCGACGGGTTGCCGTCGCCGCTGCGCGTGGCCCGTTACCATTCGCTGTGCGCCGAGCCGGCGAAGTTGCCGGAATCGCTGCGTGTCACGGCCACGACGGACGACGGCGTCGTGATGGCCGTCGAGCATCGCACGTTGCCGCTGTTCGGCGTGCAGTTCCATCCGGAGTCGGTGCTGACTGAAGGGGGCTATCGACTGTTGGCCAATTTTCTGACAATAGCCGGTCTCGTACCGCCGGCTCACTTGCCGACGCTCGACGACGAGCGCCGGCCGGCGATCGACGAACCGGAGCAACCCAGCGTTCCCATCACGTTCTGACCAGCGATGATCCTCGAAGGGCTGATGACCACGGTGAACGCCGACGGCACGGTGAACGTGTCGCCGATGGGGCCGCGCGTCGATGCCGGCCTGACGCAGTTCACGCTGCGGCCGTTTCAGACTTCGACGACGTATCGCAATCTGAAGCGAACCGGGCTGGGTGTGTTTCACGTGACCGACGACGTCGAAACGTTAGCCCGCGCGGCGATCGGCCGGCTGCAGCCCACGCCTGCTGTGTGGAAATTGCCGGAGCGCGAAGCCTTTGTGCTTACGGAAGCTTGTCGCTGGTTTCTCCTCGAGGTCACGTCACTCGACGATAGCGCGGAGCGAACGACAATCGAATGTCGGCCGATCGACCATGGCGAACAGCGGCCGTTTTTTGGGCTCAATCGTGCAAAGCACGCCGTCGTCGAAGCGGCGATCCTGGCAACCCGGCTGCATTTGACGACGCACGAACAACTCGCGCCGCAGCTTGCCGCGTTGCGCCCGCTCATTGAAAAGACGGCGGGCGACGCCGAGCGGCGGGCCTTCGCGATGCTGGAGCAATATATCGCCGAGCACTATGAGAAGGCCGAGAGCGCGCGTGCCTCCGAGGTGCGCGATGGATAGCCCGAGCCATGCTTCGGTCGTCGTGCGCGCTCCCAGCCGCTTGCACTTCGGCATGTTTTCGTTCGGCGACCCGACGCTGCGGCAGTTCGGCGGCGCGGGGGTGATGATCGATCATCCGGTGCTGGAACTTCATGTGGCTCGCGCCGAGCAGGACGAATTTCGCGGGCCGAACGCCGATCGCGTTCGAGCGCTCGTCGAACAGCTTCGGCAAGCGAGTTGGGCAAAAGCGTTGCCGCCGCTGCGGTTTGAAACTTTGGCGGCGCCGCGACCGCACACCGGTCTCGGAACCGGCACGCAAACGGCGCTGGCCATCGTCGCGGCGGTTATGAACTTACTGAATGAGCCGCTGTCCGACGCGGCAACGCTCGCGCAGCTTGCGGGGCGCGCGAAGCGATCGGCCGTCGGGCTGTACGGTTTTCTCCAGGGCGGATTGATCGTCGAAGCCGGCCGGCTGCCGCATGATGCGGTCGCGCCGCTGGCTGCGCATGTCGATTTGCCGGAGGCTTGGCGCTTCGTGCTCATCTGTCCGCGGGCCGGGCAAGGGCTCTCCGGCGAGAACGAAAGGTCGGCGTTCGCGTCGCTGCCGGCCGTGCCGCGAGCACTCACCGATCAACTCTGCCGAATCGCGCTCCTTGATTTAGTACCGGCGGCCCGCAGCGGCGATTTCGCCGGGTTCTCCGAGGCTCTGTACCATTTCGGCCACGCGGCCGGGCAATGTTTCAAGAGCCATCAGGCGGGCATCTATGCGACGGACGAACTCGCCGCGCTCGTCACGCGCGTGCGAGCGGCCGGCGTCGCCGGTGTCGGACAATCCTCATGGGGACCAACACTGTTTACGTTGCATCCTTCGGCCGGCGCCGCGGAACAGTTCGTCCAGCAGTGCCGCAGTTGGCCGGATGCCGGGCGCTACGAACTAACGATCGCCGCGCCGAATCGCGGCGGTGCGAGCGTCACGATCCAAGACTGACGTCACCAGAGCAAACGGCCACCGTCGACGACGACAACCGAACCGGTCATGTAGCTCGAGGCTTCGCTCGCCAAATAGACGGCCAAGCCCGCGATTTCCTGCGGTTCGCCGAGGCGTCCCATCGGCACGGTCGCTTCGATCTCCGTTTGCAGCTCGGGCCGCTCCTTGAACCAACGGCGATTGGCGTCGGTTAGAAACGTGCCCGGCGCAATCGCGTTGACGGTCACGCCATGCTGCGCCCAGTCGGCGGCGACGGCCTTCGTGAACATGGCCAGCGCCGCCTTCGAGGTTTCGTACGAACGGCCGCGCATCGGCTTGCCCGCGACGAAACCGGAGATCGACGCCACGTTAATGACGCGGCCCCAACGACGCTCGAGCATCGGCGCGCCCAGCAACTTCGTGCAGACGAAGGCCTGCGTCAGGTTCAGCTCGACGATCTTGCGCCACTCGTCGAGCGGCATGTCTTCGGTGGGAAAGTTGATGCGCCGCCCGCCGACGTTGTTGACGACGACGTCGATCTTGTCGAATTTTTTGAGGGCCGCGGCGCACATGCGTTCCGCTTCCTCGCCATTCTGAAGATCGGCTTGGAGCGCCACGGCGCGGCCGCCGCCGGCTTCGAGCCGCTTCACGGCTTCCGCAAGATGCGCTTCGTCACGACCGACGATGATGACTTCGGCGCCGGCTTCGCATAGGCCGCGGGCCATTTCCAGCCCGAGCCCTCGCGAACCGCCGGTGACGAGAGCCCGACGACCGTCGAGGCGAAATTGATCGAGAACGGACATTTGCGAAACCTCTCAGAATGCGGTGCTACGGCGCGGTCGGCAGTTCGACGCACACGATCTCTTCATCGCTGCGGGCGACGACGCGATTGCCGGCAAACGCCGGATGGGCCCAGGTGAAGCCGATGATTTTCGTGCGGCTTTGCTCTTGGTAACCGTCGCGCGTGAAGCGGGCCAGTACAAGTTCACCTTCCGCATTGAGCGCGATGACGCGGTCGGTGTCTCCCAACCACACGAGCGAGGCTTGCGGGTTGCGGCCGCGCGGCGTCAACGTATTTTCGTCGTCCCAAAGTTTTTTGCCGGTCGCCAGTTCAAAGCAAGTGATACCGAACTGCTTGTCGAGCAGATACACCAGGCCGTCGCGATAGAGCGGCTGCGACATCAGCCCGCGGAGGTCTTTCTTGTCTTCCCATGCCAACTTGGCGTCGGTGCGGCCTGGGCCGAGCCGAATGGCTTTCGAGCCTTCCCAATAGCCGGCGACGAATACGAGGCCGTCGCGATAAATGGGGGTCGCGATCGACACGCCGTAGGTCACTTTGTACGGCACCTTCCACTCGACACGACCATCATCGAGATTCAGGCCGACGATATGTTCGGGCGTCCAACCGAGCAGTTGTTCGCCGGCGGGGCCTGGGATGATTTGCGGAGTCGCGTAGCCGGCCGGATCGTCGCCGCCGCGCCACAGTTCACGTCCCGACTCGCGATCGAGGGCCTGATAACAACCGCCGGGCTGCGCGCCGACATGGATGAAGACCCGATCGCGCCAGACGACCGGCGACGCTGCGAAGCCCCATTCAGGAAGCTTGGCTCCGTCGCGTTTGACCGTGTCGACCGACCAGAGCAACTTGCCGGAGGAGAGTTCGAGGCAGCAGACGCGCCCCAGCGCGCCGAGCGTGTAGACCCGACCGTCGGCGATGGTGGGCGCCGCGCGGGGACCGTTGCCGTAGGAAAGATCGCCGTAGGCAACTTTGTAGGCGTGCGTCCAGAGCGGATTGCCCGAAGCGGCGTCGAAGCAAAGGACTTGCTCGACTTCGTCGGGCTCCTTGCGCCGATCCATCGTGACGACGTAGTTGCCCTCGGCGCTCACGCCTGCGTAACCGCCGCCCAGCGGTTGTCGCCAAAGCTGCTTGAGACCGGCCGTCGGCCACTTTTCCGGAAGGGGCGGCGCTAGCCAAGTACCGTCGCCGCGCACGCCGCGCCACCGCGGCCAATCTTCGGCCTGCGCGACGCCGGCGGCGAGCAGAAGTGTCAACGTGATCAATCGGACGTTACGCATTCGTTCTTACCACGGAGGCAGGGAAGCACGGAGAAGAACAGAGGAGGGAACCGCAGATGCACGCAGATAGAAGACGAGTTAGGACGGCTAGGCTTTCCACCTCTCTTCTCGTGGTTGCAAGAAACTACTTCTTCACCGGCTTCGGTTTTTCCAGCGTTTCCGGCACGGGCAGCTTCGCGAACTCTTCCCAGGCCGCGTTGAGTTCTGAGACGTCGGGCACGCCGGCGTGTACGTAGAGGCCGTAGCGCAGTTTTAGCTTCTTGCCCGGTTCTAGGGTCAGCGGACCGTCGTAGGTGAGGCAGGTGCCCATCCAGCCGTCGTCACGAACGTGAAACTCGGTCGGAAAATTGTGGTTTTTGGGGTGATCGAAAACTGTCACGCCTTCGGAGGCTTCGGCCGTGACGGGGCCGCTGTAGTCGCACCATTTGGCCGGCTTCCAGAAGACGCCGTTGGTGCCGTCGGTTCCTTTTTCGTTGACGGCGCCTTCCGAGTTTAAGATGCGACCGCCGCCGTCGTGGACCCCGATGCTCTTCCGCATCCGCACGGCGACGAGGCCGAACGTGGTCTTGTCAAACGTGATCGCCCGCTTCGGCGCGGTGAATTCCAGATCGACGAGCGTGAGGAATTGATCATCGGGCGACGGCACGACTTCGATGCGGCGGCGCTCGACGAGGAGCGTTTCCTTGGTGTCGTCGGCGACCCAATGATTTAGCGCGGTCAGCCAGGCGGAGTCGTCGCCGTCGCCGATTTGCTCGACGTACTGCGTGACGACACGG
>JAFLCO010000215.1 GCA_017303535.1 Planctomycetota bacterium
CGGCTGCCAGGGCAAGGAGGCGCCGGAAAAGAACACTTTAGAGCCAAGTGGGGGTCGGCTTACTCCCCTTGACCCGCCGGAGTAAGCAGGGGTAGCAGAGCCAGGGAAGCCGTCTGAAGTTCTTTGAGGGAACGTTCTCCGCATAACTTGGAATGCCGGACGGCGGGGATGAACCCCGCCGCTCGCTAGCCTAGAGATTGGCGTCGTCACAACCGTTACGACATGAACTCCCGCGTTGCCGTTTCGCGACGCGGCAACTCTTCCGGGCGGGTCAGAAATCGCTTCCCGTGCGGTTTTCCAACGTCGCTAAAGTCTGCGCACATTCGCGTCCTATTGTTGGTGGTAGAGTTTACCAGCGAGGGAGTGGCGACGTGTTGACGCGTTGCTATGCCGCCTCGCTCCTGAAAACGCCTGACCAGCGAGGACCGCCGCGATGATCGACTTAGAACTGGCCACCACGGAACAGATTCTCGAAGAACTCGGTCGCCGGCCCGTCAAGTTCGTGCATGTCTGCACGATCTACAAAGGCGCGGTCCCGGACGACGGCTTCATCGCCTACAGCCCTTGCCTCGAGTCGGACGACGCCGTGTGGATGCTCCGCAAAGCCCAAGAGCTCTTGGAGCAAGACGAACAAAACCCGCCGCACGAAGAAGTGCTCGGCTAGGCGCTAGGCGTTAGTTGCTAGGCGCTAGACCAATCCCTTCTCCCACCGGGAGAAGGTGCCCGAAGGGCGGATGAGGGTGACGCCGAGCAGAAATCGGCTTGGCCATCACACAATAGCCCCGACGCGCAAGCGAGGGGACATTCTGAATGACGACAATCGCCGTGTCCCCTCGCTTGCGCTTCGGGGCTGGTATTTGATTGGGCGCCTTCCGCTTCATTCGCGCACAATCTCGCCTGCTGCGATCGTCTTCGGCTTCTGCCAGCCGGGGTGCCAGTTGCCGGAAACTTCCGCGCTGCCGTAAAAGTCGGCGTCGCCGAACTCGAAATTCGGCTTGGTCGCGGCCGTGGCATCGACGATGTAGAGCTTCGCCAGATAGCGCTCGCCGGGCAACAACCGCGGTTTGAGCAGTCGGTCCGGCGTAGCCTGTTCACGGTCGACCAGTTCGCACATTTGGTTCATCCACGTGCCGTCCTGCGGATTGATTTGGCTATCGCCCGAGGCGATCGGCCGCGTGCTCCAAGCTTCGCCGTCGCGCGGGTACAGCAGCACCCGTATCAGCCGGCCGCGCTGGTCGGTCGGCATCTCGGTGATCTTCAATTGTTGGCCGGTGGCGATCGCCAGTTGCTTCGTCGGCGGCGGCAGGTCGCCCGTCGTCTTGTACTTGCCGGCGACGGTCGCCGCGTAGTCGTTGAGAAAGCGGCGAAACTGCCGATCGGTCCGGCTGCCGACCGCGAACTTGACGTGGCCCGCGTGTTCGACGGCGCCCAGGGGCTTCAACAACAGCAGGCTCTTCTCCGGCGCATCGACGTCGATCAGCCCTTCGTCGGCGAGATACTTCATCGTGGCGGCCGGATCGCGCGGCACGAGCCAAGAGACTTGCTTGCCGTGCTCTTTGACCCACCGCTCGTTGCGCTCGGGCGAATGGCAATTGATGCAGCGTTCCATTTCGACCCAAATGTTCTCAACGAAGCTGGCCAGCAGCCGATCGCTCCGGACATGCCGCACGACTTCCGGAGGCAACTGCGTGCCAATCGGCGGCGCATCGCCGCTTTTGCTGAGCAATTCGGGATTCTTGGCCGCGGCGGTGATCCAGGCCGTGAAGGCCGCCGATTCCTCGGCCCGCACCTTGGCCATCGTCGCGTCTTCCCGCTCCGGCTTTCGACGGATGAACGCGAGCAGCTTCGATTGCTCCGGCTGCGCGACGTCGATCAATCCGGCAGCCCGCAACGCGGCGAAAGTCGACGCCTCGTCGTCGAGCACGTATTGCCCGAGTTCCACGCCGGCGAAGTGACACTCCGTACAACTCGACGCTCGTTGAGCTCGGGCAATCGGGAGGATGCGACGGGCAAAGAACTCGGCGGAGTCGGAGGCCCGCAGTGGTCGGCCGTCGGTGAGCGATGCGATTGCGCCGGCCAACAGAATGAGCGCGACGAGAAGAGTACGTTTCATGGCGATGTCTTCGACGGTGGCGAGACGCAGTGCCCGAGTATATCGGCCGGCGGAAGCGGCGGGAAATGTCAAGGAAAGATTTGGCCGCGCAGGTTCGTGAACACGAATCAAGTCGGTTTTTGGGGTAGTGACCTAATTAAGCCCTGATTAGGCACCGAGAGATTTCAGGGCGTTGAGCCAAATCGATTCAGGTCCGATTCAAGATGCTCTCGACCCAATCCTGAATCGTCTTTTTGGCGATTCGGTCGCTAAAAAACAGCGAGACGAAACGATGAGCTTCTTCCACCGCCAAATTCTTCCATGCACTTCTAAGTTCTTCGCCGCTAAATCTCTTTTTGAATTTATATCCTGCGGCGGCGACTGGTTCGGAAGGATCACCCGAAGTCGCCTGCAATGCAGCTAAGCGGCGACCTCTGATCGGCGAACAGGTAATTTCAAGTTCAAATTCTTCGCCGGCATCAAAGTGTTCGACCAACCTGCTTGCGAACAAGAAGAAATCCACGAAGTACGAAATGGACAATCGCCATTCAAGCCATTTGCCCTTTGGAATACCTGGACTTCCGACCCACGGACTTTTGTAGTCCATGCCGTTCTCACGAAATAATCTAATAGCTTCAAAAAGACCCGTTTTGGTGAACCCGAACACGTCTTGATAGTGCTGGCTCAGAAAGCCCCACATCATGTTCTGTGGTTCGTACCCGATGTGCGGAAACTCTCGTCCAAGCCGAACCGTGCATTTTTCGACGACGGCTTTCAATTCTTGCGAGTCGTTCCATCGTTCTTTGTGGACCACAGGCTGAATTAAAAAAGTCCAAGCGCCTTCTTCAAGTTGAGCGCCGCCGTTTGCTTTTAGATCATCGAATACCTCTTTTCGTTCTGCCTCGTACTGATCGATTTCTGGCTTCGCTGGCAGAATTGGACTGCCTTTCAAAGCAGCTTGGAACATCTCAAGTAGTTGATTACCACGCTTGACCGTCGCCAAGCCAATCAATTCTCGAAGCTGATCTGCTGAAGTGATAGGCGTAGATGCCGTATCACTTCGAACGTAGATTCCACGATTTAAGTGACGATCAAAGGGTTTTTCACATACCGTCGGAATTTCATCGAATTCGGACACCGTGATTACGACGTACACACGTTCGTTGTAGGTCACTCGATACGAAGTGAACTTTATCGCTGGGCTGAATCTACTGTTGATCCAGTTCGACATCTTGGTCGTGTCAAAAGATTCGGCTTGCTCTGGTGTCAGGCCGTCATATTGCAAAGTTCCATCATCCTCGGAAATTCCGATGACGAGAACGCCGCCGTCTCGGCTGTTAGCAAGTGCGGCAATGTCTTTGGCAAGTCCAGCAGAAGCTTCCGCCCCATCCCATTTCATTGGTCCCTTGGCGTCAAAATTATTTTCTTCGCCAACGGCTTCGATGTAGCGAATGAGTTCGGATTCGGAGATGGGCATAGGTGCTTCTTAACTTCGCTCGCAGAATTGCGATGCAGGCACTACTAATAGAGTGCGATTTCCAAATACGAACGCACGAAATTTAAAAAAACACAACGCCACTACTATATTAAATAGGTCGAGGACGGCAGTGTGACCCGCCGCCCTCTTATCGAAGATCGCTACTCTTTACGTCGGGACTCCATCAAAGCACAAAGTGCAATGAAGTTGTTGGTCCAAGCAAGTAATAGCGACAAGATTTCGAAATCAGACATTTTCCTCCAATGGATGAAAAAAATTTCCACGCCGTCGAGGGTCTCAACCTCTATTGCGGATGCCCAAAGGGGCACCCTGCGTTGGACCAGATTGATCCGACTCAAGGTGCCCCTTTTGGCTTGTCCACGGATTCAGGCCGTCGCCTGTCTGATTACCGCCACGCTGACCAAGCGCAACGTCCGATTGGCGAATGATATCACGATTTTGTCCCACTGAGCAACTAAGCGTTGCCGTGACCAGCCGTCGCCGCTCATTTCATCGCAACTCGAATGACGATTCGAGCCGTTTCACCAAGATCGGAGTTGCTGATGACGCACTTTCCAACTTCTCCAGTTTGAAGTGTGGGTACCGTGACGACGCCTTCGTCAAGTTTATCACCGGCAGCACCATACAAGTGATATTGGACCTGGAAGTTGCTGCTTGAAAGCGAATTGAATTGAATTCGACCTGTTACTTGCCAAGCCGATTCTCGTCGCCAATCACTTAATTCAATTTTTGCGAGTCGAATGGTCTGATCGGGTTCGATATCAGGAACACCGCCGTAGATCGCTGATTCTATGCCACCGAATCCAGATGTCATTAAGCGACATCCGCCGTATGCGAGTAGGCATATCAGGACTAGGCCACCGATGCCCTCGACTAGTTGCCTATTGGACTTCTGAGTGTCAGAAGTATTCGGAATGCCTTCTTGAGTTGCGGCAGGCTTTGGTTTCGTCGCTTCTTTGATCAGGGTTTTAGTTGAATCGAATAGCCGCCTGAGCTTCGGGCGCAACCGATCCCATAGTTCATTGACGACTTGCTTCACGCCTTGACTTGAAACGTGATTCGGCTGGACGACTCTTGAAGCGGGCCGTCGATCAACCGCCAATAATTGGTCCTTAATCGTACGAGCCGTCACGGGTTCAGTCTGATCAATTCGCCGAATTAGGTCTTCGGGATTGAGCCGCCCGTCGCCAGCACGGGTACTTAATTCAATTAAATTGTACGGACCTTCTTCACGATCAGGCCGCACGATGAACCACTGATCGCTCATAGCATTCCCCGCAGGTCGGAATTAAGACAAAAAACGGAGGCGTCGAACCACGACAACGCCTACCGACCCCGACCAAGGGGCGCAACAGCGCAGCGTGGCCGACGCCCCCTTGCGGGGACGTGGCCAGCACTGCCTCTGTTGCGAGAGTCTTTCGACTCAAGTTGGTCGTTTCGGTAGGAGGCTTTGCTGACGTTCTCACGTCAGTTCAATTTGTTCGTGTGGCGCATTGCGCCACGGCACCAGTTCAATTCTCCAAATAGCTGCATTGCCCACCTGTGGGCTTGGCACCAGAGTACCGGCGATTCGACCGACCTGCAAATCTCTGATTAGGCAGGTCGCTATTGTGCTGTCAGTACAACATCCAGTACGATCTGGCCATGTCGAAAAAGAAGAAGCCATCGTCGCTGTCCCTCACTTCCCGAGTCGATCTGCGCATAAGCTCCGCAGAAAAGAAGCTCTTTCAAGAAGCGGCCAATCGCCAGGGAATTGGCCTTTCTCAATGGCTACGACTTGCAGCGCACAAGGTGGTTAATGACCACCACGGCAAAGTCGAATTAATTAACTTAGATCGCTAAGAGCAGCGACAAAAAACTCGCATTGCGTCCAAAACGACGCTTATCTATCTTGCCGGACTGAAGACGGCAAGGAAGCCGGCTGCATTTCCGTCATGGGAATGCAGCCGGCTTTTATTGTCAAAAAAATGCCCGTCGGAAACTGCAATCTTCCGACGGGCGGCATCGATTGGCTCACACACAGGACAACCGAAAAACCTTGTAGAAAGGTCAGGGCCGCACTATGCGCTCATCGATTACGGAAGACTCTAAACCGGCGAAAATCTCCAGTCAACACGACATTCGCCGCTTTAGCCTGCCGCCCCCTTAGGCACTTTTTTCGACCTGCCTAATCTGCCGGAAAAAACGCTTGAACCCGACAGCGGCCGGACTACTCTGTCCAGTGTTGTCAGTACATTGTACGGCCTCCCTGCCATCACAAGGGTTCTTCAATGCCAACGCCACGTGGCCCACCAGCTTGACCAACCGACGCTTCGGAAAGCGTCATTCCTTGCGACCGCACCGTCGGTGGAAACGACGGTGCGGGTAATTAAGACACTTCAATGAAAGTCCTATCAACCGATAAGCAGTTAGATGTTTTGCGACTGGCTACCGAAGGGAACTCGATCAGCACAATCTCAAGACTGACTGATGCACATCGAGACACTTGCAGCAGACTCTTGCTGCGATTTGGGAATGCGTGCGACAAATTTCTCAAAGCAGAAATCTGCGATTTTGAATCGAGCCACATCCAAATCGACGAGATTTGGACGTTCTGCCGAAAGAAGCAAAAAAAGCTAGCAGAAAACGATGCCGAGAAAGACGTTCTTGGCGACATGTACATCTACGTCGCTCTCGACGAAGCAAGCAAGCTGGTCATTGCGCACCGTGTGGACAAACGAAACGAAGACACGACGTTCTTCTTCATGCGTGAGTTGATGCGACGGCTGCGAATTCCTCGTCGTCATGAACTCCACAACAAATGGAACTGCGACTGCACCACCGCATTTCGCATAAGCACGGATGCCTATCCTTCGTACCCCTATGCGATTGATAACACGTTCGGGCCTTTGGCAAGGCACGGGGTTCTCAAAAAGCAGATGGTCGGCAAAGGGAAGGACAAGAAGTTGCTGATCGCCAAGAAGGCAAGAGCGGTAGGCATCGAGCCTGAAGACATTACGACTTCGCTCGTCGAGCGCAACAATCTAACAATTCGCACATTCATGCGCCGGTTGATGCGCAAGTCCCTGGGATTCTCGAAAAAGATCGAGAACCTACGTGCCGCCGCCTCGCTTCACTTCGCCTACTACAACTACTGCTGGGTCCATCGTCGCTTCAAGTCAACCGCCGCCGAACGGGCGGGATTGATCAACAAGAAGTGGAGATTGACAGACCTGTACGACCATCTTCGGGGTCGCTGGCCACAGGACTTCTTCGGAGTCGACCAAAACGCCGTTCAACACAATTAATTGGAGCCACAACCATGAAACGACAGCAAAAGCGCCTCGCAGTACCGCACACCGACGACTTCCTGTTTGACCTCGTCGATTCAGCGATTGAAACCAA
Organism: Planctomycetota bacterium; assembly: GCA_017303535.1. GTDB lineage: Bacteria > Planctomycetota > Planctomycetia > Pirellulales > PNKZ01 > PNKZ01. The sequence continues at coordinate 6,975 of JAFLCO010000215.1, forward strand.
TGGCGGATATTTTATCGGGATTCCCAAAGTCATTTCAGCGGACAAATCCATTTTGCTCGCCGACGACATGATGGAGCGACTTGCCGACAGCGAATGGCAAATTGAATTTCGGGACGAGAGATTCGAAATCATCGAATTCCGTACGGTGATTTGCTTCTTGTCGCTGATGGAAAACGTCAAGGATCAGATTCGTCGATATCAGGAGGCCGTGGAACTTGGCGACTGCGCCACAGAGTTTAAAATCCACATCGAGCTAGACGAGCGGAAAGTCATGACCGCCGGAGAAGCACGACGACTACTTTTCGGGATAGTGAAGAGGAAATAGGCTTGCTGGTTTGCAGCGGCTTCGAGCAGTGCTGGGTGTAAGTCCCTTGTTTGAGTAACCCATTAAGCTATATTTCGCTCACGCAGCGGCATCCCCCTGGCGACGACTGAGTGCCCGAGTTTGGCTTACTACGCCGGTGCGCCACACCGGCGTAGTAAGCGATGCGTCTTATGCGAGGGTTCAAATCCTCCTCAGTCTCCTCCACTCCCCGAAGGAAGTCTATTGGCACGATTTAGTCAGGAGATGCCGTCTACTGTTACTATGTAGTGTGTTGCCGCCAGAACTGAGCATGGTTAAGTGGTTAGAATCGCCATTATGACGGCGTTTTGGTGAACGGGTTTCCAACGTTGAACTGGCTAATTGCACAGTACGACGACCCTCAACTCGCCATTTCGGTGGCTTTTCTTGTTGCAAGGGCAGTCAGCCCCCCTAAAATAGCAGCACACCATGAGGAGTTGCTATGGAACTGAGCGAACTTACGATTCGTTTGCTGCTTTTGTTTTTTCCAGGGATTATCTGCCATTTAATTGTAGATGCTTTGACGGTTCATCGTACTCGACGTCTCGATCATATAATTCTGCATTCTTTTGTTTACGGAGTTGTTTGCTACTTAGTTTATGCGGTGTGCTATTCACTATGTCACATAAGAATTGAAAACGGAATTCTGATTCCTTCTCCAGATGGCGTTGCGTTTCTGCGAACTTTAACCGACGAGCATACACCCGTAAGCATTGCAGAAGTGCTGGTTGTTTCTGCTCTTTCTTTTCTGGTTGCGTTCCTGTTGAGCTACGCAATAAATCACCACTGGATATATCATATTGCAAAAAAACTTAGGGTCACTCGACGGTTCGGCCAGCCCAATGTTTGGCTGTTTGCGCTGGAAAGCAAGGAGGTCCGATGGGCAACTGTACGTGACATAAAGAATTGCGTTATGTTTCAAGGCTATGTCCGTGCGTATTCTGACATTGAACCAGAGCGAGAGATTCTCTTGACTCAGGTTATCGCATACAATGAGAAGACCGCCCAAAAACTTTATGAAGCAGATGTTATGTATCTTGCTCGAAAACGAGATGACATAACTATCGAATTCCCTGTCTTACAGGAAAGCGCCTAATGGCTGATCACCCCAAGAAAATCGTGACCGTTACGGAAGGACAAGTTTCAAAAGGCGGGCAGAACCCACCTAATAGGTCGTCCGATCGACCGCCAGCACCTCAAGGAAGCGGTGGGCCGTGCGATCCTCCCAAGCCAAGTCAACCAAAGTCAAAAAAAACCGAAAGCTGAAGGAGAATTAAATGGCAGATGCGGGAAGTGATGGCGACATGAGTGCTGAGATTGCTGGACAGCATGCTATGGGGGATCGGTTGGTAACTAACGGAGAAAATGCCCCAAATGCACTATCGGGGCGTCCACCAGCGCCGGGCGGCAGTGGTGGTACCACCAGCAATAATCCATCTGCTTCGGCAGGAAACGGTGGTGGTCAAAGCAAGTAAGGCGACATTATTGGCGACTGGTTCAAAGGAGATTGAAATATGTCAGAAGACCGCAAGCCTGAACATGCAAAAGCTGGAAGTGAAAAAATGGAAAAGCGTGGTGGAGAGAACGATCAAAACACCTCCAACCAACGACCTGCTGCCCCAGGCGGTAGCGGCTCAGGCAATACGCCAAAGAAAAATGACAAGTAGGGCGTAAGTCAGATCAAGAGCCTGCCGCCCTTAAGGGGCGGACGGGCTTTTGTTCCTGCGCCGGCTGCATTTCTGATGTTGATTCAAGATGGAACTACGCAATTCTCTTGCGAATAGCATCAATTACCAACGGCGATGGATCGCCTCTAAGGAAGTCTACAACATCAGGAGGGGCTTTCGGATTTCGTGCGATACATGCTCGCACGAAATCCTCGGTATCGTGAGCGAGTTGAGCAAATAGTGCATGATCGCACTTTCTTCTCATTGCGACTGCGCATCGAACTGCGGGATTAGCGTCGTGTGCCAGCAGCTTTAGAATGGCTAAGGGCACCGTCTTGTTGTGCGCAACCCATTCGTTGTACTCGGGGTGATGCTTGATTATGTCACTCCACGTGCTCATGTCGGCGGCCTCACGAGTCGCTCTCGGGTCGTCGTCGTTGCGAAGGCGAATGAATTCAATCGCTGTTTTGATCATCAATGTCCTCTTCATTCGTTGCGTCGTAGACGACGACCTTTCCTATTGGCCCTTTGTGCTTATTGAAAATAAAGTCGCCGTACTCATCTGCGTCACGATAAAAATCTAAACGGCCTGATGCCGTCTCTACGTAGACCTTGAAGGCTGAACCGCCATGACGAGCAGTGTCACGACTCCACCAGAGTCCAGTCGTCTTATGACGCCAGTAGCTGTGTCCACCTATCCTGACTTTCTTGTCGGACATGGCGGCAGTTAAATCCCATTTGTTCCGAACGCTTGCCAACGGCCGATACCATAAGTGAGTGTCGAAGCTGCAATTTGAATTATATTGCAGCGACCTTTTGGTTTCGACACCCTCAGATACTCATGCCTCCGGCACGCAAGGCAGTTCGATGCATCGCTGAGTGGCTCGCCGGTCCCATCCTATCGAGACCAGAGAGTTATGCCGGTCCAGTTTTTTGGCCCTAAATCTCTCGGTGCCTAATCAGGGCTTAATTAGGTCACTACCGTTTTTGGCCGGCCGCCATTTTGTGGCTGGTGTGAGCGGGCATACAAAATGTGGGCCGGCCAAAAGTTTGCCGGCGGCGAGGGGCGGGATCGGCGAGAATACGGAATGCGAGATTGCGCGCGAGGACGACGCGGACTAACCATTAGCCCCCGGCGAGCCGCCGGGGGCAATGGACGCGAAATCGCAAGCGATCGTTGATCCGCACTAGCCCCGCAGCGCCGGCAAGGGGCCATGCCGTTTTACGCTCATTATCAACTCCGAACGAATAACACACCCACAATGCCCCCGGCATGAAGTGCCGAGGCTAAGGCCTATGACTATGAATAACAATCGACATCGACTGCGAGCCAGAAGCGTGAGCGAGCGGAGTCCTGGAACGCCGGTAAAAGGGTCGGCCCCCTCATCCGCCCTTCGGGCACCTTCTCCCACGAGGGGAGAAGGGACGTCTCAACGTCCAATTTCTGTTCGGCACCGTTCGTTATCGTCAATCGTTTTGCAATTACAATCGCGCTACGGTTACTGCGTACATTTTGGAGGGGGTGCGTACATCGAGGTCGAAAAAGTACGCAGCGCATCACTTAGAACTAAGGGTGCGTACATTTCAGGCTCCGATGTACGCACTGGCAATTTGGAGGTTGTTGCAACTCTGTTGCGATTGGAGCGCGCGGAACGCCACGGAGGGCGTTCCCTACAGATGGCGATTTCTGTTCGGAAATTCAAGGCTCATCGGAGGCGAGCGGCCGGCGTGAGCCGGCCGTTTCGTCGTCTAAGCAAATCGCGTTGCCGCTTCGTGAATCAAACAAGGATGACGCGAGTTGGTCGTTCGAACGTAACGGGGGCCTTACGGCCCCCGCTCGCCTCGGAGATGTATTTCTGCTTTTCGATCCAAGCACACGCCTTTGCCTGCGGACGCTATACTAAAATTCTCTCGACACGAACTACGGAAGCGGCGACGGATGGGTATTCGGTTTCTTTGCCCCGCGTGCCAGAAGCGGATCAACGTCAAGGAGCATCAGGCCGGCAAGCGCGGCTTTTGCCCCAAGTGCGGCGCGCCGGTGCAGATTCCGCTGACGAGCCAG
>JAFLCO010000216.1 GCA_017303535.1 Planctomycetota bacterium
GCCGGAGGCTTTTCGCGACTATCACTTCGGCGAGGCACCGTCGTGGTCACACTACGCGCAGGATCGTGACGCTGACGGCGACTACATTTATGGCGAGCAGGAGGAGAATCAGGACGAGTGGTTCGTTAATGGCGATCTTTTCCTCGGCGAGGATGGCAGCGCCACGCTGGAAATGCCTCGGCCACCGGCAGATCGTGCCGCGCTGCCGCTCTTCGCTGAACGAGCGCATCGAGAGCGCCGCGCACGCCGAAGAGTTCGTGCAATGGGCCAAGTTCGCCCCGCGCGGCAGCCGCGGCATGAACACCTCGGGCTGGGACGCCAACTTCACGCATCTCGGTCAGTTGGAGTTCGCCGAGAAGGCCAACCGCGAACACTTTCTGGCGATCCAAATCGAAACGGCCGGCGCTCTGAACGACATCGACGCGATCACGGCCATCGACGGCGTCGACCTGGTCTTCGTCGGCCCCGCCGATCTTTCGCAATCGCTCGGCATCCAAGGCCAACGCACGCACCAGAAGATTTGGGACGCCCTGGAAGCGGTCGCCGCCGCCTGCAAGAAGCACGGTAAGCATTGGGGCATCGTGCCCGTCGATCCGTCGTTCGCCCAACGCACCTACGACATGGGCTGCCGCATGATCACCTTCGGCAACGACATCGTCGCGCTGAAGACCGGCATCGCGGCGATCAAACAGGCCTACAGCGCGATGTTCTAAGACTTAGGCCGGCAACGCACTAAGCGACTCGCGGCGAGCGCATTGATGACGGTTGAACGTCGAGTACAGATTTCTCTAAGTTCCATCCTAGTGGCGCTGAGCCTCTTCGCATTGGGACTCGGCCTGTACCGCTGGATTGTATTCGAAGTTCAGTTCAACAATGCGATTTGGTTTACGTGGACTTTCGTCATCTATCCAATGCCGGGAGTCTTGATCGGGCTCGGCTTCGCCGCGCTTATACGGGCAGGCTGGGCATTCGTTTTTCTGCCGACGCTTGGTGCGTTTGTGTCGTTCTTTGCACTTCAAGGCCTATAGGATGACGAAGTGTATCGCTGGCCGCGCAAGCAAGCGGACATGCGGCAGTAGCGCGTTTTATTAGCTTCCCGTTGCCGTGCCAACGACAATGCCTACTATTCGTCTATGCCGGACATCAAAGGATTTCGCCTGTATGTGAAGCTCGGAGCCGCCCAAACGCGGAAGCGTTTGCGAGGCGTCGGGTACGGCGTGCGCAAAGTGGAAACGGCCGGCAAAGGCCGAGCCTGTGTCATCCACACGGCCACCGGCAATCATCGCCGCGCGCTCTATGCGGTCTTCGGCGACTTGGTCGACTCGCCGCTCGAAGACGATGACGAAGCCGGCAAAGTCTCCGGCGTGCGCGACGACTAACTTGTGGCAAGTTCCGGAAAGACGTCCGGCGAGAGGTTCTGCTTGCGAAGGCCGTCGCGAAGTCGCGTGATAAAGTCGAACTTGTAGTTCGCCACCGCCTGCTCGCTGATCGACAGGGCCGCGGCAACTTCTTTGTTCGCCTTCCCGCGAACGAAGAGCAACTCGAGACAAGCGATGCGTTGATGCTCGCCTTTGTCGCGCCACTTGGCGATAACCTCGCGCAAGACGTCGGCAACGGCGGCCCCTTCCAGCCCGCGCCGTTCGTTGCTTCGCAAAACTCCGCCTACGCTCTGCATCGAATCGGCCGGACCGGCGTCGTCGGGGTGACCGCTTGCATTCGTGTCGGTCGGCGGCACGAGCGGCACCGTCGGCCTTCGCCCGGCTCTGCGAAGTTGATCGGTCAGTTTATGGGCGCAGATCGAGAAGAGGTATGTTTCGAGCCCGCGCGAAGCATCGTAATTCGGCAGGCTCACAAGGAACCCGACGAACGTTTCTTGCACAACGTCGTCGACCGCACCGCCGTCGCCGAGTCGCGATCGTGCGAACGCCGCGAGCCGTCCTTCATACGAGCCGATGAAACTTCGCCACGCCTCGTCGTCGCCTCGGCGAATCTGATCAAGCAGCGTTTGTTCGGGCGTCGTCGTGCTCATATGGGCGAAGTCGCTCAAGCGGCGGTCACATCGTCGTCGCTCAATGCGACACCGGCCTCATTCTCGAATCCGCGTCCGCTCTGGACAAGCTCGGCCGAATGGAAAATCATGAGATTTCGCGGTTCGGATTTCTGCAAAGCGGCGAGGTCGGCCGATGGCGTCACGTTATTTTCTGTGGATGGTTTGCGCGGCGGCCTGCGCGAGCCTACGGTTCGCGCATTCGGCCGAAGCTGCCGCGCCGGCGAAACTGTCGTTCAATCGCGATATCCGCCCGATCCTTTCGGAAAACTGTTTCGCCTGCCACGGCTTTGACTCCAAGAAACGGGAAGCCGACCTTCGCCTCGACACGGCGGAAGGAGCCCTCGCTCCGCGCGATGTCGGGCCTGCGATCAAGCCGAGCGATCCGGAGGCCAGCGAAGTTTGGCGGCGGATCGTTTCCGACGATCCCGACGTCGTCATGCCACCGCCGGCTTCGCATAAGTCGCTCAAGCCCGAGCAAAAAGAAATCCTCCGCCGCTGGATTGCCGAAGGAGCGGCCTACCAAAAGCACTGGGCCTTTGAGCGGCCGGTCGCCGTCGAGCCACCCCAGGTCGACGATGCCGCGTGGTCGACGAACCCGATCGATCGCTTCATCCGCGAGCGTTTGCAGGCCGAGAACCTGACGCCGCAGCCGGAAGCCGATCGGCCGACGCTCATCCGCCGCGTTGCCTTCGCGCTGACCGGGCTGCCGCCGACGATCGCCCAAGTCGATCAGTTTCTTGCCGACAAATCTCCCGCCGCCTACGAGAAGATGGTCGAACGTTATCTCGCCTCGCCGCGCTACGGCGAGGAGATGGCCCGACATTGGCTCGACGTCGCTCGCTATGCCGACACGCACGGTCTGCACCTCGATAACGAGCGGACGATGTACGCCTATCGCGATTGGGTGATCCGGGCCTTGAACGAGAACCTGCCGTTCGACGACTTCACCGTCTGGCAACTCGCGGGCGATCAGTTGCCGAACCCGACGAACGATCAACTGACGGCGACGGGCTTCAACCGTTGCAACGTCACGACCAGCGAAGGGGGCTCGATCGCCGAAGAGTTTTTGTATCGCTACGCCGTCGACCGCGCGAGTACGACGATGCAAACGTGGATGGGGCTAACCGGCGGCTGTGCCGTGTGCCACGACCACAAGTACGACCCGCTGACGCAGAAAGAGTTCTACTCGTTCTACAGCTTCTTCTACGACGCGGCCGACCCGGCGATGGACGGCAACATCACGACGACGGCGCCCTTTACGAAGCTGCCGACCGCCGAGCAAAAACAATCGCTGGAAGCTGCGACGAAGGCGAAGGCCGACGCCGCCAAGAATCTTGAAGCGGTGGTTGCCGCGGCAAAATATGAAGAACCGGCGGTGGCGAAATCGCAAGCGGTTCCGATTCGCAACGTGATTTTCGACGATGATTATCCGCTCGGCACGACCCAGCGCAATACATCGCGTAACGCGAGCACGTGGATCGATCGTCCGGATTTTGGCGCGAAGTCCGGTCGGCGCGTGTTGCACCAAGCGAACGCCCGCTTTCATCAAGAGATTCTCACTGTCGGGTTGCGAACGCTCGTGGTGCCGGAAACCGACGGCAAGTTCGAAATTTGGGTTCGGCCCGACCCGCTGCAACCGCCGACCGCCGTGTCGCTGCTCTTCGACTCGCGCCGGGCTTGGTGGGGAGAGGAAAGTGCGATCGACGCCGGCATTCCCGGCCTCACGCCCGAGTCACGCCGCGGGCCGCTGCCGAAGCCGGGCGAGTGGACCAAGCTCGAAGTTGCGGCGGTAGACGTCGGCCTGAAGCCCGGCACGCACATAAAGACGGTCACCGTGCAGGAATCCGGCGGTGTCGTCAGCTGGGACGCTTTCGCCATGACGGGCGTCACCGAGCCTGCGGCGGATCCGCTTGTTTCATTCGACCACTGGCGTGAGACGGTCGGCGACGTCGCTCCGCCCGAAATCCCTGGTTCGCTCACGAAGTTCTTTTCGAAAAAGCCTGCGGTTCGCAAACGTGGTGTGAAGCCGGAGCCCAAGTCGGCGAAGTCTGCCGCCGAGCCGAATGAGTTATCCGAGGAAGATTTTCAGCCGCTGCGCGATTTCTATGTTGCCTACGTCATGCGCGAGCCGCCGACAAACGTGGCTTCGGCGCGAGCGGTCTGGATTGAAGCTCGGCTGGCTGAGGCCGTTGTCGATGACGCGGTCGTCGGCACGATGACGTATGCCGACGTTCCCCAGCCGCGCGACGCCTTCGTGATGATGCGAGGCCAGTACGATCAACCGGGCGAGAAGGTCGAACCGACCGTGCCTGCGATTTTTCCGGCGTTGCAAAAGAGTTCGGCCGACCAACGGCTGCGGCGGCTCGATCTGGCTCGCTGGCTCGTGGCGCCGGAACATCCGCTGACCGCTCGGATGCAAGTCAATCGGCTTTGGCAACAGTTCTTCGGCGTCGGGCTCGTGAAGACCAGTGAAGATTTCGGCTCGCAGGGAGAGCCGCCGAGTCATCCGGAGTTGCTCGATTGGTTGGCCGTCGACTTTCAGAAGCACGGCTGGGACACGAAGCGATTTGTTCGCCAGCTCGTCATGTCGCAAGCATTCCGGCAACAATCGTTCGCCGCGCCGGAGCTGCGAGCCCGCGATCCGGAGAATCGTTTGCTCGCCCGCGGCCCCCGGTTTCGGCTCGATGCCGAGCAAATCCGCGACAATGCCCTGTTCGTCAGCGGGCTGATTAACCTGCGGATGGGCGGCGAAGGGGTGAAGTCGTACCAGCCGCCGAATATTTGGGAGCCGGTCGGTTACGCCGACAGCAACACCCGCTACTACCTGCAAGATCACGGCGACGCCCTTTATCGCCGCAGCATCTACGCGTTCTTGAAACGGACCGCGCCGCCGCCGTTTATGTCGAACTTCGACGGCCCGAACCGCGAGCAAATGTGCTCGCGCCGCGAACGGAGCAACACGCCGCTGCAGGCGCTGCAGCTGATGAACGACGTGCAGCATTTCGAAGCGGCCCGGGCATTGGCGGAGCGAGCGCTTGCCGAAGGGGGCAAGAGCGACGCCGAGCGGATCGCTTACCTTTATCGCACCGTACTTTCGCGAAGTCCCGACGACCGCGAGTTGCTCGTGGTCCGCAGGGCGCTCGACGAGCAACGTCGGCTCTATGCGAACGACGAGAGGGCCGCGGCAGGGGCAATTCGCGTCGGCGAATCCAAGCCGGCGGGTGTTGCGAGCGCCGAGGAAACGGCGGCTTGGACGCTGACGGCGAATCTCGTCTTGAATCTCGATGAAACGTTGAATCGGAACTAACCCCGCCGGGAACGAACCTATGGATCCGATCCACGATTATTTGTTGCAGCAAACGCGGCGGCAGTTCTTCGGCACGAGCGGCGTCCGCCTCGGCGGCGCGGCCCTCGGGTTGTTGGCGGCGTCGGCGCGCGGCGCCGCTCCGGTAAGTAAGTCGCCGGCCAAACCGCCGGCCGAGCGCGTGCAGCCGCCGCTGAAGGGCTTGCCGCATTTCGCGCCGCGGGCCAAGTCGATCATCTATCTGCACATGAACGGCGGGCCGTCGCAAATTGACACCTGGGACTACAAGCCGGAGTTGCACAAGCAGTTCGACAAAGACCTGCCCGACAGCATTCGCAAAGGCCAGCGCATCACGACGATGACCAGCGGTCAGGCCCGGCTGCCGGTGGCCCCGTCGATGTTTAAGTTTGCCCAGCACGGCAAGTGCGGCAGATGGGTCAGCGAACTTCTACCGCATACCGCAAAACATGTCGACGACATCGCTCTGATCAAGACGGTGTTCACGAACGCCATCAACCATGATCCGGCCTGCACGTTCGTGATGTCGGGCCGCGAAGTGCCGGGCTTTGCAAGCCTCGGGTCGTGGGTTTCGTACGGGCTCGGAGCTGAAACAAACGATCTGCCCGCGTTCGTCGTGTTGACGCCGAATTGGAAATCGAAGGCGGCCGCGCAGGCCCTGTTTACGCGGATGTGGAGCAGCGGGTTCCTGCCGACCGCGCACACCGGCGTAGCCTTACGAAGCGTCGGCGATCCGGTGCTCTACATTCAAAACCCGCCGGGCGTTGATGCTCGTCACCGCCGCGTGATGCTCGATGCATTGGTCGAATTGAACGAGACGAGTAAAGCCCGGTTCGGCGATCCCGAGATCGACACGCGGATCAAGCAATACGAGATGGCGTTCCGCATGCAATCAAGCGTGCCGGAGCTGACGGACCTCTCGCGTGAAACGGCGGCGACGCTGGAAATGTACGGGCCCGACGTGACCAAGCCCGGTACGTTTGCCTCCAGTGCGCTGATGGCCCGGCGGTTGGTCGAGCGCGGCGTGCGCGTGGTGCAGATTCTACATCGCGGCTGGGATCAACACGGCAACCTCCCCGGCGACTTGCGGCTGCAATGCGAAGACACCGATCAACCGATCGGCGCGCTCTTGACTGACCTTAAGCAGAAGGGCCTGCTCGACGAAACACTCGTCGTCTGGGGCGGCGAATTCGGCCGCACGGTCTACTCGCAAGGGACGCTCACAGCCACGAATTACGGCCGCGACCATCATCCGAAGAACTTCTGCATGTGGCTGGCCGGCGGCGGCATCAAGGGGGGCCAAACGCTCGGCGAGACAGACGACTTCAGTTACAACGTCGTCGACAAGCCGACGCACGTGAACGATCTGAACGCCACGATCTTGCATTGCCTCGGCATCGATCACGAGCGGCTGAGTTACAAGTTCCAAGGACTCGACGCGCGGCTCACGGGCGTCGAACCGCAGCATCCGCTGAAGGAGTTGCTGGCGTAGGCCGGCAAAATTCCTGATGACGGAGGAAGTTCACGACATCGCGTGCACGGTCTGCGGCTGCGTTTGCGACGACTTGCGCGCGACGGTCGAGGCCGGCCGCGTGACGGCCATGAACTCGGATTGCTCGCTACAGCAGTCGTGGTTCGCGCGGCACAACATCGCGCCGCCGGCCGAACACGCACTCATCAGCGGCAAGCCGGTCCAGTTCGACGACGCGGTAAAGGCCGCGGCCCGTATCTTGCGCGAGGCCAAGCATCCGCTGATTTACGGACTCTCGCGCAGCAGCACGCCGGGGCAGCGAGCCGCCGTGCGATTGGCCGACACGATCGGCGCCGTGATTGATACGACGGCCTCGACCTGCCACGGCAACTCGATCATGGCGCTGCAGACCGTCGGCGAGTCGACCTGCTCGCTCGGCGAAGTGCGGAACCGGTGCGACCTCGTGATCTACTGGGGCGCGAATCCGGCCGTCAGTCATCCGCGGCACATGGAGCGATATTCGCTCGAGCCGAAGGGGCAGTTCGTTCCGGAAGGTCGGGCCGGGCGAAAACTGATCGTCTTTGACATCGCCGAGACCCCGACGGCCCGCATGGCCGACGACTTCGTGCGCATTCGACCGTCGAGCGATTTCGAAGTGCTCTGGGCCTTACGCGCCCTCGTGGCCGGTAAGCCGCTCGACGTGGCGGAAGTCGGCGACGTTCCCCTCGACAAACTGCGACAACTCGCCGACCAAATGAAGGCCTGCCGCTCGGGCGTGTTCTTCTTCGGCCGCGGGTTGTCGCTGGGGCGCAATGGGCACGCCGGCGTCGAGGCCTTGTTGCGGCTCACGACCGACCTCAATGCTCACACCCGTTTCTATGCGCGGCGGATGCGAATCTACGGCGACGTCGCCGGGGCCGACAGCGTGCTCACTTGGCAGACCGGCTATCCGTTTAGCGTCAACTTGGCCCGCGGTTACCCCAGGTACAACCCCGGCGAATACTCGGCCGAAGCGTTGCTCTTGCGCGGCGAGGTCGACGCCTGCCTGATGGTCGGCAGCGACGGGTTGCACGTGCTCGATCCGAAGGCCCGGGAGCGGCTGCATGAGATTCCGACGATCGCGCTCGATTACCCGGGCGCCGAACGTATCGCCGACGCCGACGTGCAATTCACCACGGCGATCTACGGTTTGCACCGCGCAGGCACGGCGTACCGCATGGACGAAGTGCCGATTCCGCTGCGGGCCGTCGTACCGTCGCCGCTGCCGAGTGACGACGAGGTGCTGGACGCAATTCTCAAAGCATGGCGAGCTTGAGCTATCGCCCGCCCGCCTTGCGCTCCACTTCTTTCGCTTGACCGCGCACGTCGACGGCTTTCGCCTTCACCGCCAGCTTCGCCTTGTTCTTCACAACCGGCAAATCTTCAAACACCAGCGTCAGTTCGAACTTCTCTTGCGTCGAGCGAAATTGACCGGGCTCGGCGCGAACGCCGTTGAGCGTTTGCTGGTCGAGCAGTTTCTTAGTGTCTTTCGGTTCCGTATAGGCCCGGTTCCACTCGTGTAGGTCATACGTGCGGCGCGCCACCTCGTTGGTACCGTCGAACAACGCCACCTCGACGCGAAGCAGATCCATCTCTTCACCGGAAACCGTCGTGGTCACGGCGACCACGGAATGGCCGGCGACTTCCGAAGCCGTGTCGATTGCGATCGTCGGCGGGCCGGCGTTCTCATAGGGGAGCAGAGCCAGCGGATGTACGGCGTTTTTCAGAGACGAGCCGCCGTCGCGAAGTTCGACACGCAGCAGATCGTAACCGCGCGGACTCGGGCCGGTCTTGCCGATGATCTGGCCCGCCTCGACTTGGTCTCCTTCCTTCACCTCGAACTCGGCCATGTTTAAGTACGTGACGGTGTAGTAGTCGGTCGTCTTCGGCTTGCCGGAAACACCAGGCTTCACGCTTCGGATTTGAATCGTGCCGCTGGGCGACGTTTCCGTTTTGCCCGCGACGCGCACCTCGCCGGCTACGCAGGCATGAACGGGCGTGCCGATCGTGCAGCGGATATCCATGCCGCGGTTGAAATCGTGCCGATACCCGTCGACCGAGAGCTGCCGCGGGCCAAACGTGCTGGCAAATGGTGCGTCTTGTTTCGTCGTGCCTGAGATCGGCCAGACGACTTTCTCGGCATACGGCCCGACGGTCACCGGTTCCAGCGGCGGCAGTGCTTCTTGAGCATCAAGAGCGCCGATCGAATACAAACTACCGACGACGACCCACGACAGAATCTGCCGGCGCATAGTGCGACCCCGTAAAGTATTCAGTGTTGCCAATTCAACGAACGCCGGCGGGCGACCGACGCTAAAGCAATAAACGATTTGGTGTCTACTGTGAAGCTTACCCCTCACCCCCGGCCCCTCTCCCGCAAGGGGCGAGGGGAGGAAATCATAATCGTTTAGCTCTCGATCCACTTCCAACCAATCGGCAAAGCCAGCTCTTGCTGGGCCGCGTTGGCCCAAGGCGTGTTCGGATGTTCGGCGATGACCTTTTCCAGGTACTGCCGAGCCTTCTTCGCCATGCTGTCGAGCACGCTGTTCTTCTCGATGCCGTCGGCCATTTCGAGCCGCCATAGGCGCGTGTCGGGTTTCGTGGCTTTGCGGCCCGATTTGAACGCGGCCAAGAGTACAATGTAGCCTTCGGTACGAACCTTGGCGGCCATGATACGGCCCATCGCCAGATCGAAGGCGGCCTGCTGCCGCGGATCAGTTAGTTTCGGACGATCCTTTTCGCCTTCTTTCAGCAGATCGTAAACCGCGTCGATGCTCGGCTTGATCAACGCCTGAGGGCGCTGGGCCTTATCGACGTCGGCCGTCGTCGGCGAGCCGGCCTCATCGACGCCGAACGAGGTTTCCGGCCCGGAAATCTGCTTCGCCGCCGGCAATTTCGCGGCGGCGATCAATGCCGACAGCGCTTTGTTGCCCGCGACCAAGGCTTGGTAGTCTTTCTCGCTCATATAGCGTGGCGCGTATTGCGGCGGCAGGTTCATACCGCCGCCGAGCGACGCGATCGGAAACATTTCACCGCCCGATTCGCGGCAAAGCGCGGTCAGCGAGTAGGGACCGAAATTGGTTTCTTGGTTCCCCATCATAATCGGGCCCATGCCGCTCTCGATGTTGACCCATTCGACGTCGCGCGTTTCGGGGCCTTGTGCGAACTGCGAACCTTCGGGGCCGGCGGCCATCGCGCCGGTGCCGCCGAACGGCGCGGCCGCGCCGATCACATAGACCGGAATCGTCGACTTCTGCACCAGCGCGGTCACCTTATCTCGTTCGACCTGATCATTGCCGATTTCATCCGTTACCACGATGACGGCGACGTTGCGCAAGTGCGGCGGCTCGGCATAGGTGCCGAATTTCGTCACGGCCGCTTCGATGGCTTTGAACGTGTTTTCAATGTTGCCGTCGCTGCCGCTCTTGATTTGTGCAACCGCGCTCAGGAACTTTTGTGAATCCGCCTCAGGCTCCTGCGTAACGAAGCTCGCGTCGGCCGCGAAACCGCCGACCACCGACACGAGCTGCGCCGCCGCGGGATCGGCCGCCGGCGCTTGGCCCGGCACCTTCAAGAGCGGGTAATAGGTCTGCAAGTGCTTGAGCACTTCTTCGCGGCGGCCGTCGGCGCTCGGCGAGCGATCAAAGAGCCAGATCGCCAGCGTCTTACGCAGCTCCATCGACTCCTTGAGCTTCTTGCAAACCTTGGCCGTGGCAACGTCGGCATTCATCATGCCCATCATGTCGGCCATGGCGAACGGATCGGTGGGGCCCGTGTTGGCCGGGGTCGTCGTCGTCGTCGTGTTCGCAGCACGCGCCGTTGTACCGGTGGTCGCCGGAATGGTGGCAGGGCGGGTCGTCGCGTTGTTCGACGACACGATGTTGCGCGGCGGCACGACGGCAACGGCGATTTCTTCCGGCGTCGATGCCGGCTTGTTGAGCACAAACTTGTAGACCGCGAACGCTAGCGCCGGAAGCGCGAGAAACATGACGACCGCCAAGACGATCGGCGTGTAATCTTTTTTCTTGCGGTAAGGACGACGCGTGTTTCCGTAACTCATCCTGGGCCTCTCGGGCATGTGCCTGTGCCCGGCCGTTCCGCAGCCAAGCGTGGTTGCATTCTAGCAGCGCCGACCGTAAGCGCG
>JAFLCO010000217.1 GCA_017303535.1 Planctomycetota bacterium
CGATGGCCCGCACTTGCGTGGTCAGGTTGGCGGCGAGCCGATTGACGTTGTCGGTAAGGTCTTTCCAGGTACCGGCCGCACCCGGCACGCTCGCCTGCCCGCCGAGCTTTCCTTCGACACCGACTTCGCGAGCCACGGTGGTCACCTGATCGGCGAACGTCGCGAGCGTGTCGATCATGCCGTTGATCGTGTCCGCCAAGGCCGCGATTTCCCCCTTGGCTTCCACCGTCAGTGTTTGCTTCAAGTCGCCGTTGGCCACGGCCGTAACGACGCGAGCGATACCGCGGACCTGGCCTGTGAGATTGCCGGCCATCGAATTGACGTTGTCGGTCAAGTCTTTCCAGGTACCGCTCACGCCCTTCACTTGAGCCTGACCGCCCAGCTTCCCTTCAGTACCCACTTCGCGGGCCACGCGCGTCACTTCCGAGGCGAACGAGCTGAGCTGATCGACCATCGTGTTGATGGTGTTCTTCAGCTCGAGGATTTCACCTTTGACGTCGACGGAGATCTTCTTCGACAAGTCGCCGTTGGCCACGGCTTTCGTCACTTCGGCGATATTGCGTACCTGACCGGTAAGGTTACCGGCCATGAAGTTCACGCTGTCGGTCAAGTCTTTCCACGTTCCGGCGACGTCTTTCACTTCCGCCTGACCGCCGAGCTTCCCTTCCGTACCCACTTCACGGGCCACACGGGTCACTTCCGAAGCGAACGAACGAAGCTGATCCACCATCGTGTTGATGGTGTCTTTGAGTTCGAGAATTTCGCCGCGGACGTCGACCGTGATTTTCTTCGACAAGTCACCGCCGGCCACGGCTTTCGTCACAGCCGCGATGTTGCGAACCTGGGCCGTGAGGTTACCGCCCATCGAGTTGACGGAGTCGGTCAAGTCGCGCCAGGTGCCTTCCACACCGCGAACGTCGGCCTGGCCGCCGAGCTTCCCTTCCGTACCCACTTCACGAGCCACGCGGGTCACTTCGGCGGCAAAGGAGCGAAGCTGATCCACCATCGTATTCACGGTGTTCTTCAGCTCGAGAATTTCGCCTTTGACGTCGACCGAAACCTTCTTTGACAAGTCGCCGCGGGCCACGGCCGTCGTCACTTCGGCAATGTTGCGCACCTGGCCGGTGAGGTTGCCGGCCATGAAGTTCACGGAGTCCGTCAAGTCTTTCCAAGTACCGGCGACGTCGCGCACATCGGCCTGGCCGCCGAGTTTGCCTTCCGTACCCACTTCACGGGCCACGCGCGTCACTTCGGAAGCGAAAGCGCGGAGCTGATCGACCATCGTGTTGATCGTGTTTTTCAACTCCAGAATTTCACCGCGCACGTCGACTTCGATCTTCTTCGACAAGTCGCCGTTGGCCACGGCCGTCGTCACGTGGGCGATGTTGCGGACTTGGGCCGTGAGGTTGCCGGCCATCGAGTTCACCGAGTCGGTGAGATCTTTCCACGTACCGGCGACGCCTTTCACCTCGGCTTGGCCGCCGAGCTTCCCTTCGGTACCCACCTCGCGAGCCACGCGGGTCACTTCGGAAGCAAACGAGCTGAGCTGATCCACCATCGTATTGATCGTGTTCTTTAGCTCGAGAATTTCCCCCTTTACGTCGACCGTGATTTTCTTCGACAAGTCGCCGCGGGCCACGGCCGTCGTCACGTCGGCGATGTTGCGCACCTGACCGGTGAGGTTGCCGGCCATCGAGTTCACGGAGTCCGTGAGATCTTTCCACGTACCGGCCACGCCCTTCACGTCGGCTTGGCCGCCAAGCTTGCCTTCCGTGCCCACTTCGCGGGCCACGCGCGTCACTTCCGAGGCGAACGAGCTGAGCTGTTCCACCATCGTGTTGATCGTGTTCTTCAGCTCGAGGATTTCGCCCTTCACGTCCACGGTGATCTTCTTCGACAAGTCGCCGCCGGCCACGGCCGTCGTCACCGCCGCGATGTTGCGGACTTGGGCCGTGAGGTTGCCGGCCATGAAGTTCACGGAGTCCGTGAGATCTTTCCAAGTGCCCGACACGCCTTCGACGCGCGCTTGTCCGCCCAAGCGACCTTCGGTACCCACTTCACGGGCCACGCGCGTCACTTCCGAGGCGAAGGAGCGAAGCTGATCCACCATCGTGTTGATCGTGTCTTTGAGTTCGAGGAACTCACCGCGCACGTCGACGGTGATCTTTTTCGACAAGTCGCCGTTGGCCACGGCGATCGTCACTTCCGCGATGTTGCGCACCTGGGCGGTGAGGTTGCCGGCCATCGAGTTCACGGAGTCGGTCAAATCGCGCCATGTACCGGCGACGCCTTTCACGGCCGCTTGTCCGCCGAGCTTGCCGTCGGTACCCACTTCACGGGCCACGCGCGTCACTTCGGAAGCGAACGAGCCGAGCTGATCCACCATCCGGTTCACGGTGCGGGCCGTGCGCAAGAATTCGCCTTCCAGCGGCCGACCTTCCAAGTCGAGCGCCATTGATTGCGACAAATCGCCTTTCGCCACGGCGCCGATCACGCGCGCCATTTCCGAGGTCGGATGCACCAAGTCGCTGATCAGTGCGTTGACGCTGTCGATCGTGCCGGCCCACGCGCCGCTGAGGCCGCCCTGAGACGCCCGTTGCTTAATCTTGCCTTCCTTACCGACGACGCGGCTGATGCGATCAAGCTCGTTGGCCATGCCTTCAAGCTGATCCATCACGTCGTTAAACGTATCGCCGACTTTCCCGCTCAGGCCCGTCCAAGTGGTCGGCAGGCGCACGGAGAAATCGCCGCGCCGCAGGGCCGTAAGTGCCATGAGAATCGCATGTTGCTGATCGGCCGGCTGACCCGAAGCGAGCGTCTCTTCGACCAGCGACATATCCACTCTCCTGAAACTTATAGAACAGCCGAAACGTACCGCCGCCACACTCGATCGGTTCATCAGCCAACTCTAGGGTGCATGCGAACTCGACAAAATGTGCGACGACTTGTCGCAGCCGCCACACTTCCGCGCCATCGCCCCTAGCAGACAGACGGAATAGATCCCATAGTTGGCGCAAGTCGTGTGCGACACGAGGCGAGAAACCCACAGCCGCCTCAATATCGACCAGCATGGTCGGCGATCGACCACCAGATAGCGCACCATCTCTCACCGTTCCCAGGTCGTGGAAGCGACGGTTCAAGAGGATGTCACATTTTGTTCAAGGTGGCTGCGGCTCCCTCACATCTAAAGGCAAATCACGTACCGAATGAAAGTTTTAGGAACGCTTGGCACGCCGGTCGCTTTGATGCGGGTCTCCCAAGCTTGTCAGGAAATATCATGCGGCAGAGTTTTAGCCACGATAAGCCCGTTCAAAGTTTCGCGTTGCGACAAGGCGTGAGCTTCGTCGAACCGAACGACTTGCGCTGGTGCGTCTGGGCTCCGAACCACCGTAGCGTCGAGTTAGTTCTCATCGACGGAACACAGCGTCTGACGCGGACGATGCAGCCCTCTGACGACGGACATTTCGTTTGGATCGAGACGATCGAGCCCGAGCGGATTCCGCAACTCCGCTACGCCTATCGCATCCCCACCTTCGATCTCGATCTGCCCGATCCCGCTTCCGCCTGGCAACCCGAAGGCGTTCATTGCCCGTCGGCCGTTTTTGATCCGCAATCATTCGCTTGGTCCGATCACCATTGGTCGGGACTGAAGCTAGTAGACCTTGCGCTTTACGAATTACACGTCGGGACTTTTGCTACGCAAGGAACGCTCGACGCCGCCGCGGCTCGACTTCCGGAACTCGCCGATCTGGGCGTCACGGCGGTTGAACTGATGCCGCTGGCTCAGTTCCCCGGAACGCGTGGCTGGGGCTACGACGGCGTTCACCTTCAAGCCGTGCACGACAGCTACGGCGGACCTGCGGCACTGCAGCGCTTCGTCGATGCGGCCCATCGCGCGGGGCTCGGCGTCGTACTCGACGTCGTCTACAACCACCTCGGTCCCGAAGGCAACTACGCCGGACTCCTCGCTCCCTACTTCACCGCCCACTATCACACACCCTGGGGCGACGCGCTCAATTACGACGGGCCCGATTGCGAGCCGGTACGGCGATTCGTCATCGATTCCGCCTGCCGCTGGATCCGTGACTTTCACGTCGATGGTCTTCGCCTCGACGCCGTACAAACTATCTACGATCTTGGCGCGCAGCACATTCTCGCCGAATTGACGGAAGCCGTGCATACCGAAGCAAAACGTTGCGGACGCTCGGCGTTCGTCACCGCTGAGACGGATCAGAACGACGTCCGTCTCGTCAACCCGCCGGAGCGCGGCGGTTACGGCCTCGACGCCGTTTGGAGCGACGACTTTCACCACGCCCTGCACGCGCTGCTCACCGGTGAACGCCACGGCTACTACGAAGACTTCGGCGACGTCGACACGCTCGTGAAAGCCTACAACGAAGTCAACGCCTACGACGGCTGCTATAGTCGCCGCAAGCGCCGTCGACATGGCTCGCCGGTCGGCAACTTGCCGCGGGAACATTTCATCGTTTGCATTCAAAACCACGACCAAATCGGCAATCGGGCCGGCGGCGAACGGCTCGGTACTCTGATTCCCGCCGCCGCACAGCGCTTGGCCGCTGCGCTCTTGCTGACGTCGCCCTGCACGCCGCTCCTATTCATGGGCGAGGAATATGGAGAGACCAGGCCGTTTCCGTACTTCTGTTCTTTCCTCGACGACACGCTTACCGAATCCGTCCGCAACGGTCGGGCTCGCGAGTTCGCGGAGTTTCTCGCCGCTCACAAAGGGGAACTCTTCGACCCGCACGCGGAAGCGACGTTCGAACTCGCCCGCATCTCCTGGAATTGGCCCCACGGCACTGCGGCCGCCGGTTTGCGCCGTCTCTACCGTACCCTATTACGCGCTCGCCGAACCTTCGCGCCGTTGGCCGATCGCCGTCACGCTCGCGCTCACGACGCCGGCGAGGAATCATCCCTGCTCGTCATTGAGCGGGGCCAAGCTCCGCGGGCCACGATCTTCGCCAACTTATCCAGCCGACCGACGGCCGTAGAACTTCCCGGCGAGGCGCGATTATTGCTCTCGACCGAGGAGGCCGAGTTCGGCGGAACGCGGCGGGCTCTCGACAACGTCGTTGAATTACTTCCTTATGAGTTTGTGTTGATCGGAGATTCCACATGCCCGACGTTCCCGCGACCGACGTAAACCGCGTTCGGCAACTCATCGACCGAACCGCGGAGCGTGTCGTGCGGGAAGTCGCCGATCGAAGGCCGGCTCCGCGCGCCACGTATCGCTTGCAGTTCCACGCCGGCTTTCCCTTCGCGGACGCCGCCGCGATCGCCGACTATCTGCAGGCGCTCGGCATCAGCCACGTCTACGCTTCGCCCTATACCCGCTCACGCAGCGGCAGCATGCACGGGTACGACGTCTGCGACCACAATCAACTCAATCCGGAACTCGGCGGCGACGAAGGATACCGCGACTTCATCGCGGCGCTCCGCGCTCACGACTTGAGCCACATCCTCGACGTCGTCCCCAATCACATGGCCGCCGGGCACGACAACCCCTGGTGGCGCGACGTGCTGGAAAACGGCCCGAACTCGCCTTACTCCGGCTTCTTCGACATCGACTGGCATCCCGTCAAAGACGAACTCGAGAACAAAGTACTGATTCCGATCCTCGGCTCGCAATACGGCGAAGCCCTCGAGGCAGGCCAGTTGCAACTCGACCACGTCGACGGCGGTTTTGTCGTCAAATACTACGATCGTAATCTCCCGTTCGGCCCCAAGACCGCGATTCCGATCCTCACGCATCGGCTCGACGAACTGCGGCAACTGCTCGGCCAGGACTCTGAGACCTTCCACGAATATCAAAGCATCATCACGGCGCTCGAACACCTGCCGCCGCCGACCGCTACGACCCCCAAAGCCGTACACGAGCGGCAGCGCGAAAAGGAAATCATCAAGCGTCGGCTGCGCGAACTCGAAGCCCGCGAACCGCAGATCGCGGCGTTTATCGCCGAGAACCTGGCCGTCATCAACGGCGCGGTCGGCGAGCCGGAATCGTTCGATAGACTCGATCGATTGTTGCAGGCCCAATCGTACCGGCTCTGCCACTGGCGCGCCGCGTCCGACGAAATCAACTACCGCCGCTTCTTCGATATTAATGACCTGGCGGCGCTCTGCATCGAAAAGCCGGAGGCGTTCCACGCCGTCAACGATCTCATCGGCCGACTACTCGAAGAAGGCGACGTCGACGGCCTGCGGATCGATCACGTCGACGGCCTCTACGCACCGGAAGAATACCTGTGGCGGCTCCACTACCTGTATCTGGCCCGACGTATTCATCGGCAACTTCGGGCCGATGCAGAGTTGGAACAGGAGAGCAACGTTTGGGAGGTTCGTCTCCATGCGACGCCTCAGGTCGAAGCGGTCGCCGGCGAATCCGACGATGCCGGCGTCGCGGTGGCGGCGCCGGTCGCCGAGGCCGCCAAGCCCTATCACCTCGGTCCCGAACTCCTACGCACTGTGTGCAACCGCCTCGGCTTACGTCCCCCGCGCCCGGCCGACGTCGCCGCCGTCTTCGGCTCCGGGTTTCATGAGGTCGCTGAATTCGACGCCTGGCACAGCGAAGAGCCGGCCGCGGCCGACGCAACTTCGGAAGGCGCTGCAACTTCCCAAGTCGCATCGCAGAACGCCCCGCTCTATGTGCTCGTCGAAAAGATTCTCGGCCCCGACGAACCGCTGCCGGAGTCTTGGCCCGTCGCCGGAACGACCGGCTACGACTTCACGCATCTTTTAAATTCGCTCTTGATCGACCCCGAAGGCGCCACCGCCGTCGAACGACAGTACCTGCGCTTCACCGGCGAATCGCGCCATTTCCACGACGTGGTCCGTGAATGCAAACGGCTCATCGTCCGCTTCTCGATGGCCAGCGAGTTGCAAATGCTCGCGCATCGCATCAACCGCCTGTCGGAGCAACACCGCAAGTCGCGCGACTTTACGCTCAACGCCTTGCGCTACGCGTTGCGTGAAGTGCTCGCCAGCTTCCCTGTTTATCGCACCTACCCCGGTCCCGACGGCGTCTCGGAGCGCGATGCCCGCTTCGTCAATCGGGCCGTCAGCGTCGCCAAGCGCCGCAATCGTTCGATCGATCCGGCGACGTTTGACTTCATTCGCGATATTCTGCTGCTGAAGCATCCGCCCGGCCTCAGCGAAGCGCACATTCGCGCGCGGGAAGAGTTTGCCGGCAAGTTCCAGCAAGTGACGAGCCCCGTCATGGCGAAAGGAGTCGAGGATACGGCGTTCTATGTCTACTCACCGCTCGCTTCGGCCAACGAAGTGGGCGGCGAGCCGACGTCGGCCGTCTGCGGAATTTCCAGTTTTCATGCGCAGAACTCGCATCGTGCGCTCCGGCAGCGTCGCGGCTTGCTGACCACCACGACGCACGACACCAAACGCACCGAAGACGTGCGGGCACGCATCGACGTGCTCTCGGAGATTCCCAAGCAGTGGAGCGCGGCCGTCAATCGTTGGAGCCGCCTGACACGGGCCTGGAAGCAGGAAGTCGACGGCGCTCCGGCTCCCGCGCCAGCCGACGAGTATCTCTTCTATCAAAACTTGCTCGGCGTTTGGCCCGGCGGCCCGCTCAAAGACGCCCAACGTGATTCGCTCATCGAACGTCTGCAACTCTACATGGAGAAGGCCACGCGCGAGGCGAAGCAGCGCACCAGTTGGATCAATCCCAACGCCGAGTACGATCAAGCCGTGCGGCAATTCGTGGCCCAATGCCTCGGCGGCGGCCGGGAGAATCA
Source organism: Planctomycetota bacterium (assembly GCA_017303535.1). Classification (GTDB taxonomy): domain Bacteria; phylum Planctomycetota; class Planctomycetia; order Pirellulales; family PNKZ01; genus PNKZ01. The sequence continues at coordinate 7,770 of JAFLCO010000217.1, forward strand.
GTTTCTGACGCACTTTGCGGCGTTCCACAAACGCATCGCCGCGGCCGGCTACTACACGGCCCTTTCGCAAACCGTGCTCAAGTTGCTTTGCCCCGGCGTCCCGGACATTTACCAAGGTCAGGAACTGTGGGACTTCAGCTTGGTAGACCCCGATAATCGCCGCCCGGTCGACTACGGCCGCCGCCGCGCATTGTTGGAACAAGTGCAGGCCGGGTGGAACACGCGCGTCGAACAACGGGCCGAGTTCGCCGCCGAATTGGCGCGCCGTCCGCACGACGATCGTCTGAAGTTGTTCGTCGTTTGGCGGTTGCTCGACCTGCGACGCCGCTACGCTTCGCTCTTCGAATCCGGCGAATACGTGCCGCTTAGCGTTAGCGGCCTGCAGTCCGATCGGCTCGCGGCCTTTGCGTGGCGTGCGGCCGGCGTCGGCTCGACCGAGAGGTCGACGAACACCGATTCAGAAGTCGCGCCCGCCGCTCCGCCGCAAATCGTCGTGGCCGTGCCGCGCCGCTGGCTTAAGCTGGCCGGCGATGCCGAACTCGACGATGTTACCGAACTCTGCGACCAGGCCGAACACGCTTGGACCGACGCCGAAATACAGATCCCAGGCGCGGCAGGCCGCACGTTTCGCCACGTTTTTACCGGTGAGGAATTCACGCCGCCGTCGGACCGTCTCGCCATGGCCGGAATCTCCGCGCGGTTCCCTATTGCGGTACTCACCGACGCCGAGGAAGAAGCATCATGAAGCCCGACACCTTGCTTGCCCGCGACACATCGGATGAACAAGCCGCAAATCGCAGCGCGATGGCGGACCCGCGCATTGCCGGCGGCGGCGAGTTGGCCCGACCGCTCGACTGGTACAAAGACGCCGTCATCTATCAGTTGCATGTGCGCTCGTTCTTCGACTCCAACGGCGACGGCATCGGCGACTTCGCCGGCCTCACCGCGAAGCTCGACTATGTGGCCTCGCTCGGCGTCACGGCGATCTGGCTGTTGCCGTTTTATCCTTCGCCACTGCGCGACGAAGGTTACGACATCGCCGACTACATGAACATCAACCCGATGTACGGGTCGCTCGACGACTTCAAACGTTTTCTCGACGCCGCCCATCAGCTGGGCCTAAGCGTTATCAGCGAGCTCGTCATCAATCACACTTCCGACCAGCACGCTTGGTTTCAACGGGCTCGTCGCGCGCCGAAAGGAAGCCCCGAGCGCGATTTCTACGTCTGGTCCGACACGTCGGACCGGTATCCCGAAGTGCGGATCATTTTCCAAGACTTCGAGCCGTCGAACTGGACCTGGGATCCGTTGGCCCAGCAGTACTATTGGCATCGCTTCTACTCGCACCAGCCGGATTTGAACTTCGACAACCCGGTTGTGCGTCAGACCGTGCTCGACATCGTCGACTATTGGTTCGGCATGGGAATCGACGGCGTCCGCCTCGATGCGATTCCCTACCTTTACGAACGCGACGGCACCAACGGCGAGAGCCTGCCGGAAACGCACGGTTTCCTCAAGGAACTCCGCGCCCACATCGACGAACACTTCCCCGGCCGAATGCTGTTGGCCGAAGCCAATCAATGGCCCGACGAAACGGCCGCCTATTTCGGCGATGACGACGAATGCCAGATGTGCTTCAACTTCCCGCTGATGCCGCGGCTGTTTATGGCCGTCCAGCAAGAGGAGCGGTTTCCGATCGTCGACATCTTGCGCCACACGCCGACGCCGCCGCCGCTTTCGCAATGGGCCATCTTCCTGCGCAACCACGACGAACTCACGCTCGAGATGGTCACCGAGGAAGAGCGCGACGCGATGTACCGCTTCTATGCGACCGACCCGCAATCGCGCGTGAACCTCGGCTTGCGGCGTCGGCTGGCGCCGCTCCTGCGGAACGATCGTCGCCGCCTCGAGCTGATGCATGCCCTGCTCTTCTCGCTCCCCGGCACGCCGGTGATGTACTACGGCGACGAGATCCGCATGGGCGACAATATCTACCTGCGCGATCGCGACTCGGTGCGGACCCCCATGCAATGGAGCCCCGACCGCAACTCGGGCTTTTCGCACGCCAACCCGCAGCGGCTGTTTTTGCCGACGATCGTTGATCCGGAGTACCACTACCAATCGCGCAACGTTGAAACCGAGGAACAGAGCCCGCATTCGTTTCTGTGGTGGTTGCGGCGCGTGCTCCGCCTGCGTGCGCGGCACCGCTCATTCAGCCGCGGTACGTTGCGATTCCTCTTCCCGCAGAATCCCCGCATCCTCGCATACCTCCGCGAACTCGACGGCGAAACCATTCTCGTCGTGGTCAACCTCTCGCGGCTGGCGCAGTTCGTCGAGCTGGACCTGGCCGAGTTTCGCGGCCGCGCGCCGGTCGAGTTGTTCGGACAGACGCGGTTTCCGCAAATCGGTGAGTTACCATATTTGCTTTCGCTCGGACCACACGGCTTCTACTGGTTCCGGCTCGATTGGCCCATCGGCGAAGAAGATCGCCGCGCTCCTTGCGACCTGCCGCATCTGCGCGCGGCCCACGACTGGCTCGACCTCTTCCGACCACCGGCGGTCGAACGGACCTACGACGCGCTCACGACGTACTTGGTCGCGCAAGCCTGGCATCAGTCGCCCGAGCGCGTCGTGCGAGCTCTCGAAGTGCAGGAAGTGCTGCCTCTGCCGGAGAAAGACGCCGACGGGGCGTCGTACGCCGTCGTATTGGTTCGCGTCTATTACACCGAGGGCGAACCGGCGATCTATCAAATGGCGCTGGTCGCCGTCGGCGAGCAACGGGCTCACGACATTCTTCGCGACCGCCCGACCGCCGGCGTGTTGCAGGTAAGCGTCCGTCACGACGGTACGAAATGGTACGTCTGCGACGCGACGGCCGAACGCGGCTTCTGGGAACGCTTCGTTCGCCATGCCACGGCCAGTGCCGCAGGCTCGAAACAAGGCAAGATCGTCCGCAGCGTCGTCGGCGACGGCGCCGTACTGGAGGCCCAATCGCACGACGGCATCCATCCGCTGTGGCGCACCAGCGACACGCGCGGCACCGTCGCGGCCGTCGCCAATCAGTTGTTCCTCAAAATGCTGCGGCGGGTCGAGTCGGGCATTCACCCCGAGATTGAAATGACGTCGACCTTGGAACCGCAGGCCGACAAACTCCCCTGCCCTCACTTG
>JAFLCO010000218.1 GCA_017303535.1 Planctomycetota bacterium
GACAATTGGCCTCAGTGCGCAAAAGCAGTGCGCATAAAAAAACCCGCCCAGGCGGCTCAGCCTGGGCGGGTTTAGTTCTAGCAATATTGGTAGCTGACGATCGTCTTGCGACGTCGACTGATTTCAAGTGCCGATATAGACCGCTTCACAATTTTGTTTCCAGTCGTGATGCATTGAGCAATCACGCCTATCGGAAAAAAATCCTTAGAAAGGAGGTGATCCAGCCGCAGGTTCCCCTACGGCTACCTTGTTACGACTTAGTCCCAATCACGGAGTTCATCTTAGACGCTTACCCCCTTGCGGTTGGCGCGGCGCTTTCGGATGCCCCCCACTTTCGTGGCTTGACGGGCGGTGTGTACAAGGCTCAGGAACACATTCACCGCGGTATGCTGACCCGCGATTACTAGCGATTCCGGCTTCATGCAGGCGAGTTGCAGCCTGCAATCCGAACTGGGGCGCGTTTTTTGGGATTTGCTTGCTCTCGCGAGTTTGCTTCCCTTTGTTCGCGCCATTGTATGACGTGTGCAGCCCTAATCATAAAGGCCATGAGGACTTGACGTCATCCCCACCTTCCTCCGGTTTAACACCGGCAGTCTCTCTAGAGTTCCCGGCATGACCCGCTGGCAACTAGAGACAAGGGTTTCGCTCGTTAAGGGACTTAACCCGACATCTCACGACACGAGCTGACGACAGCCATGCAGCACCTGTGCACGTTGTACCCGAAGGCCTGGCTCCTGTTTCCAGGAGTTAATCCGTGCATGTCAAGACTAGGATAAGGTTCTTCGCGTAGCCTCGAATTAAGCCACATCATCCACCGCTTGTGTGAGCCCCCGTCAATTTCTTTGAGTTTCAGCCTTGCGGCCATACTCCCCAGGCGGAGTACTTAACACTTTCGCTTCAACTGAAGGGCTATGAAGGACCCTTCAATTCAGTACTCAGAGTTTACGGCTAGGACTACCGGGGTATCTAATCCCGTTTGCTCCCCTAGCTTTCGTGCATCAGCGTCAGAAAAGACCCAGTGAGCCGCTTTCGCCACAGGTGTTCCTTACGATATCAACGCATTTCACCGCTCCACCGTAAGTTCCGCTCACCTCTATCTTCCTCAACAGTAGTTTTGGGCGCAGTTCCTCGGTTGAGCCGAGGTATTTCACACCCAACTTACTGCGCAGCCTACGCACCCTTTAAGCCCAGTAATTCCGAATAACGTTTGTGTGGTTCGTCTTACCGCGGCTGCTGGCACGAACTTAGCCCACACTTCCTCTGCGGATAGGTCAAGCCTTGCTCTTCGCAAAGCTTTCCTCCCCACTGACAGCGGTTTACAACCCGAAGGCCTTCATCCCGCACGCGGCATCGCTTGGTCAGGCTTTCGCCCATTGCCAAAAATTCTCGACTGCAGCCACCCGTAGGTGTCTGGGCAGTGTCTCAGTCCCAATGACGCAGGTCGTGCTCTCACACCTGCTACCCATCATCGCCTTGGTGAGCCATTACCTCGCCAACTAGCTAATAGGACGCAGACCCATCCTCGGGCGGAATCACACCTTTGATCCGGAGATATCATCTGGTATTACCTACAGTTTCCCGTGGCTATCCCAGACCCGAGGGCAGGTAATCTACGTGTTCCTGTCCCTTACGCCGCTGACGTATTGCTACGCCCGCTCGACTTGCATGCCTAATCCACGCCGCCAACGTTCATTCTGAGCCAGAATCAAACCCTTCAATAATTATTTGCTTTAACCAGCCCCGCTTTCGCGAGACCGGCATATAAACAAGATCGAAAGAGCCTGATTCAAATCAATCTACGACCTACACCTTTCGACGAAACCCTTTCGAGCCCCGTTCGTCAGATGCTGGCCGGGTACAGTCTTGTACCGGCTAAAATCTTGAAATCACTACCAAATTGTCAAAGAACATTTGCCATTGCCGTTAAAGCAATGCGTCGCTCGTGAACAAGTGGCCGTGGCCAATTGCCCCGAACGACTCGTGTAATTTATCGGTTTCGCGTCTGGTGTCAAGCAACGAAAACCAAATTTTTCTCGAATGAGAAAAACATCGCATTTTCCCGCGAAAACAGCGGCCCTCAGGAGCCGAAAAGCTGCGCGACGTCGAACTTGTGGACGCTTGCCACTCTTTCTGAATTGGAAATCCTCCACTGCCACCGGTAGGTTTGAGACTTGTCGACACGAACCGAGCTGCAATGCCGGCGGCCCAAATTCGACAGGTGCTGAAGAGGCTCTACAATCCGTGGTCTCGAATTCGGTAATCTTCGAGCCGCGGCGGCATCAAAAAGAATGATCAGTTATCGAACTTCAACACGAACCTAGATGCGATGAACCTCAATCCAACAAAAAACGACCTCCCTCTAGAATCGCGGAAAAAGATCGTCGAACTCCTCCAAGCCCGACTGGCCGACTGTGCGGATTTGCAATCGCAGGCCAAGCAGGCCCACTGGAACGTGAAGGGGGGCAATTTCATCGCCCTTCATAAACTGTTTGATGAGATCTACGAAGAAGTCGGCGAATTCGTCGATGAGATCGCTGAACGCGGCATCGAACTCGGCGGCACCATGCATGGCACCGCACGGGCCATTGCCGCGAAAACGTCGTTGCCCGAGTATCCGCTCGAGATCAAAGCCTGGAGCGATCACGTTTCAGCGATGTCGGACGCTTTGGCCGTGTTTGGAAAATTGGCTCGCTCGGCAATTGACGAGGCTGCCAAACTTGGCGACGCAGACACAGCCGATCTCTTTACCGAGGTCTCGCGCGGCATAGACAAGAAGCTTTGGATGGTCGAGGCGCATTTGCAGGGCAATTAGTCGAAGAGCGAGTTCCACGCTACAGTTTCGCTGCCTCGATGATTCACATTCGAGGACAGTTGCCTGCACCACAGAAGAGTTCATCCGAGTTCATACATGGACATTTTCTCCGCCATCGAACAACGCCGCAGCATCAAGCAGTACGACACCACGCATAAGATGACGCCGGAAGAGGAGCGACGATTGCTGGAGTTTGCGATTCTTTCGCCGACGTCGTTCAACATCCAGAATTGGCGGTTCGTAGTCATTCGCGATCAGGAATTGAAGAAGCAGGTGCGCGCCGCCGCTTGGAATCAAGCACAAATTGAAGAGGCGCAACTTACGATTGCCATCTGCGCCGACCTCAATGCTTGGGACAAGGAACCGGAACGTTACTGGCGCGATGCGCCGGAGAAATCTCGAAACATGCTCGTGCCGATGATTCGGCAAACCTATCGCGACCGAGCACAACTGCAGCGAGACGAGGCGATGCGCAGCGTGGGCATTGCGGCTCAAACGCTGATGCTTGCCGCCAAAGGCATGGGCTACGATAGCGGAGCGCTCGTCGGTTTCGATCCCGACGCCGTCGCGAAGCTAATCAACTTGCCCTCGGATCACGTCATCGGCATGCTGCTCGTCGTCGGCAAGCGGCGTCAAGACGCCTACGGCCGCGGAGGCCAACTTCCGTATGACGAAGTGGTTATCGAGAATCGGTTCCGCGCGACTTAGCAGCCCGCGGTATTTCCGTCGAACGACATTCGTCGGTTCGACGCGTGCGAACTGCATTCCCGCCGGTTAGCATAGCGGCGTCCTAACTGTCCAACGCCGCTTTGCAATTTCCGGAGACGGCCGTGCATCACGCCGCTTTTACGGTAGTTTGTGCCGCTATTTGCCTCACTGGGTCGGCATTCGCCGCAGACGGTGAGATTCCGTTCGAGACGTTTCCCGGCGATCCTTTGCGGTGGTACGACGCCCGCGAGCTTGGGGTCGTCGGGCGTGGTTGGACTGAGGTTAAAGAGTTCTACGACCGCCTTCCCGCGAAAGCCGAAGGAGTGGTTCGCGAGCCGGTTTGGAACTTGAGCCGCAACTCGTCCGGCATGTATGTCGACTTTGTCGCCGATACGTCGCTGATCGCCGTGCGATGGGGGCTACGCTCCCCGACCTTAGCAATGCCGCACATGGCCGCCACAGGCGTCAGCGGCGTGGATTTGTACGGCCGAACCGAGGACGGCACCTGGCGTTGGATCGCCGTCGGCAAACCTGCGGCCCTGCAGACCAAAGCGACGCTGGTATCTTCGCTGCCGATGGGAAGCCGTGAGTACCGCATTTATTTGCCGCTCTACAACGGCGTCACACGCGTGCAGATCGGCTTGCCGGCCGCCGCCACGATTCGCCGCGTCGAGCAGAAATCGCCGAAACCGATCGTATTCTACGGCACCAGCATTATGCAAGGCGCCTGCGCTTCGCGCACCGGCATGGCGCAATCTTCCATCATCGGCCGCAGGCTCGACACGCCGGTGATCAATCTCGGCTTTTCCGGCAACGGCAAGATGGAACCCGAGATCGCCCAACTCCTCGCCGAACTCGATCCTTCGGTATATGTCATCGACGCGCTGCCGAACATGGAGGCGGCCCTCGTCAAGGAGCGGGCGGAAACTTTTGTGCGCACGCTGCGAGAAGCCCGACCGACGACGCCGATCATCCTCGTCGAAGATCGGACCTACGCCGATGCACACTGGATTGCTTCGCGCCGAGAGCGAAACGAAACAAGCCGGCGAGAATTTCGCGCTGCGTACGACAGGCTGGTAAAGTCCGGCATCTCGGGCCTTACCTATATCGAAGGAAATCAACTACTTCGCAGCGACGGCGAAGACACCGTCGACGGATCGCACCCGACCGATCTCGGATTTATGCGTTACGCCGATGTCGTGGCACCATACATCGCAAAAGTATTGGATTCGCGTTTAAGTCAGTGATGCTTCGACAAGTCGCAAAACGTCCACACAACACGGCGTTTTTGCGTAAATGCTGCATCAGTTTTGGGCGCATCTTCGACATTTGTGCCGGTCTCAGGATGCGTCAGCGTGCCGCGGTCGACTTGAGCTACGATCCGAGTCGACACAAGATGAACACGCAGCCGCCCGGCGAAACCCAACTGCTCGAATCGACGTTATGATGCGATACACGGCCATATTTCTTTTTGCCTCTTGGCTCGCCACGGTCGGGTATTGCCAAGTGTCCGAGTCTTCGGAATCGCCACATTTCGAGCGTGAGATTCTTCCTCTGCTTTACGGCCGCTGTTTCAGTTGCCATAGCGAAAAGCAGGCTGAGCCCAAAGCCGGACTGCGTCTCGACTCGGCGGAAGGTATTGCGGCCGCCAAAGTGCTCAACGTCGCCAAGCCGGAAGAAAGCGAATTGCTGATTCGCGTCTCGCTGCCGCACGCCGACGAAGGCTTGATGCCGCCCCTCAACGGAGGCGGCCAACCGCTGAATGACGCCGAGCGTAATCTTCTGCGGCGCTGGATCGCGGCCGGCGCCTCGATGCAAGGCTGGAAGCGGTTTGAGCATCGCGAAGCGGCCGTCGATTACAAAGCGAAGCCGGTCACGCGGACCGACGTGCCGCAACTCGTTCGGCAGTTTGATGCGATCGTCGAGAGGCATCATTCCGCGGCGAAGAGTTCGCTCAATTCGAAGAACAGCGACGAGGCATTCCTACGCCGCGTTTACCTAGACGTCGCCGGGCGAATTCCGTCGCTTGCGGAGTCCCAGGAGTTTCTCGACAACACCGCCCCTGACAAACGAAGCCGGCTCATCGATACCCTGCTTGACGGAGAGGGCTACATCAGCCACACCTTCAACTGGAAGGCCGATCAGCTTCGATTGATTACCCGCGGGCTGCCCGGTCAGCCCGGCTACCTGTACGACGAGTGGCTGAAGGAATCCATCCGCTCCGGCATGCCGCACGATGAAATGGTTCGCCGGCTCATCACGGCCGACGGCTATTTATGGGACGACGGGGCCGTCGGCTTCTACCTCCGCGATCGCGGGATGCCGTTTGATCATATGTCGAATATGGCCCGCGTGTTTCTGGGGACACGGCTTGAATGCGCTCAATGCCACGACCATCCGTTCGAACCGATCACGCAGCGAGAGTTCTACGAACTGACCGCCTACACGTTCGGCGTTTCCAATCTTTACGCGTCGAGCGGCTACTCGACCGAAAACGTCAAGCAATGGAAAGCAGTCACTGCGAAACTCGACGCGATGGACGCTCCTAAGTCGTTGCGCGACTTCGTCAGCGTCACGGCGGCGCCACTCAAGCGGCTCACGAAAGACACTGAACATCGCCTGCGTTTCGGTGCGGAGTTCGTTGCCGACCCGCGACTTCAAGGACAAACGGTCCAATGGCGAACGATCTTCGGCGATGAGGCTCCCGCCAGTGTTGAAACGCGTCGCGAAGCGCTGGCGGCGTGGATGACTTCACCGCGGAACCCTCGCTTTGCAAAAAACATTGCCAACCGGCTGTTTAAGCGTGTGATGGGCGTCGGGCTCATCGAGCCCGTCGATAGTTTTTCGCCCGTCAATCGGCCGCAGCACGCGGAACTCCTTGGATTTTTGACCGAAACGATGTGCCGGCTGCAGTTTGACGAACGGGCGTTTCTTTCGCTCTTGCTCAATTCGCGACTCTATCAGAGCGAAGCGGGACGAGGAGAATTGGAAACGGGCGCGGTGTTTCCGCTACGAGGTCCGCTACTCCGGCGACTGTCGGCCGAGCAACTTTGGGATTCGTTGCTGACGCTGCTGGTCGAAGATTTAGACGAGCGCAAGCCCGCGGAACCGGATCGAGGCCCCTTAGGCAAAGAATACTTGGCGCGGCTAACCAATATGACGGCCGATGAATTGTTGGCTCGTTCGTATGAAACGATGGAGTACCACACCGCTCGACGTACCCATACGCTCGAACTTGAGAAGCAACGCGACGCCTTAAGGCAAGCGCGGGTTGCCGGAAATGTTGAAGAAGCCCGCCGATTGCAGCAAGAGTTTGCCAATGCGAACGAGCCTTTCGAGGAACTTCACCGGCGCCTGAACATGGGTGGGCCGGCCACGGTTGCCGACAGCGACCCTCGCTGGGTCAAATTGCCATCGACGCTGGTGCGCGCTTCGGAGTTGCCCACGCCGATCTCCCTCGGCCATTTCCTAAGGCAATTCGGCCAGTCGGATCGTCGCGAGATCGACGCCTTTAATCGCAATCCCAACGTCACTCATTCGCTGGGCCTAATGAACGGCGAACTCACGACGGCGATTCTTGAAGACACGTCGTTGCTTCGCCGAATATTGTCGGAATCGAACGATGCTTTCGCGCGAACAATCGAGATCTACCGTGCGGTGCTAGTTCGTTCGCCGACGGAAGCGGAACTATCGCAACTCCGGCCGGCCGAAGAGCCTCGACTCACCCAAGAGGCCGACTTGATCTGGGCGCTCATCAATTCGCCTGAGTTTCTTTTTCAGCAATAGCGAACCAATATGCGCAATCAGTTCCCCGCGGACATGAGCCGCAGACGGTTCATCGAGTCGGTTGCGAAGGCTTGGTTCGGCGTGAATCTGCTGCAAGCGGCAGGCAACGCCGTCGCGGCGCCGCCGCCCAAGCCGGCGAAGGCAACGAACGTCATCTATCTCTATATGCGCGGCGGAATATCGCATATCGACACGTTCGACCCCAAGCCGGGCCGTGAAGAAATGGCCGGCGTGCAGACGATCGAAACCAGTGTCCCTGGAGTTCAGGTTTCGGAGTGGTTTCCGCGGATGGCCCGCCAAATGCACCACGTGACCCTGGTACGATCGATGACGTCGACGCAGGGCGTACATGAACGTGGCAACTACTACGCGCACACCAGCTATTTCCAAACGCCGACGATCACTCATCCTGCACTAGGTGCATGGGTACTCAAGCAACGGGGCTCCGATAACGCACTGTTGCCCGGCAACATCTTGATCAACGGCAGCCCTCAGCACCCTGGCAGCGGTTATATGGAATCGCATTTCGCGCCGCTGCCGATCGTCGATCCGGAGGCGGGACTGCAAAACTCGCGATTACCGAACGGATCAACGGCGATGGACTTTCGGCGTCGCACGCAACTCGTCGAGTTACTCTCAGGAGGATTTCGCTCAACGACGCCGCATCGATTCGCAGCCGCCTACGATAAGGTCCATGCCCAAGCCGTGGAGCTGATGAAAAGCAAAGATCTGGCGGCGTTCGACATTTCCCAAGAGAACGAGGCGACTCGGGCCGCCTACGGCGATTCGACGTTTGGACGCGGTTGCCTCCTCGCGCGGCGACTCGTGGAACATGGCGTCCGCTATATCGAAGTCGAGGACAACCAGAATTGGGACACGCACAACGATCAGATTGAATCGATGCAACGGATGACGCCTTCGGCCGATCAGGCGATTGCGGCGCTAATTAGCGATTTGCACCAGCGCGGCCTGCTCGAGTCGACGCTCGTCGTGATGGCCACGGAGTTCGGTCGCTCGCCGCAACTCAGCACGGTGACCGCCGGGCGAAACCACCATCCGGCGGTGTTCACATGGTGGGCGGCCGGCGGAGGCATCAAGGGCGGCTACGTCTACGGCAAGTCCGACGACGCCGCTGAACGCGTCGCCGAAAATCCGGTCAACATGCCCGACTTCAACGCCTCGGTCGCGCACGCCGTCGGAATCGATGTCGCCAAAGTCGAGCACTCGCCGTCGGGCCGCCCGTTCACCGTGGCCGATAACGGGCAAGTCATTCACGACCTCTTCGCCTGACCGCTTTTGGAATCATCGCCATGCTATTTCGCTTTGTCGTATTCATCGCTGCCGCGACGTTGGTAACCGATCGTGCGTGTCGAGCCGCAGAACTGGAAGGTCGCGGCTCTCGCCCCAATGTCGTGATCATCATGGCCGACGACCTGGGTTACGGTGACCTCGCTTGTTACGGCGCCACGCAGATTCTCACGCCGCATTGCGATCGGTTGGCGCGCGAAGGACGGCGATTCACCGACGCTCACACTCCGTCGGGCGTTTGCTCGCCGACGCGATTCGGCTTGCTCACCGGCGGATATCCCTGGCGCGAGAATCGCGTGCCGCAACATCTTACGGCAAGTGAGCCCTACGTGCTTCGCGACGGCGAGCCTACAGTGGCGACCGTTCTCAAGTCGGCCGGTTACGCTACGGGTTGCGTCGGCAAGTGGCATCTCGGCGCACAGCAAAAGAACCCCATCGACTGGAACGCTCCGCTGACCCCAGGCCCTCGCACTGCCGGCTTCGACTACTACTTCGGCGTCATCAACAGTCACAACCAAGGACCGTTCGTGCTTGTTGAAAACGAGACCATTCTCGGTCGTGAGCCCGGGGACAAAATCACGCTCGTGGGGAACCGCGAACAAACTTCCGGCCCGCGCACGCGCGACGAGCGCCAACTAGAAACGATCCAAGCGGCCAAAGCGGTCGAGTTTATTGAGAAGCACCGCGAGCAGCCGTTTTTTCTCTACTACCCGACAGCGGCCGTCCACGATCCGTACACGCCTTCGAAGGAACGAAGCGGCCGGAGCCCGGTCGGTGTTTACGGCGATTACGTTCAGGAGTTCGATTGGGCGGTCGGCGAAGTGCTCGAAGCGCTCGATCGGCTGAAACTGGCCGACCGCACGATCGTCGTCGTCACCAGCGACAACGGCGGCATGCCGCGACCGACCACCGGCGCCGGGCACAAAGTCAACGGCGATTTGCGAGGTCACAAGGGGCAAGCCTACGAGGGAGGGCACCGCGTACCCTACCTCGTGCGTTGGCCAAATCACGTCCCTGCCGGAACAACTTGCGATGAGACAATCTGCCACGTCGACCATATGGCGACGCTTTGCGCCGCGCTCGAAATCAAAATGCCTTACAACGCAGGTCCTGACAGTTGGAACGTCCTGCCGGCGTGGCTTGGCCAAACCAGCAACGCACCGCTGCGCGAAGCCACGGTGTGCGTTTCTCAGTTCGTCGCAACCATTTCGATTCGACAAGGTCCGTGGAAGTTGCTCGTGAAAGGCAAGCAGGGCTCGTCGTCGGAATCGAAGTACGGCATCGACGGCCCCGAGCTTTATAACCTGACCGACGACCCGATCGAACAGACGGACCTTGTCGAACGGCATCCCAACAAGGTCGACGAACTCACGAAACTCTTGGAACGCTACCGCCTGCAAGGCCATAGCCGGCCCGGCTGGCGGAGCGCTCCGTAGTTGATCCCTCTCCTAATGCCTACGATCAAGCCAAATCGAACAACATCACTTCGGCCGCCGTGCCGCCGGTCAGCGAGATTGCTTGCTCTTCGCTGACGGCCAACCCATCTCCCGCTTGCAAGCGTTCGCCTGCAACCACGACCTCGCCACGCAATACTTGCAGCCAAGCATGTCGCCCCGCTTCGAGTCGGTGCGTCAGCTCCACTCCGGCCGCAAGGTCGGCCAGATAGATTTGCGCATCCTGGTGAATCGTCAACGAACCTTCGGCGGCATCGCGCGAGGCGACGAGTTGCCAACGATTGCTTCGGCCCGCGGCATCAAAACGACGTTGCTCGTAACTCGGCGTGAGCCCCTTCCGCTCCGGATAGAGCCAAATCTGATACAGGTGGACCGGCTCGGTCTTCGACGGATTGAACTCGCTGTGCGTGATCCCGGTGCCCGCGGTCATTCGCTGAAACTCGCCGGGCCGCAACACTTCGCCGTTGCCCATCGAATCGCGATGCTCGAGCGCGCCGGAAAGCACATAGGTGACGATCTCCATATCGGCGTGTGGATGCGTCCCGAAGCCCTGGCCCGGCGCGACGCGATCTTCATTCATCACGCGCAATGATCGAAATCGCATGTGCGCCGGATCTTGATACGTCGAAAAGGAAAACGTGTGGTAGGTGTCGAGCCAACCGTGGTTGGCATGGCCGCGATCGGCGGAACGACGGACGGTAAACATGACATGACTTCCTTAAGCGGACACGACTTTCACGACTCGTTAACGTGAATGGACGATTTACGG
>JAFLCO010000219.1 GCA_017303535.1 Planctomycetota bacterium
CAGGCCGATGCCCGATCCGCCCGGTTGCTGCGCAGGCATCCCGCCGGTTTGCGCGAGAACCTGCATCAGCCAAGCGTCGTAAGCCGCCGAGGCCCGCGTCGGCGCGGCGGGCTGCGATTGCGCTTCGGCCTGCGACATAAACGGCAGCAGCTTCTCGATGATGCTCGCCATCTGCTGATAGCGCATGTCGGGCTTCTTTTGCATCATGTACGAGACAAGCTTCGCAAGCTCGGCCGGCACCTTCGGGTTGAGCTTCTCAATCGGCGCGGGCACGGCCTTCATGTGGGCTTCGAGCTTCGCGCGCAAGTCGTCGCCCGGGAACGGCGGCTTGTTGGTGAGCATCTGATACAAGCTGCAGCCCAACTGGTAGATGTCGCTGCGCGGGTCGGGTTGTCCGCCGACGAGCAACTCCGGCGCGATGTAGTCGGCCTCGACCGGAAGCTTCTCCGGCGGCGCGGCCAGGAGCTTTCGCCAGTCGATGGGCGGCGCGAGCGGATCGCGCGACAGCGGAAACTGCAACATCTTCACCGTGCCCGACGAGTCGACCCAGATATTCTGCGGGCGAACATCGCCGTGCGCGATCTGCATGCCGTGCAACCGTGCGAGGCCCAGCGCCGCCTGGCGCGTGACGCGGCACGCCTCGCCCGGCTTCATCGCCCCGCCTTGTTGCAAGATGCGCTCGATCCGTTTGCCGAGCAGATCTTCAAGCACGAAAAACTTGAACGCGCCGAGATCCACTAAGTGGTAGCAACGCAGTAGGTGCGGGAAGCTCGCGCTGGTGCGCGAGACGACGGCCGCGCGTTGCGCGAGGTAGCCGACCGTCTCGGGCGTGGCCGCTTGTTCGCCGGTGAGAAATTGCAGACAGACGCGGTGCATGGTCGGAACGTGCAGCGCGCGGAAAATTCCGGCGAGCCGGCCCGATTCGATCCGCTCGTAGATGCGATAGTCGCCGTAGACGAACGGCCCGGGACGTCCGGCGAGCAAGATCGACGCCTGGTACTTGCTGATGACGTTCGACGCCACCAAGTACTCGGCCAAAGCTTGAGCGTCGTCTCCCTTGGGGCCGCTTTGCACCCAGGCGGCGTGGTGAACGTGGCACTCTTCCAGCGTCAGCAGTTGCGCCTCGACAACCAGACGCCAAAACGATTCGACGGGGAACGACATGGCTCTCTGCGACGGGTGCGACCCGCTGCTCCCAAGCGAGGAAGAAACAGTATCGGACGATTGAACTCGGTCCGGCGGCAGCGGCCTAACTATTCTGCGGGGGACTTGAGGCGAGTCGGCCCAGCGGCGTTCTGGTCGCATACCCAAACCTTTAGCATACCTTGCCTTGCGTCGGCCGGCCGGCGGCGCTAACGAAATTGAACGACTCGCCGGCAGCGGGTGTGGCATGCCCGACGCTTCAAGAACGTATTCGTGTCAGAACCGCCGTTCTTAGGACGCCGGTGCCGTAAGTTCCGTTCCCGCTTTCGGTTTCAACTTTGCAAGCCGATCCTCCGCCGGCCCGACTCCGGTTGCCGTTCGGGGCAAAGGGCCCCTATTATTGCCGCAGCCGCACGCTTCTTTGGCGGGGAAGCGGCCGCCGCTCCCGGTTACAAGACCCAAAGAACCGCGCCATGCTCATCGGGTGCTACTGGTGGCTCGTCCACCAGTGCCCTAGTTCGACGTCGGCCCGAGCACTGGTGGACAAGCCACCAGTGGCACCCGGCAACAAACCAAGCGCTACGAACCAAGAACCAAGAACCAAGCACTCCAACGGCCCGCCCACCAAGGAATCGCACCGATGAACGCCCTGGAATCGATGAAGCTCTATTTCAATCGGGCCGCCGACCGCCTCGGGCTCGACGACTCCTATCGCAAGCTCCTGCTCACCTCGAAGCGCGAAGTGCAGGTGCAGGTGCCGATCATCCGCGACAACGGCGAGCTGCAAACGTTCGTCGGCTACCGCGTGCAGCACGACAACTCGCGCGGCCCGATGAAAGGGGGCTTCCGTTATCACCCGGAAGTCGACCTCGATGAAGTGCGGGCCTTGGCCGCGCTGATGACTTGGAAGACGGCCGTCGTCAATCTTCCTTACGGAGGAGCGAAGGGCGGACTGGCCATCGATCCGAAGACGTTCAGCCCTCGCGAGTTGGAGACGATCACCCGCAAGTTCATCGACGGCATCCACGACGTCTTCGGACCCGACATCGACATTCCCGCGCCCGACATGGGGACCAACGACAAGGTCATGGCGTGGATCATGAACCAATACGGCAAGTACCACGGCTTCTCGCCGGCCTGCGTCACCGGGAAGCCGGTTGATATGCACGGGCTCGCGGGTCGCGAAGAAGCGACCGGCCGCGGCGTGGCGATCATCACGCTCAAGGTGTTGAGCCGCATGAACCGCAAGCCGCAACAGACGCGCGTCGCGATTCAAGGCTTTGGAAACGTCGGCACGTTCGTTGCAAAGTTCCTCTCTGAGGCCGAGTGCAAGATCGTGGCAATCAGCGACGTCAGCGGGGCCTACTTCCGCGCGGAAGGGATCGACGTCTCGGCGGCGCTGCGCTACACACACGAGCATCGTGGTTCACTCGAAGGTTTCACCGGCGGCACGAAGATCAGCAACGCCGAACTTCTGGCACTCGACTGCGAAGTGCTGATTCCGGCGGCGCTCGGCGGCGTGATTACGAAAGCCAACGCGGCGTCGATCCGTGCGCCATTCGTCATCGAAGCGGCGAACGCTCCGACCGAGATCGAAGCCGACGACATGCTCTACGAGCGCGGCATTTTCGTGGTGCCCGACATTTTGGCGAACGCCGGCGGCGTGACGGCCAGCTACTTCGAATGGGTGCAGAACCGCCAGCATTACTCGTGGGGCTTGAACCGCTGCCGCCAAGAGCTAGACGCGATCATGGGCACGGCGTTCCAAGACGTCTGGGACGCGGGCAAGGAACACAAGGTCAGCTTGCGCACGGCCGCCTACATGGTCGGCATCAAAAGAGTCCGCCGCGCCGCGGAACTGGCGGGGATCGCGTAGCGTGGTTATCTAACTCCCCCCGCGCTTACGCGCGCGCGATTGTTTGGCTCCCCTCGCCCCTTGCGGGAGAGGGGCCGGGGGTGAGGGGCAGATTGTCGCAAGATATTGACGGATTGCGAGCGCGTGGATCAAACGAGGGTTACGACTTCTCTCCGCCCCAAGTCCAGCCACTAAAATCAAACGGCAGCGAGACCGGAATCTTCAGCCGGTCCTGTCGTTTGGCGATCGACTTGTTGACCTTCTCCGTAATCTTCGGCTCGTGCTTGTCGAGCTGATCGGCCAGCGGATCGGTGAGCATGTCGCCGAGTTCGTGCACTAGCGGGCCGGCGGCTTTGCTGATCCGCCGCAAGTCGAACTCGATCAGCTTCACGTCGACTGCCGTCACACGCGGTCTCAGCGTGAGGTACTTCGTGCCTCCTTCGGTCGTGTAACCGTACTGGAGTTCGCCGGCCAGTCGCATCTCGATCGTCGCATCGGCTTCGGTGCTGAAGTTGAGCATCTTCACGCCCGTGCGCCAGCGCTCGACCCGGGCCGTCGCCACGAGCGGTGTATGCACGAGTACTTGAAACGCGACGAGGGAACCATTGCCGCGGGCTTCGAGAATTCGAAACTGCAAGTTCTTCATCGGATCGACGGGCACGACGACCAGTTGCTTCCAAAGGCCATGGTTCACCGGTTTCGTCGTCTTCTCGAAACGGAGCTTGAGCCCGTCGTTTTTGAGTTTGAGTTGCGAGAGCCGTTCGCGAGTGTCGCCCCAATCGTCTTTCTTCTCGATCTCTTCCGGCAGGGCTTCGATGAGGATGCTCCGCGCGGTTTGTGAAAGCATCGCCAACGTCTCCGGGCTCATCACGGCTTCCGGCCGCATCAAGGGCCCGGCTGACGGCAACTGAGGCGTTGCGACCGGCGGGAAAGTCGCCGAGGTCGAGATGCCGCTGGAGAACGCGTTGCTCGGCATCGCGGCAGGCGCCGCGATCGGCGGCGCTACGGAAGCGACGGGCAATGAGGAGATCGGCAGCGACGTAATGGGCACGCCGTCGTCGGCCGGCGCCGGCGCGATGATCGCCGGCCCAAACGCCGGACCGGCAACGCTCGGCGGCGGCGGAACGGCGATGATCGTTTGCGCCCCGGCCTGCGAAGCTCCCGCGACCGCGAACAAGCTCGCGATCAACGAGCGAGCGACCATTCGACGCGACAAGAGCGACACGGCAGGTTCCTTGTGCGGGGACCTTCCTGCCGACGCAACGGCGCACGGTTTGGTTCGACCCCTCGCAAAGATTTATCGACGCCGGCACCCTCGGACCGTCGGTTTGCTAAAATTTGCCGGTTATTCCACTCTCCGCTCCGCCGAGGCTCGAGCATGACTATCGCGATGGGTCTTACTTACCGGCTCGGTATGTTCGGACTGTGTCTTTTGCCGGCACTGTTTGTATCGCCGAGCCTCGCGCAACCGGGCGCGGGATATTCGTGGAAGCTTGTCGACGGCTTTTGGGCACCGGAGGCGAAGCAAGGCGTAGCGGCGGATAAGGATCACATTTTCGTCGTGACGAACGATCGCGTGGTGAAGTACGAGTACTTGTCTCGGCGGCTTCTCGCGACGACGAAGCTCGACGCCTCCGTTCGGCATCTCAACAGTGCGTTCGTGTGGGACGGCGACGTCTATTTGGCAAACTCCAACTATCCGGAGAAGCCCGAGAGTAGCCAGATTTATCGACTGCGAGTCGAGTCCATGAAACTGGATAAGTTTCATGACTTCGGCAACTACGGGGGCAGTCTCGTGTGGTGCGTGCGCGACAAAGACTATTGGTGGTGCAACTTTGCGCACTACGGCGACGAAAACCGGAATACGTTTCTCGCGCGCTTCGACTTATCGTGGAGGGAAACCGGCCGCTGGACTTATCCGCCGGAAGTTTTTAGCCGGATCGGCAAGATGAGTTTTTCCGGCGGCCTGTGGTACAAAGACGAACTCCTCGCGAGCGATCACGACAATGGTCGCCTCTACCGCTTCGTCGTGCCGGATCAAGGCGAAGAATTGCGGTTTTTGGGCGAAGTCGTGGCGCCGCTTACCGGACAAGGGTTCGCCGCAAATCCGAGAACCGGCGGCTTGATAGGCATCGACCGCGCGCGACGTAAGGTCCTGCTTATGGAACCTTCCGTCGCACCGTAAACAAAGTCGTGAATCTGGTCGCCGCAACGGATTGACAAGAGTTCCCAACTGCTTCCCCTCTCCCCTGGCGGAAAACGGGCCAAGGGTGTGGGGGGGCTCAAAGTTGGTGTCGGGTGCCACCGAGGGCTCGTCCACCGGCGCTCGATTCCACGGCTCCAAAGCACGGATGGACAAGCCGCAGGCGGCACCCGACGAACCCTCTTCTTAGAACCGAATCGCCAAGTCGACGTACAGTCGCGATTCGAGCAAGTCGCGGCGATCGGTTACCGGCACTTCCCAGGCGATGCCGGTTTCGTTCATGCAGCCGAAGCGATAACGCAGGCCGATGGCCGTCGTTACGATGTCGTTCCCCTTCACGCCCGTCGAGCCGAGATTGAAGAGGTCCATCCCTTCGAAGTCGACCGGCAGATTGTTGCCCGGCTGCATCCAATGGAACCAGTTGAGTCCGTTGACGAAGTAGAAGTTCTCCGTGAGCTTCACGTCGAACTGGTTCGACCAGTAGAACATCGAGGAGCGCGTTTCCGAATCGGCCGGTAATCGCAGGCCGGAACCGCTGACCCAGTGCGCGAGGCCGCCGAAGAACTCTTTGCCGGCCGTGTTGAACAGGTGGAACTCGCCGTCGCCGGTGCCTTGAAACACGCGGTGGGCGCCGGTATCGAGTTCAACCGTCGCACCGACGCTGTAGAGGAATTGAGTTTCCGGGCGGCGGATCAAGTTGTACTTCAAGCCCGCCGCGATATCAGCCGTTCCTTCGCGATCGCCCACCGCGGCATTGCCCGGGTGCAACCACAGATAGCCGTCCTTCGTGGCGATGATCGAGAGCCGCTCGGTGAGCGCAACACGAACTTGCGCCGCGAGAAACTGAGCGTTGCCTCCCTGAAACACCGGGTTGTTGCCCGGAATCCATTGGTTGGCGAAATGAATGCGCAGCTCCGTCAGAGTGCGCGGGTCTTCGAAGAAGAGCGGGTTGCTGACCGGCGAAATGAAATCGCGGAAAGCGTAGTCGCTGCGAGCGAACAGGCCCAGCAGCCGGCCGTTGTTCGCGACGAGTCCGGTATCAAAGAAGTTGGCGCCGTCGGTGAGCTTTACGTCGTCATCGGCGAGCGGCTTCGTCAGGTCGACAAGCTTCCCGGCCGCGGCGGCCTCCGAAGACTCCGCTTGAAACGGATCACGCTTCACCTCGGCAAACGGTGAAGTGGCCGACTCGTCGGCCATGACGAGCGAGCCGGTCTGCAAAGCCGCCGCCGTCATCGAGCCGAGCAAAAACCTGCGTAGCCGTTGCCAAGACATGATCCGCGCTCTCTTCCGTGAATCGTACGAGGAAGCCGCGGTGGCGCATGCGCGGCATTCCGTGACCGCGGTTCCTAGCGCACCTGCAATCAAGCTTCCTATTTGCGAAATCGGCAGCGCGGCCTGTTTCCTGAAGTGACAAATTACGTACGCCTCGCGATTGCCGACGGCGACACAAGTGCGCAACGCTTCCGCACGCGAACATGATTGTTACGTTGCGAATACGCCGTACACGCGGCAAGGTTTAATGTGCGTGGCGGCTCACAAACAACGCGAAAGCGGCCGTTCGATCGCTACGCGCGTCACGCGGAGCAGAACCGTTCGTCGGCCCTTACTCGTACGCGCCGGCCGCTGCGGGTTGCCGCTTTTCCGCACGCCCGCCTTGTTCGGCCGCTTCGCGAACGATCGCGCCGGCCCTTTCGATTTGCTCGGCCGAGACGTCGAGATGCGTGACTGCCCGAATCTGCTGCTTGCCAAGCGCGCCGACGAGCAAACCGCGTTGCTTAAGCGCCGCCCCGAACTCCATCGCCGTGCCGAGCTTCGGGTCGACATAAAAATACACGATGTTCGTCTCGATCCGCGCGGGATCGACTTTCAGGCCCGGCACGTTGCGAATGAGGTCGGCGAAGCGAGCGGCGTTAGCGTGATCGACGGCCATACGCTGAATGTTGTTCTCCAGCGCGTACAGCGCTCCAGCCGCGACGATGCCGGCCTGCCGCATGCCGCCGCCGAACACTTTGCGGACCCGAATCGCATGGTCGATGTGTTTGCGCGTGCCGCAGATCGCCGAACCGACCGGCGCGCCCAGGCCCTTGCTGAAGCAAACGCTCACGGTGTCGAAATGTTTGCACCACTGGGTGGCCGGGATGCCTGAGGCGACGACGGCGTTAAAGAGCCGAGCACCGTCGAGATGCGTGGCCAGTCCGTGCTCGTGGGCCCAATCGCAAAGTTCCGCAATGCGTTCGATCGGCCACACGCTGCCGCCGCCGCGGTTGCTCGTGTTCTCGATGCACAACAGCCGCGTACGGGCATAGTGGCAATTGTCCGGCCGGACGAGGTCTTGTACCTGCTCGAGCGTGAAGTGGCCGTAGTGCCCCTTGATCGTGCGCGTCGCGCAGCCGCTCAGTTGAGCGACGCCCCCTTGTTCGTAGGCGTAGATATGCGCCGATTCTTCGAGAATCACTTCGTCGCCCGGGATGCAATGCAGCCGCACGCCGATTTGGTTCGACATCGTGCCCGACGGGACGAACAGAGCCGCTTCCTTGCCGAGCATCTCCGCTGTTCGCTCTTGCAGCCGGTTCATCGAAGGATCTTCGGCCGAAACGTCGTCGCCCACTTCCGCCGCGGCCATCGCGGCACGCATTGCAGGGGTGGGACGTGTGGCCGTATCGCTACGCAAATCGATCAAAGCTTCCGGCATCACAGCCTCGCGAAAGGTGGGAAAAGCGGCGGGTTACGACCAGTCTACCAGCCCGCGCGGCCCTGGTCGAATCGGGCCTGTTAGAGCAAAATAGATGATCTATGAACTCACAACTCAACATCCGCAGGCTTGATACGTCCCGTGACTCCGGCCTTCGCGCGCTGGAGGAATTGCGTGCTCGTCTGAGCCCGCGCGGCGACATCGTCAGCGAAGCCGGTCGGCGCAAAACGTTAGAAGTGTTCGGTGAGGCGCTCGCGCCGCGACAGGTGGTCGAGCGCATTTGCGGCGACGTCCGTACCCGCGGTCTTTCGGCTCTGCTGGACTACACGCAAAAGCTCGACGGTTCGCAGGTCTCGGCCGAGTCGCTCCGCGTGAGCTCCGCCGATTTGGCCGCGGCCCATGCCGCGATCGATCCGAAGTTCTTGGCCGCCGTACGCCGCATTCGGCAGAACATTCTCGACTTTCAAACCGCGATTTTGCACCGCGACGTGCGCCTCGAACGTCCGCACGGCGGGTACTTGCGACAACGTTACTTGCCGCTGGCACGCGTCGGTTGCTGCGTGCCGGGCGGTGCGGCTTCGTATCCTTCGACCGTGCTGATGACCGCGGTGCCTGCTCAAGCGGCGGGCGTGCCGGAGATCGCCGTCGTCGCGCCGCCGACCAAGTTCGGCGCCGACAGCCCATATATCCGTGCGCTCTGCCACGAGCTGGGCACTAAGGAACTGTACCGCATCGGCGGAGCTCAAGGCGTGGCGGCGCTGGCTTACGGCGTCGAGGGAATTACTCGCGTTGACAAGATCGTCGGGCCCGGCAACCTGTTCGTGGCCCTGGCCAAGCAGCATGTGTACGGCGATGTCGATATCGATTCCATCGCGGGCCCGAGCGAGGTCGTGGTCGTCGCGGATAGCACGGCTCGGGCCGATTTCATCGCCTCCGACATGCTCGCCCAGGCCGAACATTCTCCCGGCTCAAGCATCCTTATCACGTGGGATGCGCGGGTGCTCGACGGTTGCCAAGCCGAGCTTGTGCGGCAGATGGCGACCTTGGAGCGGGGCGACCTGGCACGAGCCGCGCTGGAGGAATACGGTCTGATGATCTTGGTTCGCGACGCCGACGAAGCTTGCCGACTTGCCGACATGATAGCGCCGGAGCATTTGCACCTCGACGTCGAAAGCCCCGAAGCGCTGCTCGAAAAAATTCCGCACGCCGGAGCGGCGTTTCTTGGTCACTACACGCCGGTGGCACTGGGCGATTACGCGGCCGGACCATCGCACGTGCTTCCGACCGGCGGCACGGCCCGCTTCGCCAGCGGCCTCTGCGCGAACGACTTCCTCCGCCGCACGAGCGTGATCAGCACGACGAAAGCCGGCCTCGCAGCACTGGCGGACGACGTGCGAACGCTGGCCGACGTCGAAGGACTCACGGCGCACCGGGCGAGCGTCGACGTAAGAATGGGGAAGTCGGAATGGGGAATGGGGAATGAGAAGCACGGAACTTGAGGCACGCACTAAGGGATTCGCGCTGCGGATCATCAAGATGTATGGGCGCTTGCCCAAACGAGTCGAAGCCGAAGTTTTAGGCAAGCAAGTATTGCGATCCGGAACCGGAGTCGCCGCCAACTATTGCGAAGCTGCGCGTGCGAGATCGAAGGCGGAATTTATCGCAAAGCTCGGAGTGGTCGAACAAGAATTGGCCGAGACAAAGCTGTGGCTGGAGCTGCTCGTCGAAGGCGATATCGTGCCGAACGCAAAAATGACCGAACTGCAAAATGAAACGGAAGAACTGCTAAAAATCATCGTTGCCTCGATGAAGACGCTCAAAGGCCGATAAGGTCCACTATAGTCTGCCATTCCCCATTCCCCATTCCCCATTCCGACTTCCCCATTTCCATGAGCTATTTCAGGCCGGCCGTCGACGCGATGCAGGGCTATGTTCCCGGCGAGCAGCCGCGCGAAGGGTCGAAGGTCGTCAAGCTGAATACGAACGAGAACCCCTACCCTTGCAGCGCCAACGTGGCGCGCGCGGTGCAGGCCGTTCTGGAGCGCGGGCTGCAGCGCTACCCCGATCCTTTGGGCACCGCGTTCCGTTTGCGGGCGAGCGAAGTGCTCGGGGTGCCTCCGGAGTGGATTCTCTGCGGCAACGGTAGCGATGAGATTCTCACGCTCGCCACGCGGGCTTTCGTCGGCGAAGGAGAACTGCTCCGGCTGCCGTACCCTTCGTACATTCTGTATAAGACGCTCGCCGAGATTCAGGGCGCGCGGAGCGAAGAGATTCGCTTTCGCGACGATTGGACGCTCGGCGAAGATTTCACCGTGGCGACGGCCGGCCTGAAACTCGCGTTCCTGCCGAACCCCAATAGCCCCTCAGGCACGGTGATCCCGGCCGAACAAGTATTGGAACTGGCACGCCGGCTCCCCTGCCCTTTGATCGTCGATGAGGCGTACGTCGACTTCGCGGACGACCACTGTATTCGCCTGGTCAAAGAGTGCGACAAGATTCTCGTCTCGCGCACGCTCAGTAAGTCGTATGCGCTGGCCGGATTGCGGTTCGGCTACGTCGTCGCGCAGCCGCACATTATTGAAGGGCTGCGGAAGATCAAAGATTCGTACAACTGCGACGCGCTGAGCTTGGCGGCGGCGACGGCCGCGATCGACGACCAAGCGTGGCTGCGCGACAACGTCGCCAAGATCCGCGCCTCGCGCAAGTCGCTCACCGAGCGCGTGCGGACCATGGGATTCACGGCCATCGATTCGCAAGCCAATTTCGTCTGGTGCACGCACCCGACAAAGCCGCTGCGGCCGATGTACGAACATCTCAAAGCCGGCGGTATCTTGGTGCGCTACATGCCGTACGCCGGCTGGGGCGAAGGGCTGCGAATCTCCGTGGGCACCGAACAGCAACTCGAGGTCTGCCTCAT
>JAFLCO010000022.1 GCA_017303535.1 Planctomycetota bacterium
GGCAAGAACGGCTTTAAGCTCTCGCTCCGCGGCTATGATCCGATCTACGATCTCCGGGCCTTCGCCGACGACCACGCTTCGCGACGCGTGAACGTCGCCGCGCCGGACAACTCGCTGATGCTGCTCAAGGCGACGGCCGCCGTGCCGCACGTCGGCGGGCAACTCACGAAGCCGGGTGAAGTTTACTACAACATCGTCCGCCGCTGGATCGCCGCCGGGGCGAAGGTCGATCATAAATCGCCGCGCGTGGTCAGCATTGAAGTGCAACCGCAAGGCGCTGTAGTCGATCGGGCCGGCCGGAAGCAGCAAATGCGCGTGCTGGCCCGCTATGCCGACGGCCGCGTGCGCGACGTGACCCGCGAAGCCTTCATCGAAAGCGGCAATCTGGAAGTCGTCTCGGCCGCACCGGGCGGCTTGCTCACGGCCTTGCGTCGTGGTGAAGCTCCGGTCTTGGCTCGCTATGAAGGGGCGTAC
The DNA here is from genome assembly GCA_017303535.1 of Planctomycetota bacterium. Taxonomy (GTDB): domain Bacteria; phylum Planctomycetota; class Planctomycetia; order Pirellulales; family PNKZ01; genus PNKZ01. The sequence goes on from JAFLCO010000022.1 coordinate 475, forward strand.
GCCGCGGCGACGCTCACGGTGATGGGCGATCGCTCCGGTTTCCAATGGGTCGAACCGCCGAAGAACAACCACATCGACGACCTGACGGCCGCGAAGTGGAAGCAAATGAAGATTCTGCCGAGCGATCTTTGCACAGACGCGGAATTCATCCGCCGCGTGTCGATCGACCTCACCGGCTTGCCGCCGACGGCGGAAGACGTCGAAGCGTTCCTGGCCGACAAGCGCGAAACGCGCGTCAAGCGCGATGCCTTGGTCGACAAGCTGATCGGCAGCGACTCGTTCGTCGATCATTGGACGAACAAGTGGGCCGACTTGCTGCAGGTGAATCCGAAGTTCCTCGGCGCCGACGGTGCCAAGCTACTGCGCGATTGGATTCGCAAGGAAGTGGCCGACAATACGCCGTACGATCAATTTGCCCGCAAGATTCTCACGGCCGACGGTTCGAACAAGGAGAACCCCGCCGCGTCGTATTACAAGATTCTGCGCGACCCGGCGAACACGATGGAGAATACGACGCACCTGTTCCTCGCGGTGCGGTTCAACTGCAACAAGTGCCACGACCATCCGTTCGAGCGTTGGACGCAGGACCAGTATTACGAGACGGCCGCGTACTTCGCGCAAGTCGGCTTGAAGGCCGATCCGAATGCCAAGGGAGCCTTGCTCGGCGGCACGGCCGTCGAAGGGGGCAAGCCGATGTATGAGATCGTGTTTGATCAACCGAAGGGTGAGATCAAGCACGACCGCACCGGCCAGGAAACCGCGCCGAAGTTCCCGTTCCCGGCGGAGTACGCCTCATCGGAAAAGGCGACGCGCCGCCAGCAATTGGCCGCGTGGATGACGTCGCCGGACAATCAGTACTTCGCCAAGAGCTACGTCAACCGTATTTGGGGTTACCTGTTCGGTGTCGGCATTATGGAGCCGATCGATGACATTCGCGCCGGCAACCCGCCGACGAACCCCGAGCTGATCGAATATCTCACGGAACAATTTATCAAAGACGGCTTCAACGCTCGCGCTCTGATGGCCGAGATCTGCAAGTCGCGCACGTATCAGTTGTCAGTGAAGTCGAACCAGTGGAACGCCGACGACAAGACGAACTACTCGCATGCGATCGCCCGCCGGTTGCCGGCCGAAGTGCTCTACGACGCGATCCATCGTGCGACCGGCACCGTGTCGAAGTTCCCCGGCTATCCCGACGGTACTCGGGCTGCCCAACTCGCCGACATCAGCTCCGCCATGGGAGGCGGCTTCCTGCAAACGTTCGGTCGTCCGCCGCGTGAAAGCGCTTGCGAATGCGAACGAACCGGCGGCATGGCGCTCGGCCCGGTGATGGCGATGATCTCCGGCCCGACGTTGTCGGACGCGATCAGCAACCCGCAAAACGCGCTGTCGAAGCTGACCTCGACCGAGAAGGACGACGCTAAGCTCGTCGACGGCCTGTTCCTCCGCGTGCTTAATCGTCATGCGACGCCGCAGGAAATTGAAGTGGCCAAGAAGACGATGGCCGAGATCGACGCCGACCACGCGGAGCTTTCGAAGCAGCTCGCCGAGCGCGAAGCGTACTGGAAGCCGATATCCGCAAAGCTCGAAGGGGAGCGCATCGCCGCGATCGCCGCCGCCAAGCTGGCGCTGGCCGATTATGAGAAGGCGCAAGCTCCGAAGGTCGCCGCCGCCGAAAAGGCCCGGCTGGAGGCGATCGCCAAGAACGAAGCGGCGCTGGCCTTGGCGCAGCGTCGCCTGCCGCGGTCGCAAGAAGCCTGGGAAAAGAGCCTCGGCTTGAAAGACGACACGGTGCTCTGGCAGCCGCTGAAGATCACCGAAGCGACCGCCAAGGCCTCGAGCCCCGTGAATTTGGCGATCGAGAACGACGGCACGACCGTCTTCACGGTCGACGGCAACGCGCAGCCGACGTTCAGCCTGACCGGCGAAACGGCACTCACCAACGTCACCGCGATCATGCTCGAAGTACTGCCGGACGAACGCCTTCCCGGTTTCGGGCCCGGCCTGAGCGGCCGCAACTTCGTGTTGAGCGAAATCATCTTGGCCGACGCCGCCAGCCGGTCGAAGAAGGCCCGTCGGGCGCCGGTCGCACAAAGATTTAGCGATGCGATCGCCGACTATTCGCAAGACAAGTTCGACGTGAAGACCGCCATCGACGGCAAGCGCCAACAAGGCGACTCCAACGGCTGGGCGATCGGCGGCAAGCCGGGCGTGCATCGGGCCGTGTTCCAACTGGCCAAGCCGGTCGCCGACAAGGAAGGCGTGGAACTCAAGCTCGACCTGGCTCAGGTCTTCCGCCAAGGCTTCGTCATCGGCAAGTTCCGCTTGTGGGTCACCGATGCCGCGAAGCCGCTCAGCTTCGGCTTGCCGGCCGACGTCGCCGCAGCGCTTCGTGTGCCCGCCGAGAAGCGAACGGCCGCGCAGATGGACGTCGTCGACGCCTATCAGCGGTTCACGAGCCCGGAATTCGACAAGCAGCAAACGGCCCTCTGGACCGCACGGTTGCCGCTTCCGGTCGATCCGCAACTCGTTGCGCTCAAGTCCGCGGTGACGACGGCCGAACAACCGGTGCCGCTCGATCGCACCCTGGCCCAACTCCGCACCGATTTCGAACAAAGCCAACAACAAACCGCCGATAAGCGTCTGACGGTCGTCCAGGACTTAGCCTGGGCGCTGATGAATAGCCCGGCGTTCTTGTTTAACCATTAAGAGAAATGGGGAAGGCGGAATGGTGAATGGGGAATGATTGAAACTAGGCGTTTCTTTTCCTCTTCATTCCCCACTCCCCATTCCGAATTCCCCATTTAAGAAGTCACCTTTCGTCTCAGGAGGATTCCCATGCTCGTCGTACCCGGCCGTGAAGGGAAAGACTTGTGCGATTCGCATCTCGGCATGTCGCGTCGGGCCGTGCTGCGCGTCGGCGGCAGCGGCTTGTTCGGGCTCACGCTTGGTTCCATGTTTCGCATGCAAGCCGCAAGCGCTGCCGCCAACATTAAAGGCGGACCGGGCTGGGGCAAGGCGAAGAGCGTCGTCATGGTCTACCTCCAAGGCGGGCCGAGCCACATCGACCTCTGGGATCCGAAGGAGAACGTGCCGGACAAAGTCCGCAGCGCGTTCAAGAGCATCCCCACGAAGATCCCCGGCGTGCAGTTTACGGAAATCCTGCCGAAGCTCGCGCAGGTGAACGACAAGTTCACGATGATCCGCTCGATGGGTTACACGCCCGTCGGCCTCTTCAACCATACGGCCGCCATCTATCAGATGATGACCGGCTACACGACCGACAAGGTCAGCCCATCGGGCCAGCTCGAACCGCCGAACGCGAAGGACTTCCCGAACTTCGGCTCGAACATCGTGCGCCTGAAGCCGAGCGAAGTGCCGATGCTGCCGTTCGTCATGCTGCCCCGTCCGTTGCAAGAGAGCAACGTCGTCGGCAAGGCCGGCACCGCCGGGTTCCTCGGCCGCGACTACGATCCGTACACGCTGTATCCCGACGGCGACGACATGGATATGGCCAAGATGGAAAAGATCCGCGTCGACGACCTCAAGCTGCGGCCGGAAGTGTTCGCCTCGCGGCTCGAGCGCCGCGCCAAGCTACGCGAAATGATCGACGCGGGCATGCCCGACATTGATAAAGCCGTCGAAGATTACAAGCTCGATGAATATTACGATCGGGCCTTGAACCTGGTGATCTCCGGTCGGGCACGCGAAGCGTTCGACATCGGCCGCGAAGATCCGAAGACCCGCGACCGCTACGGGCGCAACACGTTCGGCCAGAGCCTGCTCTTGGCTCGCCGCCTTGTGGAAGCCGGCACGCGCGTGGTGGAAGTCATTTGGCCGAAGGTCGCCAATTCCGACAATCACTCGTGGGACCATCACGTCGGCCTCACTGATCGCATGAAGCAACGCTCGGGCCCGATGCTCGACGGCGGCCTCTCCGCCTTCATCGCCGACTTGGACGAGCGCGGCTTGCTCGACGAGACGCTCGTCGTGGCGGTCGGCGAGTTCGGTCGTTCGCCGCAGAAGGGCGTGAGCACCAGCGGCAACGGTAATAGCGCGGACGGCCGCGACCACTGGCCGTACTGCTTCACGTCGATCGTCGCCGGCGCAGGAACCAAGCGCGGCTATGTCCACGGCAAGAGCGACAAGACGGCCAGCGCGCCGCTTGAAGACGCCGTTCACCCGGGCGAACTCCTGGCTTCGATTTACCACAGCGTGGGGATCGACCCGGAAACGATCGTCTACAACCACTTGAACCAACCGCGCGAACTCGTGAAGGCGCAAGCCGTTGCGAAGCTGTTCGCGTAACGTTTGTTTGCGTTTGTGATCGACGACGAACTTGCAAAAGCCCCATTTAGCCCCGGAGCTTGCCTCCGGGCGAATGGGCGCCGATGAGAAAGTCCGCATCGATCGACTGTTCGACGTCGAAGAGCCCGGAGACAAGCTCCGGGGCTAAATGACTGAAGTTCCCGGTTGCAAAGTTTGAAAACTCCCTCCTTCCCCTCGGCGCGATCACACTCCCCGATCGCGTTCCCGCCTCGCTCGAAAGGAAGATTCCGATGATCGATTTCGCCGACCCTGTTCAACAAGTCACGCCGGAAACCGTTGCCGCGCTTGCCGGCGACCGCGAATCGCTCGAAGGTTGGGCCACGATGTTCGGCCTGATGGCCGATCGCACCCGACTGCGAATTCTCTATCATCTTTCGCGCCACGAAGAGTTGCACGTGGGCGCGCTTTGCCAGCGGCTCGGCCAAAGCCAACCGGCGGTGAGCCACCACCTGTCGCGGTTGCGGGAAGCCGGCGTGTTGGCGGCCCGCCGCGACGGCAAGCAACGGTTCTATCGCCTGCTGCCGCAACGCTGCCGCGACGTTCTCCAAGCCGCCTTCCAAGGCGTGGAATAAGCTTAAAAGTCGGAACGCAAAAGGCAAAACGGCCGAACCAAGCCGTTTTGCGTTTTGAGTTCTGTGTTTTGCGTTTACCCGGTGATCTTCTTGCTCAAGCGCTCGGCCAAACGTCCGAGCGCTTGGCTCTTATCCGTCACCGAAAGGTGCGCTTGGATCAGGCTCACACCATGGTCGTTCCACGCCGCTTTGAGGGCTGCGTCGAACTCCCCTTCGGTGCGCACCTCGTATCCCTTGCCGCCGCCGTACACTTCCGGCAGCTTGTGGTATTGCCACGGGTTGATTTCGTTGAAGTCGCCCGGATGCAGAAACCGCTCGGTGCCGTAGCCCTTGTTGTCGAGCACGATGCAGATGTGGTGGAACTTGTGGCGAATCAACGTCGAAAGTTCCTGACCGGTCATCTGAAACGCGCCGTCGCCGACCACCGCGATGGTCCGCTCGTTCGGTCGGGCCACGGAAGCGCCTAAGCTGGCCGGTACGGCAAACCCCATCGACGTGTAATATGCCGGCCCGATGTACTCCGTCCGACCGTGCATGGTGAGTTCGGTCGTGGAAAAGAGCGAATCGCCGACGTCGCTGATGACGATCGTGTCGGAGTCGAGCGATTCGTCGAGCCGGGCGATCAGCCGGGCGATCGTCAGCGGCGCATCCGGCTGCAACACGAACGGCGCGGCCGCGGCCTTCGGTTTCTTAAGTACCGGCCGCACCGCGGTGTGCGGCTTTGCGGCGGTCAGTTCCCGCAGAAAGTCGTCTAATAGCACGTCATGAAAATGATGGTGCCGAATCCGCAGTTGCTCGCTCGTGGCGTACACGCACTTGCCCGGGTCGAGATTGGCCGTATTGATCCCGAGGTTGATGTCCGTCATGAACGCGCCGAGCAAGAGCGTGAGGTCGCTCTCCTCTACGTACTTAGTCACCTCGTCGAGCCCCATCGCCCCTTCATACAACCCGACGTAAAGCGGATGCTTTTCTGAGACGACGCTCTTTCCCAAGATCGTCGCGGCGATCGGAATCTGCGTCGCTTCGGCGAGCGCGATCAATTGGTCCTGCAGAGCGAAGCGGTGAATCTCGACGCCCGCGATGATGATCGGCCGCTTAGCTTCGGCGAGCAACCGCTTTGTCTCGGCGACCGCCTCGGCCAACGCTTCCGGGTTGCTGACCGGCTCGGCCTTGCGATACGCCGGCGCCTGCGGCGGCACGACCTTCACCATATCGCGCGGCAGTTCGATATAGACCGGCCGTTTATACCGCACGGCCGCGTCGAGCACGCGGTCAATCTCGCGGCAGGCGGTGTGTGGATCGTTCAACTCCGCGCACGCCACGCAGATTTTTTCAAACACTTCATACTGCGTGCGGAAGTCGCGCACCTTGTGATGCAGCAGCGGATTGTTGGGCCGTTCGCTGAGGCCCGGCGAACCGGAGATCACGACCACGGGCGATTTTTCGGCATACGCGCCGGCGATCGAGTTCGTCAGGCTCAACCCGCCGACGCAGTAAGTCACGCAAACGACGCCGAGTCCGTTGATGCGCGCATACGCGTCGGCCGCAAAGCCGGCGTGGTCTTCCTTGCAGCAGCCGATCACGCGAATCGGCGAATGCTCGAGCATCGAATAGAAACCGAGCACGTAGTCGCCCGGGATGCCGAACACGTCGTGGACGCCGTAGTCTTGCAGGCGACGAATCAGATAGTCGCCGATCGATTCGGCCTTGGCGGGAAGGTCCTGTCCGGCCTGATCGTGGTCGCGCTTCGAACGAATGAGCGTCATCGGGGCGGTTCCTTGCGAGGCGGCCGCGGGCATTGCGGCAAGTTCGTCCATGCGAGCCGTGCGACCAAAGAAGGCCGAAGCCCGCGGAGAATTGTACGCGTGCCGCACAACGGCGGCCGGCCGAGTATTTCCCGGCGTTCCCGCAAGAATTCGCGAAGTCTACTCGACTTCGACGACCATCGCCGTGGCCTGGTCTTTCAGCACCTTCGGCAATCCCGGCAGCATGATGACGAGGCCCGTCGCGCCTGCGACGACTTCCGCCTGTTCGTCGCCGCCGACGGTCGTCACGGTCCCCAAACGGCCGCCCGTCATGACATGGTCGCCGAGCTTGACCGACGCTTCAAAAATCCCGGTGAGCGGCGACGGATGCCCCAACTGCAAGAACCCGGAATTGTCGCGAGGGTCTTCTTTCACATACTGCACACGGTTCGTCGGACGCATCCGATCGAGCATGTCGAACTCGGCCGCGACGTTGAGACAGCCGTCGATATAGTCTCGAACGCCTTCGACCGTGCAATCCGAGCCGCCGAGGTATTCGGCGTAAATGGCCGGCACGCCGGCGTCGCGGGCCACGCTCAAGCTGCGACCGTTCAAGTTCGGCGCAGTGCCCCAAATGAGCGGCAGGTTGAAGGCCTGCGCCATGCGCCGCTGCCGTTCCAATACTTTCTCGTCACGGTGCAGTACATATCCGGCGAGCGGAAAGATTCGATACGCGACGCCGCCGGTGTGAAGATCGATGTAAAGATCGGCGGCCCGAATCAATTCGCTCAGCGCATGAGCGACTTGCTCCGTCGGTTTGCCGTCGCTTTTGCCCGGGCAGGTGCGAGCCAAGTCGAGGCCGTCGTCCGCCGTTCGAGTGCCGCGCTCGAATGCCGCGATATTGACGCACGGTACGATCGTCACCCGGCCGCGCAGTTGCGAACGTCCGGCGGTGAAATACTTGGCCAATTCGCGACAAGCGACCATCGGCTCGTATTCGTCGCCGTGTACGCCCGCGGTGATCAGCAAATGCGGCCCGACCCCATCGCCGACGATTTCAATGGAGTGAAGCATAGGCTTGAAACCGTAGACGGCACCCTTGCTTAAGGGAGTTGCTTCGGTTGCGGAGCGGGTGGTCGTCGTCGTCGCGATTTCGGCTCGGTCAGCGCATCGACGATGAGCTGCCCCCAGTGCTTGACCGCGGCGTCGATATGTTTCGACATCGCCTTCGAGGCCGCTTTGCCGTCGCCGGCCTCAAGCGATTCGGCGATCGCCAGATGCTCTTCGTTCTCTTCCGCCATCCGCGTGAAGTCGTTGCGTTCTTCAAAGCGGGCATAGCCGACGTCGCGAAACGCACGGAACAGCAGCTTGAACTGACCGATCGCTTCGGCCAACCGTCGGCTGCCGCAGCAATGCGCAATCAGATCATGCAGCCGCGAGTCCGCAGCACGGGTCTGTTCAATGAACGGCACGCCGTCGATGGATTTCGACTGGCCGAGTTTCACAAGCCGCCGCAATTCGATGAGCAGCGATTCCAGCTCGACCCGATCGACCTGTTCGGCCGCGCAGCGGGCTGCTTCCGATTCGAGCACGCGGCGAATTTGGCAAAGTTCGGCGACGTCGTTGCGCGTAACGCTCCGTACGACGGCCCCGCGATTCGGCAACAAATCGACGATGCCGATGCCGGAAAGCTCGACCAAAGCCTCGCGAATCGGCGTTGGACTCACGCCGAACTCGTCGGCCAGTTTCTGGACGACCAAACGCTGGCCCGAGTGATAACGACCTGCGAAGATGCCGTGCAAGATCGATTGCACGATGGTTTGCCGGCGCAGGCCGTGCGTGCAGTTAACCATGGCGAGAATATGCGGGCTGAGGCGGGAAGCAAGCGGTGGGACGGACGCCTTGATACTAAACCAAGCGGCCTGCCGGGGCAAGCGACGCGGCGTGTGCGGCCGCATCACTGGTATTCGATGCGAGTCGCGAGCACGTACACGAACACGTTCAATCGGGTAACTCTATGGCTCGCCTGCTCGCGGAACGCGTCGCCATCGTCGGTTTCGGCCCGGCGGGCGGAGCTTTGGCGTTGCTACTCGCGCGGGCCGGTCGGCGTGTAACGCTCTTCGAACGCGCACCGAAGCTCGGGCCCGTCGGCGCGGGGATCTTGCTACAACCCTCCGGTCAGGCGGTGCTTCACCGGCTCGGTCTGCTCGAAAAGGTATGCGAGCGCAGCGAACGGATCGAGATGCTCCATGCCGTGCGGTGCTGCGGTCGCACACTTGTGCGTTTGCGGTACGACGGCGCTCTGCCCGACGCCGCCGCGTACGGCGTCCATCGGGGCGTGCTCTTCGAGTTGTTGCACAAAGCGTTAATCGCGTCCGGCGTCGAGATTCACAGCGGTTGTGAAGTTGCGGATTTCACTGAGTCGGACACCGGCGTCGAACTCGTCGACGCGGCCGGTCGTAAGCACGGACCGTTCGACATGGCCGCCTGTTGCGACGGTTCACGCTCGAAGCTTCGGCAAAGGATCGACGTGCAATCGCGATCGCGGCCGTACGCATACGGTGCGCTGTGGGCCGTCGGGCCCTGTACTCAAGTGCGCGGCTATCTGCATCAAACGGTTGACGGTACCCGCCGGCTGTGCGGAGTGCTGCCGATCGGCAACGCGCGGGCGACGCTGTTTTGGGGCATGCGAACCGACGGGTTCGACGAATTGCGGCAATCGTCGTTCGCCGACTTTCGCGACGACGTGCTGGCTCTCTGTCCCGAAGCCGAAGAAGTGTTCATCGAATTTCGCAGCTTCGACCAAGCGGCGATAGCTCGTTACGGACATGCGGCCCCGCGTCGCTTGTTTGGCTCGCGTACCGTGCTCGTCGGCGATGCGGCCCATGCGATGAGCCCGCACCTAGGACAAGGGGCGAACCTCGGTTTGGTCGACGCGGAAACGCTGGCGGCGAATTTGGAAACTTCGCCGACGCTCGCCGACGCTTTTCAGCAGTACGTGGCGCAGACGCGCGGGCGCGTGAGGTTTTATTCCGGCCTGTCATGGATTCTGTCGCCGTTTTTTCAGAGCGACTCTTCATGGCTCGGTTGGGGCCGCGACAGGGCCCTGCCGCTGATGACGATGGTCCCTCCGCTGCGGCGGCAAATGGAGCTTTCGCTCGCCGGCCTGAAGTGCGGGCTATTCCGTTCGGTGAAGCCCGCTCCGAATGAGTTGCATGCGCGCTGATTAGGCGCACGAACGGCGGTGAGTGCGGCGATGAAAATATATTGATTGATCGCCCCGGGTGTGCGGCGATAATCTCGGGTTCACAGGTCGTAACCTGCCCTGACATCCTGCCGTTGCGGAATCCCACGAGTCTCATCATGTCGCCTCTTCGATGCGTTCTCACCTGTGCTTTACTGCTACTTGTCGCTGCTCCGGCTTCGTCGCAAGCCGCTGTTTGGAAGGCCGGCACGGCCGTCGTGAAGGTGACGCCGACGGAACCGATGTGGATGGCCGGCTACGCGGCGCGCAAGAAGCCGTCCGAGGGCGTCGCCCTCGATCTGTACTGCAAGGCCTTGGCCTTGGAAGACGACGCCGGTCGGCGGGTCGTGATCGTCACCTGCGATCTGATCGGCATTCCGCGCGACTTGCGGGAGGCCGTCGCCGCCGAATGCCAGCGCCAGTACAAACTTCCTCCGGAGCGACTGGTGCTCAACGCTTCGCACACGCACTGCGGACCGGAGTTTCGCCGCTATAAGAAAGAAACGCTCGCACTTTCCGACGAACGCGTGCGACAAGGGGCCGAATACGCCGAGCGTTTGGAGAAGCAGTGGATCGCGCTGGTCGGCGAGGCATTGAAGAATCTCGCGCCGGCTAAGGTGAGCTACGTTCAGGCTCGATGCGCTTTTGCGATGAATCGGCGAACGCCGTCGGACTCCGGTTACAAGAACGCACCGTGGAGCGAAGGCCCCGTCGACCACATCGTGCCGGTGCTGAAGGTCGACGGCGAGGACGGCAAACTCCGCACCGTGCTCTTCGGCTACGCATGCCACAACACAACGCTCGGCTTTCAACAATTCTGCGGCGACTACGCCGGCTACGCTCAGCAATATCTCGAAGAGAAACACCCTGGTACCACGGCTCATTTCTTCATGGGCTGCGGCGGCGATCAGAACCCATACCCGCGGCGCGAACTGGAATATGCCCGGCAGCACGGTAAGTCGCTGGGCGTAGCAGTCGAGGCGGCGTTGGAGTCGACGCCGGTTCGCGAACTGAGCGGGCCATTGAACGCCGCGCTGACGTTTGCCCCGCTCGAATTTGCCCCGCCGCCGCCGAAGGAAATCTTGGAGCGGCAAACGAAGAGCCCGAACGAGTACGAAGCTCGGCACGCGACAAGGTTGCTCAAAGAACTCGCCGACACGGGCAAGATTGAAACGCGGTACGACGCGCCGCTGCAGGCCGTGCAATTTGGCGACGACTTGACGATCGTCGCCTTTCCGGGCGAGACCGTCGTCGATTTCGCGATTCGCGCACGGCAAGACTTCGGCGGCGGCAAGCGAATCGTCTGGCCCGCCGGTTACTCGAACGACGTGTTTGCGTACATTCCTTCGAAGCGCGTGTTGCTCGAAGGTGGTTACGAAGCCGGCGGAGCGATGCTCTTCGGCCGCTTTCCCGGGCCGTTTTCCGTCGACGTCGAAGAGCGCATGATGAAGGCGGCGGCGGAAGCGGTCGAGAAGAGTCGAAAGGCTCCTTAAGGACAGGCTGCACGGGGTGCCACTGGTGGCTTGCCCACCAGTGCCTATTATGACGTCAAACGAGCACTGGTGGACAAGCCACCAGTGGCACCCGTGAGCAAAGCCGACGGGTACCTTAGAGCGGGGCGGGCAAGTCTCGTTTTGCGAAAACGACAACGGCCGCGGCGTAGCACAAGAGCCCGGCCGCGAGCAAGATGCCGTTGTTCACGGCCATGTCGCGCAACGCGGTTTCCGGCCGAATGCCGAGCACTTCCGGTTCGAAGGCCGAGAGAAACGAGCCGTAGCCGAGCCATGAGAAGCTCTCGACCGCGCGAGCAACGAGCTTCAGCAACAACTGGAACAAATAGAACCCGCACATCCAGCCGACGGTGTGCCGGCGATCGCTGCCGCAAGCCGAAGCGAGCGTCGTTGCGGCGGTGAGAAAGAATAGGAACCCGGCAAGACTCAACGCCGACGGCCCAAAATCCAGCGGATTCACACGGCCCGAATAACCCATCAGCCACACGCCGAACCAAGTGCCGAGCCACGACACGACCGCCAACAGCAAGCCGCACACGTTATTGACGACTGCGTGCGTGACGACGATCGCCCACCGCCGCACAGGCTGGGCCAGCAACAACTCCATCGACCCGCGACCGATCTCGCCGCTCACGCAATCCGATCCGCGCGCGATACTCCACGCGACGCAAACGAAAATCGTCACGGGATGAACATACGCCATAGCCAGCCGGCCGGTCGGGGTCGCCAAGGAAGCCAGCGGGATGCCGAGCATTTTTTCGAACGACTTCGGCAACGTCTGCAGAAACACTTCCAGTGCGCCCAGCTCGACTTGGCTCGACATCCAGACGTAGATCACCTGAAACAAGGCCGCCGTACCGACGAGCGCCGCCAACAATCCGCGCGATTCGGCCCAAGCCTTCCACCACAAGGCCCGGGGCAACGGGCCCACGTCGTTCTTCGCCGAAGCAAGCAATTGCGGAGAGCTGTTCATACGCTGGCCTCCCGCGGCAACTCGGCGCGCCACACTTCCGGAGGATGAAATCGCTCGTAAATCGCCGCCAGCCCGACCGGCTCGATGCGCAGTTCGTCGGTTTGCAAGGTCGCCAGCCACGATAACAGCGGCCCGAGCGCGCACCCGGCTACGATCACAAGTTCATCGCCGCGCACTGTCATGTCCATATCCGTGGCCAGTTCGCGCGGCAACTCCGGCGGCGGCCCGTTCCACTGAGCGACGATCCGGTGCTGCCGTCGCAAGGCGTGCATGTCTTGTTCATGCACAAGCTTTCCGGCGCGCAGCACCAACACACGGTCGCAGGCCTTTTCGACTTCATCAAGCACGTGCGACGAGAAGAGTACGGCACGCCCGGCGTCGCGTGCTTCGCGGACCAGCGCGACCACCTCGCCGCGCACGGTCGGATCGAGATTCGCGGTCGGCTCGTCGAGGATCACAAGCGGGGCGTCTACGGCCAAGACCGAGGCCAAGGCCAGCTTCTGCCGCATCCCGGTCGACATGGCACGCACGCGGCGCGACAAATCCAAGTCCAACCGCCGGGCCAGCCGCGCCGCACGGTCGTTATAGCCGGCATCGCGCAACCCTGCGAAAAACCGCAGGATGTCGTGACCGGTAAAATGAGGAAAGAGCCGAGCGTCGCCCGGCAGATAAGCGACGCGCTCGTGCACGGCGACCGACTCAGCACGACAATCCAAGCCTGCGATCGTCGCTTGGCCCGAGGTCGGCGTCAGATAGCCCATGAGCAGCCGCAAGAGCGTCGTCTTCCCGGCGCCGTTGGGCCCGAGCAACCCGACGATCTCGCCGGGTCGCAGTTCGAAGCAGCAATCGTCGAGCGCGGCCAGCGAGCCGTAGCGCTTCGTCAATCCGCGGACTTCGACGAGCGTCGGCGACATCAACATTCTCGGGATTCGCAACGGCTTAACGAGCAAAAACGGCGGCCCAACCACTGTAGCCGGCCGCCGGCTTTTGAACAGGCCGAGCGTGTTCTGCGGTAGCGGAAACGGCCCGCTTTCGTGATACTGCGAGGCTTCGCGGTGCGGGCGGCGCCGCGGAGACGACATTCGCAAGATCTTGAATTCTTACCGGCCTGCGCGGTCGGACATCGCATGAGTTCCGCACCCGGCCTACGTCCGCTGATTCTCGACGTGAAGCGTCGCCTCGTCGAAGGGCGCGAGCGCATCAAGGCTCGTCACGATAAGGGGGCTCCCGGCATTCAAACCTGTCGGGCCATGACCGAACTCTACGACGGCCTGATCCTCGAACTCTATCGCGCGGCGCTGGCCGACCTGAAGGAAGAAGGTCCGCAAGGCCTGGAATCGGTGTGCGCCGTCGTGGCGGTCGGCGGCACCGGCCGCGGCGACTTGGCGCCGTATAGCGACGTCGACCTGATGCTGTTGCACGCGCCGACGCAAGCCGCCGAAGACCGCACGTCGAAGCTTGCCGAGCGGCTGCTGCGCGACGTATTCGACGTCGGATTTCAGCTCGGGCTCTCCGTCCGTACGGCGTCGCAGGCTTGCCAAGCGGCCCGCGGCGATGCGACCATTTGCACTTCGCTGATTGAAGCCCGGCTGCTCGTCGGCAACGTGGAACTGTTCGAATACTTTCAGCGCCGGTTTCGCAAAGAGTTCATGCGCCGCGCGGCGGCGCTGGTCCGCCTGATCGAACAGGCCAGGGGGGACGAACGAAATCAATACGGCGAAACGGTCTACTTGTTGGAGCCGAACCTTAAGCGCTCCAGCGGCGGTCTGCGCGATATTCAGTTCGTCCGCTGGATCGGCTTCTTGCAGCACGGCGTCGCGGAACCTGATGGGTTGAAGCTCGTCGGCGCGCTGGAGCGCGACGATCACGAGGCGCTCGTGCAGGCGTGGGAATTCCTCTTGCACCTGCGCAACGAGATGCACTTCCACGCCGGCAAAGGCAACGACTTGCTCGATAAAGCCGAGCAACTGCGGCTCGCCGAGGTGATGGGCTACGAAGGGAGCGCGGGACTGCTGCCGGTCGAGCGCTTCATGCAGCACTACTTTAAATTGACGAGTCGCGTAAGCGGCATCGCCAAGCGATTCGCCGAGGCCGCACGCCCGCGGGCGATGATCGGCCGGATCTTGAGTCCCCTCGTCTCGCATCGCTTCGAGGGCGACTTTCGCGTCGGCCCGACGAGCATCGGCTTGCTGCCGCGATCGTTCGCTAAGTTGCAATCGAGCCTCGAAGAAATCCTCCGGCTCTGCGACTTGTCGAACCTCTACGACAAGCCGATCGATCGCGAGACGCAGGAAGCCATTCGGGCGGCGGTGCCAAAATTGCCGGAAGGCGTGAGCCCGCAGGCCGCGAAAAGATTCCTGTCGATGCTCAACAGTCCGGCGCGGCTCGGCGAACTTTTGCGATTGCTGCACGACACGGGCGCTCTGGAACGGGTACTTCCCGACTTCGCGCATGCCCGCTGCTTGCTGCAGTTCAACGAGTATCACAAGTTCACGGTCGACGAACATACGCTCCGCGCGGTGGAGCAGGCGACGTCGCTGGTCGGCGATCAAGGAGCGCTCGGCGTCGCATATCGTGGGCTGAAGCGCAAGTGGCTGTTGCATTTGGCCCTGCTGCTGCACGATTTGGGAAAGGGATACGTCGAAGACCACAGCGACGTCGGCCTGCGGATCGCCACGGAAATGGCGCCGCGGCTCGGGCTCGACGAGGCCGACGCCGAGACGCTCAAGTTTCTCGTGCATAAGCATCTGGTGATGTCGCACTTGGCGTTTCGCCGCGACACGAGCGACGAGCAACTCATCACGAAGTTCGCCGTCGACGTCGGCTCGGCGGAAACATTGCAGATGTTGTACGTGCTTACCTGCTGCGACACGGCGGCCGTCGGGCCCGGCACGCTCAACGCGTGGAAATCGGAAGTGCTGACAGATTTGTATCGCCGCACGCGGCGGCGTTTGACGAGCGAAGATCCTGATCAGGCGTCGCGCGCCGCACTGGCCGAACGTCGAAAATTGGTCCGCGATGCGCTTGTCGCCGCGTCCGGGCAGGCGAAGACCGTCGCCCACGATGCGTCGCTCGACCCGTGGTATCAGCGGCATCTCGACGAACTTCCGGCGAGCTATCTCTACGGCAACCGGCCGGAGCAGGTCGCCGCCGACTTGGGCAAACTCAAGGGCTTGGGGCGACAGGACGTCGTCGCCGAAGGACGTTATTCACCGGAGACGAGCGCCACGGAATATTGGATCGGCACTTACGAAGACATCGCACCGGGCGTGTTTCATCGCCTTACCGGAGCGATATCGGCCGAAGGTTTGCAGATTCTCTCGGCCGAAATCAACACGCTTTCCGGCGGTTTGATCGTCGACCGGTTTTGGGTTTCCGATCCCGACTACTCGGGCGAGCCCGCGCCGTCGCGGGTCGACGACGTTTGCCGGGCGCTTACCAAGGCGCTCGACCATCGGCAATCGAAGCGGCCGGCCTTTCGCAAAACGTGGGGCGGCAAGTCGCAGCGCCGTGCCGTGGCCGTGCCGACGCTGCCCACGCGCGTGAACGCCGACAACGCCACGAGCGACGCCTACACGGTGCTCGACATCTTCGCGGCCGACCGGCGCGGGCTACTCTACGCCATCACGCGCACGCTCTACGAACTGGAATTGAACGTCGCGGTCGCCAAGATCGGCACGTACGTCGACCAGGTCGTCGACGTGTTCTACGTGACTGACCGCAAGGGAAAGAAGATTACGTCGACCGCGAAGGTTAATGAAATTCGCACCCGGCTACTCGTAGCGATCGAGGCCTGGGAGCGGAGCGACGTTTCGCGCTGAAGCCTTCTCCCTCCGGGAGAGGAGTTGTCACCAGCCGTTACTTTTTCTCCGCGATCTTGTAGAGATGTTTGAACGTGCGCATGTAGATCGCACCTTTGGCCGCGGCCGGCGAGGCTCGCATGCCGTCGTCGAGATGATTGACGGCGACCTCTTCAAACTCGGAGGCCGCGCGGACGACGGTCGTCACGCCGGCTTCGTCAGTGAAGTAAATCAGGTTGCCGGCGACGATCGGCGAGGCGCAAAACGCGCCGCCGATCCGCTGGGCGTAGATCTCTTCGCCACTGCGGCCGTCCACGCTGTAGCAGACGCCCTGATTGGTGATGAAGAATAATCGCTCGCCGATGAGCACGGGCGACGAGAGCGCGGCGTTGGCCTTTTTGCGATGCCAAAGTTTGTGCGACTCGGTGATGTTGCCCTGCGTCGATTCGTCCATTTTCACGCCGTACAGGTTGGCCCGCTCGCTGCCGGAGTTGATGATCGCCATGCCGGGCAGAAACAGCGTCCGCGGGGCGGCGTTCATGTTCTCATGTTCCATGACCCAAAGCTCTTTGCCGGTGTAGGGATCTAATCCGAACGCGGCCTTCGAGGCGACGGAGAACAGTACCGGCCGACCGGCGACGGCCGCGACCGTCGGCGTGTGGTACGCCTTGCGGTAGTCGCCGTCGCCTTTCGGCTTGCCCTGTTCGTTGAGGTCTTTGTAGTCGTGCGAGCGGGGCGTTTCCCACACGGTCTTGCCGGTCGTTTTATCGAGTGCCGTGATAAACTGCCGATCGATGCCGTCGAACGTGAGAATCAACAGGTTCTCGAATACGACCGGTGACGAACCCGGCCCTCGGTAGTGGCGGACGTTGATGTCGCGGCGTTGCCAAACGATGTCGGCGGTCTTTGGATCGAGCCGAGCCGTGCCGTAGGTGCCGAAGTGGACATACAGCGCATCAGCCTCCAGCACGCACGACGGCGAGGCGTAGCTATTGATCGGGTTGCCGAGCGGCTCCGGCGACTCGTTCTCAAACAGCAGCTTGTGATGAATCACGCGACCGTCGTCGGCGCTCACGCAGTAGATGTATTGCTGCTTGCCGTCTTCGTTGGCCGCGGTGAACCAGAGCTTGCCGTCGCCGATGACCGGCGTCGAATGACCTTCTCCTTCGAGCGCGATCTTCCAAGCGATGTTCTTGCCCGACGGTTCGTCCCAGGTTGTGGGAAGTCCCGCGGCATCGGCCTCGGCGACATGCCCGTCGGCCGTAGGTCCGCTTTTCTCCGGCCACGAGATATCGGCGGCCGAAGCGAAGGCCGAGATGAACAACAACGTGCCGAAGGCACCGGCAATCGAGCGAAAATACATAGGGCGTCTTCCGGGCGGGAAACGAAGACCAATGGGCGGGCCTTTCATTACAACCCGGCTGCGGACGCCGGTAAAGTGCCCGGAGCCTTCGCCCGGAAGTGAATGCAATTCAGGACTTTAGCCGTAACGCGAGAGATACCAATCGATCAAGCCCGGGCACCAGCGATTGAGGCGGACCATGGCCGCGCCGCCGAAGCTGGGGATGATTTCGCGCTTGCCTCGCTCCAGAGCATCGGCCGTGGCGCGAGCGACGACTTCGGGCTTCGTGCCGCCCCCTTCGCGCTTTCGCCACGGCAGCTTCACTTGCATGGCCAAGACGTTGTCGAAGAAGCCGGTATCGGTCGTGCCGGGGCTGACCAAGAGGACGTCGATGCCGAGCTTGGCGAATTCCGGACGGATCGACTCCGTGAACCCACGCACCGCAAACTTGGCCGCGCAATACTCGGCGGCGTACGGGATGCCGCGGTGACCCAAGATGGAACCGATGTTCACGACGGCCGGTCGTCGCTCGCCCGACTTGGCTGAAGCCTGTAGCAAAGGCAACGCGGCTCGCGTGAGTTCCACCGTCGCGAAAAAGTCGACTTCGAGGATCCGTCGCAGGTTCGCCGGTTCGGCTTCGGCGAAACGGCCGAACGCGCCGACTCCCGCATTGTTGACGAGGATATCCAGGCCGCCGAAGCGCTCGTTCGCCGTGTCGAGAAGCTTGTGGCGCGTTGCTTCTTCGGCGATGTCGCCGACGGCAACCGCCGTGTCACATCCGTCGCCGCCGAGCCGACTGCAAAGCGCGGTGAGCGCCTCCGCGCGGCGTGCGTTAAGCACCAGCTTCGCGCCGCGGCGGGCAAATTCCTCGGCCAGCGCGAGCCCGATGCCCCCCGACGCACCGGTCACGGCGATGCGGGCGCCGTCCAGCGTGCGTCGGCGGGCGAGACTCATTGTTTGCTTTCGTAACCGGCTAGGCCGTTTCCGCGAGGTCGACGTCGTCGGTCGACGTCAGCGGCACGATCCGCGTGCCGTCGGGCAGGGCCTGACCGTTTTGCTTATACGGCCGCACGGTCACGCCGGTTTCTCCGTCCACAGGGCCCAGGTGCTCCGGCGCAATGCGCACATGAATCACCACGCGATCGTCGTGAAACTGCCGCGAGAGCACTTCGCCGTGCGCCGAGAGGTACGCCATCAGGCGGCCGTTCGACACGTCGGCCTCGATCTCAACGTCGTTGAAGTTGCGACTCAGGGCGTCGCTCACGGCGCGAGCAAGGTTCGGAATGCCTTGCCCGCTGCGAGCACTCACCGGCACGGCATTGGGATACAGTCCCAGGAGCCGGTCGAGCGCGCCGCGGTCGGGCACGGCGTCGACCTTGTTCAGCACCAGCAACGTATCTTTGGCCTGGATGCCGAGTTCTTCAAGCACCTTGTAGACCGAGGCGATCTGTTCCTGCGCGTGCGGGTTGCTCGCGTCGGCCACGTGCAACAACAGGTCGGCTTGCCGCGTCTCTTCGAGCGTCGCCTTGAAGCCGGCGACCAACTGGTGAGGCAAGTCGCGAATGAAACCGACCGTATCGCTGAGCAATACGGGCCCCCAGCCGGGCAAATGCCAGCGCCGCGTGCGCGTATCGAGCGTGGCGAAGAGTTGATCCTTCGCATACTCGTCGCTGCCGGTCAGCCGGTTCATCAACGTGCTCTTGCCGGCGTTGGTGTAGCCGCAGAGTGACACGGTCTTGCGGTCGCTGCGCGCGGCGACTTGCCGCTCTTTGCGACGCTCCAAACTTTGCAGCTCCATTCGCAAATCGTAAATCTTCTTCTCGGCCAACCGGCGGTCGACTTCCAATTGCTTTTCGCCCGGGCCGCGCATACCGATGCCCATCTTGATACGGCTCAAGTGGGTCCACATCCGCTTCAAACGCGGCAGCGAGTATTCCAGCTGCGCGAGTTCCACGGCCAGGCGGGCTTCGTGCGTGCGGGCCCGTCCGGCAAAAATGTCGAGAATGAGCTCGGTGCGGTCGAGCACCTTGATGTTGAGCGCCTTTTCCAGGTTGCGCACCTGGCCGGGGCTAAGGTTGTTGTCGAACAGTACGACGTCGGCCTCGGCCGCTTCGGCCTGCAGACGAAGTTCTTCGACCTTGCCCGAGCCGAGGTAAGTCGTCTTATCGGGCTGTTGGCGACGCTGCGTCAAACGGCCTACGACCTTCGCACCCGCCGACTCCGCGAGGTCGGCCAGCTCTTCCAACGGATCCGCTTGATAACTTCCCTGATCGTCGAGCAGAACGGTGACCAAAAAGGCCCGTTCGCCGGCGGTTCCTGACGTGCGATTGATTTCCATCACGAAGTTTCTAGGCTCCGGGGTGCGCGAAAACAAGCGATGCGGCCGAGCGTGCGACGCTCCGGCGCAGCGGCCGGGGAAACCGGCAAGCTTCCCGCCTGCGTTTCCCGTGCCGCACGGTTTCCATTATAGTTGCCGCGGCGAGTCGGGTGAACGCCGACGAAAGCCTGGACGCTATCTATCTAGACGTTTTGGTTTGGAAAAGGTTCTGGAAAAATGAGCACGACAGGCCTGCCCGAGCGACGCCTGTCGATGTGGGACTGCACGTCGATTATTGTCGGAATCATTATCGGCTCTGGGATTTACGAGGCTCTAGGGCTCGTGGCGGGCAACGTCTCCGACGGTCGAACCTTGGCCGGCCTCTGGCTCGTCGGCGGACTGTTCGCCTTGCTCGGGTCGCTCTGTTACGCCGAATTGGCCACGCGGTTTCCCGAAGAGGGGGGCGACTTCGTTTATCTCACGAAGGCCTACGGCCGGGGCGTCGGATTTCTCTTTGCTTGGACGCAACTGTGGATTATTCGGCCGGGCTCGATCGGCGCGCTGGCGTGCGTGTTTGCCGATTACGCGACCCAACTCAGGCCCCTCGGTTCGCACTCGCTACTGGTTTACGCATGCGGCTCGGTGCTCGTGCTCTCGGCGCTCAACATGCTGGGTGTTCGTCAAAGCACGCGGGTGCAAAACGTGCTGACCGCCGCCAAGGTGCTAGGGCTGGCGCTGTTGGCGATTGCGGGAATGTTCGGCACGCAAGAGGTCGGCAATGTACAGCCCGCCCCAATGATCGAAACGAACTGGTCGCTGGCGATGATCTTCGTGTTGTTCGCCTACAGCGGTTGGAACGAAATGGGCTGTGTCGCCGCCGAAGTTCGCGAACCGCGGCGCAATATACTTCGCGCGCTGTTGCTTGGGGCGGCCGTCGTGACACTGGTATATCTCGGATTGAACGCCGCCTGTTACCGGATGCTAGGTTTGGAAGGAATGGCCGCGCGGGGTCCCGTAGCCGTGACGACGGCGCTCGGCGATTGGGCCGGCCACGCACTCAGCGTGCTGGTTTGTATTTCGGCGCTCGGCTCGACCAACGGCATGATCTTCACCGGCGCGCGAATTTACTACGCCATGGGGAAGCAGCACGCGGAGTTCGCGGCGCTGGCGCGCTGGAATCCGCGGTTCGGGACGCCGCTCGTATCGCTTATCTTGCAGGCCGTGGTGACGCTCGGATTGCTGCTTTGCTTCGGCGGCACGGCCGCCGGAAATGCGCCGCACGAGGCGTTCAAACGGCTCGTGATCTTCATGACGCCGCCGTTCTACGTGTTTCTGATCCTCAGCGCACTGGCCGTCATCGTGCTGCGCCGGCGCGACCAAGCGGCCGTCGAAACTTATCGGCTTCCGCTGTACCCGCTGCCGCCGCTGGTCGTGGCGGTCGCCGCGGCGTTTCTGGCGTATCAAGGGGTCGAGTATGTGCGCTTCAAGTTCGATACGGAACAAGAAGCCTTGCGCGGTCCGACGATTTGGGTCGGCACGACCTTCCTGACCGGCATGATGCTCGTCGCCTGGGAACGGCTACGGCGCCCGCCGCAATTGGCCGATTAAGTCGCCGACGCCGTTATGGACGTCGCTCGTCGCCGTAATGACCAGCGCATGGCCGACGGCCCAGTAGCGAATGACCCCTTTGCCGCCGGCCTCTTCCCAAGTCTCCGGCTGAATCGAGCGCGTGATGACGTCCATCAGGTTCTGAGCCCCTTCAACGTCGGCCGCATTGCCCGAGGCCGTGGTCGTCGACGATGAGCCGGCCAGAAATCCCAACCCGGCGGCGGCTTGGGCCGGGCCTTGCTGGGCGAGCGTCGTATCGGCCGGCTCCGCGACCGTTGCGGGCCGCTTGAGTTTGGCATCCAGTTTGGAATCTGAAGCACTGCGCGGCTTCTGCTTCGCCAACACTTCGGCGGCCTGCCGCAGCCGGACGCGTGCCAGGGCTCGCAACCGTTCACGATCCGACGGCGCAGGCTTGTCGGCCGTCTTCAGCGCCTCGGCGACGTTCAGCAACCCGACGAACGCCGCTTCTTCGCTCGGCTCGATCGACCGCGATTGCAGCGCCACGGCCGTTTCCCGCAGCAGCCGGTTGGCTTCGGCAGCGAGATCGACGGTAACGGTCGACTTTTGACTTGCCGTCGGTTGCGGTGATGCCGTTGGTTCCGCCGCCGAACCGCTTGCCGCGGATAGCATCATCCACAACCCGACGCCCCAAGACAACGCTCGCATGGTCGCACTCCTCGCTTCCAAAACGCTTCCGGCTCGGCCCCATATTCACATGGGCCCGAGCCGGAGAAAGCGAAACAACATGATCCTACAGACGCGGATTGAACTCGAAAAAGTAGTTGCGACAATGCCGCTTCAGTGTCCGTTGTCCGTTGCTCGTTGTCCGTTGGACCAGAAGTTTTCTACAACTGACCACTGACCACGGACTACTGGCACGTGCCGCTACTTCTTAAACGTCCCCTCGACGATCACGCCCAGCCGGCCCGTGTTGTCGTCGGGGTTGCTGTCGTACATCCGCAGGTAGAGCCGGCCCGAGACGTTCGGCTCCATCGATTTTTCCTTGCCGACGAGAAACACCTTGGCTTCGCTCAAGTCGGCCGACTCCGAAATCGCGCCGACCAGCGAGCCGAGCGGGAAGTCGCGAAGCTCTTTGGGAATCTCGATGCCGTCGGGCGAGAGCGTGTACGTCATTTTCATGACCCACTCGCCGTTGGCGCGGATCGTCAGCGGCTTGCCGGCCACGACCGTCACGCCGGTGTCTTGCCAGCCTTTGCTCCCCATCACGTCGACCAGCTTCTTCTCGGCCGTCGCTTCTTTCGTCTTGATCGCGTTCAGCTTGTCGGCGGCCGGCGAATACGTGGGCACCAGGCGCAGAATTTCCGTGTAGCAATCGCGAGCCTTGTCGGGCAGGTTCTGCCGTTCGTAGTCGGCGGCGAGCTTCTCGGCGGCTTCCACGAAATTCTTGTGGATCATCAAGAGCTTCGGGTCGTCGGGCAGCTTGATCTTGTTCTCGTCGTCGTCGCCTTTGCCGCCGGGTCCGCGTTGACCTCCTTGTCCCCCTTGGCGATTCATGCCGGGGTTCTGACCCTGTCCCGGCGGGCGCTGCCGATTGAACTGTTGGGCCTCGGTCCGCTCGACCGTTGCAAATTGTGCCGCCGTCGCCAAGCTCGCCGCAAGGGCGAGAATCGTGAGTCGCTTCATGTTGCCGCTGCTCCGCCGTTAAGTTCCTAGTTCGTCAACTGACGAGTGCCTCGCTGCAAACATTAGAAGTCGGCCGGCGGCGAGGTTCAAGAAACTTCGGACGGTTTAGCCCGGCCTGCGTTCCCACCCGACCCGACCTTTCGTGTTTAAACACTCGGCGGGAATCAAAAGGTCGGCCAAAATCCGTCCGTGGACCACGGTTTCTTCGATAATCCGCGGCACGTCGGCCGGCGTCACGCGGCCGTACCAGATCTGTTGCGGGTAGACGACCACGGTCGGGCCGTATTCGCACTGGTCCAAGCACCCGGCCTCGTTGACCCGCACCGTCGGCCCGAGCTTACGACTTTTAAGCGCCTCCTTCAGAGCCGCCTTCAGCGCGCCTGAGCCCTCCGGGTCGCAGCACCCGCGGGCATGCCCCGGCTCACGCCGATTGCAACAGACGAACAGATGGCACGTAAACTCAGGCATGACAACCTCTGATCCAATTCCCTGTCGACGAGGTGGCGAGACATCACCGTCCGCCGAAGAACCGGCGTTCCAACTCCGCGTTGCCGGCCTGGATGTAGTAGCTCACCAATTGCCGACGGGCCTCGCGCGGGGCAATGCGGCCTTGCTGCAACGCTTGAATGAGCCCGACATGGCGGCGTGCCGCAGTGGCACGGCGCGTGCGGTCGTCGGCCGTCGCGTCGGCAGCGAGCGGCGCATTGCGCAGGGCGTCGCGAGCCGCTTGAAAATCGGCGCTCGCCGCAAATGCGACTTCGTCCAAGGTCTCAACCACGGCCGCCGCTTTAGCCGCGGCTACGAGATCGGTCTCGGCTGCTACGCCCGCCGCACTCGCCAAAGCCTGCGCCAACAAAGGATTGGCCCTTGCCGCTTCGGCCGTTTTTAAGCGGAGCGTATCAAACCAATCTCCTTGCGCTTGCATCTCGCGCACGACGAGCAGCTTGGCAAACTGATCGAACACGGCCTCTTCGACCTCGCGCCGCGGATCGTACATCGGCTCCCGCCTGCCGACGATTTCCAATCGCGACGAATAAAGCGCGCCGCTCGGTGACAAGAACCCTTCCCCGAGCGACAGTCCCATCTTCGCGACGTTCTCCACCGTCCGGCCGCCGGCCTGCTTCTCGGCCAGCGGAAAGTATTCCTCGCGCGGCACATCGGTTTGCAGTGCACAGAGCAACAAGAGCCCGGCGCAATAGGTATGCACTTTTTCATCGGCGAGCGACTTGTGCGCGAGCCGCTCGACGCGATCACTGCGAAAGTTGAGATCAAACTGCGACGCGTTGTCGATCACTTCCGATCCGGCCCGGGCCATCGCCGCCGCGGCCTTCGCGTCGCCGTCGCGTAAGAAGAAGTAGTGCAGCGTCCGTTCGAGATAGATCTCCACATTGACCGCCGGCACGCGATCGCCGCGCTCCGGCACGTCGACGATCACGAACCGCCGCACGCCGTCGGCGCCGGTCTCCGTCGCCACGATCCCCACGTGCGTGAACAGCCCGGGCGAGAGATCGGTGAACAAATTGTACGGCGACGGATTGCGCATCAGCAGCCAATCGCCGGGCCGCACCGCGAACGAACCGACTTGATACGCGTCTTCCATTACGCCCTTCTTGCGGCGGCCGTCGCTCCAGTCGAGCAGCGTGCTGCGGCGGGCCTGTCCTTCCGCGTCGAGTTCCGTCGGGTCGATCGCTTCGACAAGTTGATAAAACTCGTCGGGCGTGATCGCCGGATCGGGCAACGTCTCCACAGGATTCGGCCGCGGCGGCTGCGGCAAGCCCAGCACGCGGATGATCTCCGCGGCGAACAATCGCATCGGCGCACCCTGCGACGGGTCGTCGACGTATTGCACGACCTGCGGCAAGAGCGACGTCTGGCCCGAGGCCGCGATCAGCCGCAGGATCAACTCGTGATAGCGGGCCCGACCGGGAAACGCGAACAGATCGTCGGCGGTCTGCGTCGCACCGACGATGCTCTTGTATTGCAGAAACAGGGCCGCCAACTGTTCGCGCGAGGCGGCATCGGTCAGCCGTCCGCGGGCGTTGCGCACGACGTCGTTCTGCAAGTAACGCAATCGGCCGGACAGATCAATCAGTACGGTCGCCGCATTCAAAAACCCGCGGGCCGCCTGGCGGCGCTCGGAATCGTCCGGCGGTTCGGCGGCCAAGGAAGTAATCGTCGTCCGCAGGTTCAGCACCCGATCAAGCAGCGCATCGGCCCGGGCTTTGGCATCGAGCGCAGTGCGAACGACCGTGAGCGGCGACGGAGCCCGACGAGCGGCGATGCCCGACGCCGGCGTGAGCTGCGTATTGGCGAAGGCCCAATCGTCGACGGCCCGCGCGGCCTGCTGCAACGCGGGCACATTGAGATTCAGCAACCCGGCGACATCGCGCGGTACGGCGACATCGAGCGTATCGAGAGGCGCGGCCGTGGCGACGGAGGCGACCGACGCGAGGAAGCAAATCAACAGCTTGAGAACAGTATGCATTACTCTAGAGCGACGTATGTAGAAAGCTTGGAGGGCGCTCGTAGCAACACTGGGGCACCGCTCCGCTATGCCCCAGCCACCCTAAATCGTGGTCTTCACCCTCCTGCGTTACACCATCAGCCCGACGAGCCAGAGCACGGCCAGAATGATCGCCATGAACGTCACGATCCAGGCTAGCGAGCGAAACGTGCCGACGAGGATATCGTCGGTCCGTTCGTAACGCGTGCCAGAGTAGACGACGCTGATCGCCACGATCAGCGGCAGCGCGTACCACAGCTCGTTGAGCCGCGTGGCCAGCAGGGGAGCGAAGAAGTTCATAGTTCTGTGCGATCCAAAGAAGACGAACCCGAGCAGACGATCGATCCATCCGCCGAACTGACGCGCGACGTCAACTTGCCGGGGGCTTCGTGGCTTCGGTCGAGCCGGGAGAGCCCGGAGGTTTCGAACGCGCGGACGCCGCGCCGTAGGCCGGCCCGCCGAGGGCGTCGAAGATCACGAGCAGATTCAGCAGCCCGGCGACCATGGTGTAGACCGTGCCGAGTTCGAACCGGCGGTTGAGCCGGTAATTGATGATGTCGATTTCGTCGCGCCCTTCCCCTCCGCCGGGCCCATGTTCGACGGCGGGGAGCGGCGGGGCCATGAACCATTCGGAGAACGAACGCTGGTCGTTCTTCGGGTCGGCCTTCTCGTGCATGAGTTGGGCGAATTTGCCGTCGGAATAGCGCTGGGCTTGCCACAGCGCCGGCAGGGCGACGGCCCCGGTCCCGATCTGGCACAAGTACGGCAACCGCTTCTCGTCGCTCGTCGGCCCCCACGAAGCGTAGACGACCCGACCGCCGCCGAGCCAAAGGCCGTAGAAGAACGTGGCGTAGATGCACAGGAAGAACAGAATCGCCTTCGTACGGCGACCTTGATACCAGTGCCCTGCGCCGGGAATGAGCCAAGCCAGCACGCCGGCCACGACCGGGTCGCGGAGGTTGATCTTCAGTTCGTGTCCCGCAACGGCGGGAGACGATTCGGCGGACGTAGCAACCACTCGGACCTCGACACAGGCGAGCACGAAACAAGCGAAAAACGCCGTTTAATTGTACCCGCCCCGCCCCCCGACGCCAGACCAGCCGAGAGGCCCGAAGCCGGCACACGGCAAGACTTTAGGCCCCGGCACTTCATGCCGGGGGCAAACGGCGCGTTACTTTCGTTCGACTCAAGATCCCAATACTAGCCCCGCCGCGCAAGCAAGGGGACATCAAGAGTGGAACGCATAAGTTCGACCGACCGTCACCGAAGTTTCCCGAGTGGCATTCAAACTCCCCTTGCGCATTGCTATTTTGCAAGCACCCCGAGGATTTTGACGCCCGACTGCAACGCAATCTGGCGGGTCTGGTTTGACGAACTCCGCTGCAACTCAAGTGTTGTTCGACAATAATGCCGAAGTATCCACCTTGCCTATTCACCGGCATGTCCTGTGAATTTGCCGATGAGCGCGAGTTGGAAGAGTGGAAGCTCTCGATACACGAACACTTTGCCGGGTTGAAATCGGGCAACCCTTGCTCAGAGTGGATCGATTGGTTCGCTTGTGATGACGCCGGGGACGTCGCGGTTTTCACGGCCGAGCGTTATGGCCCCTTGCCGACACGGCTGCTTGACAAGCCCGAAGCCTATATTTCCGCCTACTTGTCGTTCATCGTGGTGGCCTGGACGGCTTGGGAGCAAAAGCCGAATCGCCCGGTGTCTAAATTCGGAGGCATGATTTGGGACGCGTCTTCAGGCGTTTTTCAATACGAATTGTCGAATGGACTACGGTCCTATTTTCACAAAGGGTTATACCGGTACGATCGTGTAGCGATGCCGACCGGCGACAGTGCGCGCCACAAGCAATGCGACGAGTGGTTCAAACTCGAATCGTTCGCACGCGAGTTTACGATTGTCGGGAAGCGCTTCCGAGATGACAAACATATCCGAATTGACAAAGCGTTTTCTTGTACGGGTTCCCGACCAAGCGATTAGTAGTGGCTTACCGTACGCACATGTCCGCCGCCCAATTGGACCAATACGGCGGCTTGGCTTTGTTATAGATATTGAAATGCAAAAGCCCCCGGTTTGAAGAACCGGGGGCTAAGGTCGGCGTTGGGTTTCGTGTCGGCGTCGGCCGGCTTGTCGGCCTTAGGCCGATTGAGCATGGACCGCCAACTCTTCGTACACGCTTTCGACCATCTCGGCGTCGACCACGGCGCTGCCGGTCGCCGAGGCGGCCAGTTGGGCCAGGCCGGCGAGTCGCAGAATCGAGCGCGGCAGGCCGCCCGAGAGCGCTTGCAGGCGCTCGATGGCAATGGTTGAAAAGCGCACGTCGCGACCTTCCGTCGGCAGGGCTTCAACCAAGGCCCGCGTTTCGGCGACGCTCCACTCCGGCAGTTCCACCTTGAGTTCGACGAGATCCAGCAGATGCCGGCCGAGGCGACCGACCGCAGCCGGCGTGCCGCTCAAGATCAGCGACAATCGCGCATCGGCGGCGTTGTCGCACTTCGTCAAGCGATACAGGTGCATCAGCGTATCGCTCGAGGCGAGCCCGAAGTCGTCGACGATCACGACGGCCTGTTCGCGCAAGTAGCGCAGTTCGGCGAAGCGGTCGTTGAGGGCCCGCCAGAGTTGGAACAGGTTCCAATTCGGTTCGACGTTGGCCTGCAGCTTCACGGCGATCAACCACAAGAGTTCTTCCGGTTCCAGCGCGGCGACGTTGACCAAGGCCGTGAGGCACGAAGCGCGGCGGAGGTCTTGGTGGACCGACTCCAAGAGCGTGGTCTTGCCGCTGCCCGATTCGCCGAGCAGCAGCCCGAGCCGCGAGCCGTGATCGACGAGAAACTGCAACCGTGCGAAGGCTTCTTCGTACGACGGCGTGCGGACGAGCGGATGCTTCGACGGAGCGGACTTGCGAGAGATCGTACCGGCGGTCATGAGCAAGCGAGCCTCGAGAGACGCGAAATAACGTACGGCGAAACGCGTAGCGTTCCGTATCGCTTACCTAATCGGTAAACTTGAATGCTCTTGAACACTCGAATTGACAAAATGTCCGTGCCGTTTGTCCGTAGTCAGTGGTCCGTGGTCCGTTGTTGAAGGCACTGCCGGCGCTGCTTCTGGTTTAATTGCAACGGACAACTGACAACGGACGGACGGCCATGACTCAGCGATATTTTGTCGAGTCCCCTATTTCCGGCCCCGAGGCCGTGCTGGCGGATGCCGAGGCGCATCATTTGGCGCACGTCATGCGCTTGAAGGCCGGGGCCGAGGTCGTGCTGTTCGACGGCGGCGGGGCCGAGTTTCTGGCCCGAGTCGAAAACGTCGGCAAGCGCGAGACTCGGCTCGAGGTGCTCGAGCGCCGCGAGATCAGTCGAGAACTGCCGCGGCGGATCACCGTCTGCACGGCGCTGCCGCGCGGCGATCGGCAGAAATGGTTGATCGAGAAGGCCGTCGAAATCGGCGTCGGACGCTTGGTGCCGCTGCATACGGAGAGGGCCGTGGTCGTGCCCGACGGTGATACTTGCGTGAAGCTGCGACGAGCCGTGATCGAAGCGTCGAAGCAATGCGGCCGCAACGTGCTGCTGGAGATCGCCGAACCGGCCCCGCTTCGCGACGCGGTACAACGCGGCGCGGGCGGGCCGCTGAGTTTTCTCGCACAACCGGGCTCGGAGCTTTCGCTCGCCGCCGCGGCCCGCGAAGCCGCGACCATGCCGAACGAGCCGGCGGAGTTTTTCATCGGCCCCGAGGGAGGCTTCTCGCCGGCCGAAGAAGGGCTGATTCTCGAATCGGGCCGCCGCGGCATTAATCTGGGCAACCGCATCCTGCGGATCGAAACGGCCGTCGTGCTGTGCGGAGCTTGGGGGGCCTTGGCCGAATGAAAGGCGTCGGACGGCGGAGATCAGGACCGGGTCGGCGTTTGTTCTTCGTCGGTCGGGTCGGGGTCGTCGAGGTGAGCGGCGTCGTGGCCGTAGGCGGTTGAGCCGTTGCCGCGGGGCGTGTGGCCGATAGAACCGTGTCCGTTCGATTCACCGTGTAAGTGGTCACCGTGGCGTCGGGCGTCGGGCGCGCGAAACTCCGGCGGTTTGTAGGACGGGGCCGTCGCTGCGACCCCTTCCCCCGAGACCAGCGGCCGCGGATCGCCGCCCGAGACCACTTCGTACTGCATTTCCTTCGGCACCGGTTCGCCGGCCAGGAGCGGCTCGCCGTATTCGTCGATTTCGGCGAGCCGCGGCTCGTGCGGATCGGCGGGCGTTTCGGTCTTCGGCGCTCCCCAAATCATCCGCCGCAGCCCGTCTTGCAGGTCCATGCAAATCGTGAACAAGGCCGGAATGAAGAACAGCGTGAAGAAGGTGGAGAACACCAAGCCGCCGAGCGTCACGCTACCGAGGCCGCGGTAGAGTTCGCTGCCCGCGCCGGGCGAGATGACCAGCGGCAACAGGCCGAGCAAGCCGATCAAAGCCGTCATGAAGATCGGGCGGATGCGCGTCCGCACGCTGTCGAGCACCGCGTCGCGGGCGTTCATCCCTTCGTCGCGCACGTTTTGCAGAGCTTGTTCGACGATCAGGATCGGGTTGTTCACCACCGTGCCGACGAGCATGATGAACCCGACCATCGTGAACATGTCGAGCGGCTGATTCGCACCCGGGGTGAAGTAACGTAAGCCTGCGTTCAACAATTCCAGCCCGACGAACCCGCCCACCGCGCCGAGCGGAACGCTGAGCATGATGATCAGCGGGTAGAGCCACGACTCGAACAGTGCGGCGATCACTAGATACGTGATGACCACGGCCAGCGCCAGGTTCCAGCGAATGCTGAGCCAAGTGCTTTGCAGCTTGTCGGCCGTGCCGGAGAGATTGACTTGGTAAAGCCCCTTGAGCGAGGCATCGCCTTCAATCGGCTTGACGATCGCCTCCTGGATCTTGTTCATCGCGTCTTCGATCGCCACGTTCGGCGGCGGCGACACTTGCACGGTAATGGCCCGCAAACGCTCGCGGCGATTGATCTGCTCGGGCCCGCTGGAGGCGAGAACGTCGGCGACCGATTCCAGCGACACGGTACGGCCTTGCGGCGTGTGAATCGAGAGGCCGCGCACGTCTTGCACGGTCTTGGCCCGTTCTTCGTTGCCGACGATGGCCAAGTCAATGCGGTCGCCGTCGAGCGTGTAGTCGCCGGCGTACGCGCCGTCGACCAACGCGTTGACGGCGTAGCCCATTTCCGAAGCCGTCACGCCGAGGTCGGCCGCTTGGTCCCAACGGGGGCGAATGTGTAACTCGGGCGCGGAAAGATCGGCGCTCGGCACCGGTCGGAACTGAGCTTCGGGAATGAGCCCGGGCACTTTGCCCATCGTTTGAATGGCGAGCTGCACAAGCTTCGTGACGTCGGGCCCCATGATTTCGATATCGACGGTGCGTCCGGCGCCGAGGCCCGACTCGAACAAGCTCGATTGCTTGGCGATGGTGATCATGCCGGGAATATCGGCCGTGGCTTCGGTGATGAGCGCGGTGAGAGCGCCGGCGCGGAGCGGGTCTTCGGCGCGCAGACCCATGAAAAGCATCCGGCCGCGGGCGACGTAAAAGAAGTCGCCGATGCCGCCGCCTTGGCGCTCCGACAGCGGCACGCGCGGGTCGATGTCCCAATGCTTCCGCATTTTGTTTTCGATCGTCTCGCCGATGGCGTTGAGTTGATCGAGGTTGTAGCCCGGCGGCGGCAGCAGCAGGCCGATGGCCAAGTTGCGATTGCCGTTGGGCAGGTATTCCACCTTCGGCATCAACCGCCAGCTGAAGAACAGCGAAAACGCCAAGCAGCCGGTGATCACGGCCAGCCGCATGAGCGTGCTTCTCTGCACCGCGGCGTTCGCCCCGACAACGACGCGTGAGAAGGCGTCGCCGAACTTATCGAGCGGCGTGCAAAGCCGCTGAATCAGCGTACGGCGCGGCTCGTCGCTCATGACGTTCTTGTCGTGCATGAGCAACTGGCCCGAGGCCATGGGAATCAGTATCAACGACACCAAGAGCGACAGCCCCAGCGCGCAGCTGATGGCCAAGGCCAAGTCGTGAAAGAGCTGGCCGACCTGGTCGTGAACAAACAGCACCGGCACGAATACGGCCAAGTTCGCCAAGGTGCTGGCGACGACCGCGCCCCAGACTTCACCCGTGCCTTTGACGACCGCCGTGATGATCGAGTCGTGATTTTGCCGATGCCGGAAAATGTTCTCGAGCACGACGATGAAGTTGTCGACGAGCATGCCGACGGCGAACGAGATGCCGGCCAAGCTCAGCAAGTTGAGCGACCGCCCCATCAAGCCCATCGCCAGGAACATGCCGATCATACTGGTGCCGATCGCCGTGAAGATCACGAGCGTCGACTGAATGTTCTTGAGGAACACCAACAGCACGATAAAGCTCAGCACGGCCCCTTCGACGACGTTGTCTTTCACCAGCGCCATCGAGGCGTGAATGTATTCCGTTTCGTCGTAGACCTGCGTCAGTTCCAAGTCGCGGGGGTAGAGAATGTTTTCGTTGAGTTGTTGGGCCGCTTCCTTCAGGCCTTCCATGATCTTGACGACGTTCGCGCCCGTCTCGCGCTGGGCGTTGATCGCAATGACGGCCTTGCCGTAGCGGCGCACCACGCCGTCGGGCTTCTTGTACCCGAGCCGGACCTTGGCGACGTCGCGGACGTACACCGGCCGGCCGTCGACCCGCGCGAGGATGGCGTTTTCGATTTGTTCGGGCGTGCGAAACTCGCCGAGCGTGCGGACGACGATGCGGCGCTTGCCTTCCCAAAGATCGCCGCCGGAGACATCGGCGTTTTGGCCGCGGAGCGCATTGCGGACGGCTTCGATCGTCAGGCCCGATTTGGCGAGCAGTTCCGGTTCGACGACGACCTGCATTTCTTCTTCGCGGCCGCCGACGACGTTGGAGTTCGACACGCCCTTCACGCGTTCGAAGCGCGTTTCGATGAAGTCCTCACAGAAGCGACGGAGCGTCGTAAGGTCTTGATCCTTCGGCAGAATCTCGTTGACTTCCGGATGCTTCTCCGCGAGTTCGCGGAGTCGGAAGAGCTTCAAGCTCGCGTTCATCGTGAGCTTCGCCGTCTCCAGCGGTTGCGCGAGCTGCGGATGCTTGGCGGCGAAGGCGTCGATCTTGTCGTCGGTCGGCGGACGAAGATTGAGAATGAACCACGCGATCCAGCGTTCGGAAGTGTTCGACGTGGCGATCACCGGTTCGTCGGCGTCTTCCGGATACTCGGGCACCTGTTGCAAGCGCGTGCTCACCATGAGCAGCGCCTTGTTCATGTCGGCGTCGACGTCGAACTCCAGAATCACGCGCCCCATCGAGTCCATGCTTTCGCTCGTGAGCTTCTG
Organism: Planctomycetota bacterium; assembly: GCA_017303535.1. Lineage (GTDB taxonomy): Bacteria > Planctomycetota > Planctomycetia > Pirellulales > PNKZ01 > PNKZ01. Next base: position 33,423 of record JAFLCO010000022.1, read on the forward strand.
CAGGCCTTCGACGCTTTGGAGCTGCTCTTCCTGCTCCTGGACGATTTCCTTTTCGACCTCCTGAGGGCTGGCGCCGGGCCAACGCGTTTCGACCGTGATCGTCGGAATTTCGACGTCGGGCGTGAGCTGGATCGGCATGTTGTAGAGCGCGATCCCGCCGAACAGCGCCACCAAGATGACGCCGACGAGTACTTTCACCGGATTACGTACGAACGACTCAATCACGCGGGGGAACTTCTCTCAGTTTGCGTTCGGATAATTACGATGCTGCGAAACTAGGGATTGCTTCCGGCCGGCGCCGCACCGGCTTGTGTTCCGGGGACCGCTTGCGGCGACGCACCCGCTTGGGGCGCAGGACCGGTCGCTTGCGTGGCCCGTCGCGAAGCGGCGACGATCCGCAGCTCCTGATCCGGCCGCAGCCGCTCGTTGCCCTCGATCACCAATTCCATGCCGGGCTGCAACGGGCCCGAGGCTTCGAAGTATTCGTTGAAGGCGCTGCCGAGGGTGACCGGAATCAGTTTGGCGACGGCCGTTTCCGCGCCCGGCGCGCTGCGCACGGCCGCGTAGACGATCGGCACCTGACCGCCCATAACCACGGCGTCTTGCGGAATCAGCAGCACTTCGTCGCGCTTCTCGACCGGCAACCAAACTCGTGCAAACATGCCCGAGCGAACCTCCGGATTTCCTTCGGCGTCGAACTTGTTTTTCAATCGGACCTTCACCGGGAAGTTGCGCGAGC
>JAFLCO010000220.1 GCA_017303535.1 Planctomycetota bacterium
GCGATGTCACAAGTTGAAAACCAGGAGGGAATCATGAGCACAGAATTGTCTGGAAAGCCGGATGCGATGAAAGTCGCACGTCCGGTTTGGGGTTGGGGTCGGGGTGCAATCCCCCGGCCTACACCACCCGTGGAGGCCGAGCGTCCCGTGCTGTTTCCGTAGACGCGATTCCCTCGCGTTCGATCAACCGAGCGTTCGCCGCGGCGAACGTCTCTCAGCTTTCCCCTGCGCCAGGAGCGAACCATGGGGGCGCGACAAAAATTGAACCGGGCCTACGTCAACGGCGCCGTCTTATGCGGCGCCGTAGCGGGCCTCGTCACCGAATCTTGGTTTTGGTTTTTCTTTATGCTCTGTGTTTGCTTGGCCGGCAGCTACTACGACGGCGAGATCCGTCCTGGTCGCCGACGCCGTCCTTAATCAACTCAAGCGTCAATCACCTCGACGCCGGGTGCCGTCCCATGTGGGACGGCGCGGCGTCGAGTTTTCTTTATCTATTCGCGCGTTCTTCGCGACTAGCCGAGGAGATCGACCAGCGTCAAGAACGCTTGGCGCACGCGCGGCTTGGGAACGTCTTGGCCTTGAGCGGCCTTATAGAGAATTAGTACCGCATCCAGACCGCCAGCCCGATCGGCGCCGGAAGAGTTGTTGTCGGACTGAGCCGCCTTGCGTCGCGCGGACTTGATCTTCGTCTTGGCCTTTACGATCGAGACCATGTTGGGGGAGACCGTGATCCCTTTCTCGGCCAAGGCGGCGACGATTTCTTTGGGCTTGGCGTCGGGACTGGCGGCCAAGTAGTCGCGGATGGCTGCAGACTTGTTGACTTTAGAGTCCGTGCTCGTGACCGATTTCGGGGACTTGGCAGGCTTGGCTTTCTTGGCCATGGGCTTAAAGCTTTCAAAGAATAGGCATAGTTGAAAACCACTACGCTAGACTTCTCCCCGAGCCGTGTAAAGACAGTAGCAAGAGTTATCGGGCTGAGGTCGACAGGGCCGCAGTCCGGCAGAGTCGTTTCACGAGAGACGCGACCTTGTCATGGACGAAGAGCCCGGCAACGTATACTACTGTCAAAACAACGACACATTTCAGGATCGGGTCCGACAAAAGGCTCAAGGTGCTGCACAGCCAGCGGCTGATCCATCGAGTCACAATTCGGCCTGAAGGTTCAACCCCACGGTCGTCAATTCTTATGGCTTAGGTTTCTTCCCCGAACCAGCGCAGAATCGGCAGGCGCGTTCGACATTGCCGGTGTGGTTACATTGAGTGCAATTCGCGCCTTCAATGTAGCCCCGCCCCAGGCATCGTTGACAGTTCACGTCAACGACGCCGTCACCGTCACACTCAGCACATTGGTCGGCCATCGCCCTCTGCACTGCGAAGGGCAGCAGTCGTTTGAGAAAACCGGCGGGGACGCCCGCCTTTGAAAGCAAGAAAAGCATGAAAACGGCAGCGATGATGCTGCCCAACTTTCCCCAGCCATTTGTGCTCGAAACGGTCGTAGGGGCCGAGTTATTCGTCGACATAGTTTTCTTGCATTTAGTGAAGAATGTTGGTTCGTGGCGCCGTCATCTGCCGGGCGCGAACACGCCGGACCGTCACCGGCATAATGCTACTTAAAAGCATCATGCAATTCGACAGGATGCTCGTCAACTATGGCGAGCATCGACGACACTAAGTTTTTGCGGAGACTGGGCGATCGCCTTCGAAAGCGACGCGAAGATCGCGGTCTAACCCAAGATCAATTGGCAAATCAGTGCGGGCTTCATCGCACTTTTATCGGCTCTGTGGAACGTGGAGAACGGAATATTGCCGTCCTGAATCTACGAAAGATTGCGCAGGTTCTCCGAGCTTCGCTCTCGGAAATGTTTGAATAGTCCTCGGGATTCTCGCTCCCACTTGAGCTTTGCCACGGCATGTGGCAGTCCAATCAAGCAGTGGAAGTCTCGCATTTGGCGAAGGAGCGAGTCAGCAGCTAGGCGGCTTGCGGATTCGACTCGGCCGGGTTCTTGCTCACCTGCGGTCTCGAAGGGCTAGGACGGTTGCCCCCGCGGGCGAGTGGCATCGTTCGACTCGCACGCTACGCCCACTCCGCGAAGGACGCCTTATCTGATGAACATCGTTTCACCCCCAGAAAGGAAACATACTGGGGAGAGAAGGAGATGATCGATCAGCCGTGCGCCAACTGCACGAGCGATAAGCGACTTGGCTCGACGTAGAATAGCTCCCGGCCTACGCCCGATCTCTATCCGGTCGAAGCCCCTGGGGCCACGCCAAATACTGGACCTTGGCCAACTTCGTCCCTAATGACGTCCACCAACTCTACGACGCGGTTATATAGACCGTCGCCGACGTCTACTTCTGATCCAATCCTTTTTCCACGCCGATAAACTACACCTATGAACGGCTCAACTCCTGCGCAGCGAAGAGTCAGAAGATGAACATGTTAAATTTCAGGGTGCAGCGGCTGGTGAAGCTGCTACAGCCCTCTATAGGTGTCCAGAGCAACTGGCAATCGCTGAATTCAGTTCGAATGCAACAACGAAGTTGAAGTCACTTGCGTTGATGTCTCTGCAGGCGGCTTTCAAATCGGAACGCGGGACGCAACGTTCCGATCGCGTACTTTCGAAGAGGAAATCAGACGATCTTCAACTATCGCATAGTCGATATCGGTCATTGCTAGATTTTCAAGGACTTCGGCGACAGTGGACAGTATTGGCTTTCCTTTCGTGTTGAATGACGTATTTAGTAGCACTCCATATCCCGTCAACACCTCGAATGCCGTCAGTAGGTCAAAGAGCCAGCGGTTTTGCTCCCTGGTTACTGTTTGCACGCGAGCGGTTTGATCTGCGTGAACGATCGCCGGGATGCGGTGGCGCCATTCCGGTCGTACCGTTGGATTGAACGACATGTAGGACATGTCGTAGTCGAGACAGTCGAAATACTTGGCAGCGTCGCATCGACGGACCACGGGCGCATACGGCCGAAATGATTCGCGGAACTTGACTTTAACGTTCAGGCGGTCCTTCATTTGCGGATTGCCAGGATCACATAGCAAGCTGCGATTTCCCAAAGCGCGCGGGCCATGTTCCGAATTGCCTCGTGCGACGCCGACGATGTTACCCAAAGCAAGAAGGCGTGCGACGTTCTCAATGCGCGCACCTTGAATGTCGTCTTCCGTGCAGACATCATCCAATTTGCCGGCGTCCAGTAATGGCACGCCCGCGTACGTTATTTGAATCGGATATTGAGGCGGAAAATGCTGAAGAATGGCGCCTAAGGGTAGCCCACAGTCATTTGGATTTGGCGGAACAAAAACCGGGTAGTCGATCGTTCGAGCCAGCTTTTCGTTCGTAATCACGTTGAGCGCGCAGCCTCCGGATAGACACACCGGCAACTTATATTTCGCGATGGTGGGCAGTGCGTGTTCAAAAAAGATTTCTTCAAACACCGCTTGGCCCGTTGCGGCAAAATCATAGGCGTCCTGTCCGCTTATTGTGTCAGGCCCGGAAAGGTCCAAGCCGATCGCCGCTCCTAATGTGGGCAATTGCCTGATTCGCCTTCCCGAATGATCGAGTGTGCGGATGTAAAACTCGCGGATTGCTTGACGCCATTCTGCCCGAGGCGCCCCATACGCCGCGAGCCCCATGAGTTTACCGGCATTGGGAAGGGTATTTGAGGCGTTCGTATGTATCTCTTGGATGGGTACTGCCAGTGCCCCGTAAGCGCTGCCCAGGTTTATCCGAATCCCGTCATCCAAGTACTGGACGCCGTCTTTACGGGACGCAATGAAGGTCCGAAACCAGCCGTCGTTGCCGCCGCCGTCATAGGAGATAACCAGCGCACGGTCGAATGATGATTGATAAAATGCAACTGCGGCGTGGGCTCGATGGTGCGCCGCCGCTTTCCATCGCGCGACAGACAATTCGCCCCACTCCTTCTCAAGCCCTCGAGCGCGCCTCGCTACAACAATGCCGAAGTCGAAATCGACGCCTGGATAAAGCCTTCGGACAAGCTCAACCACCTCCGCCTTCGGTATGTCGGACCGTTGAAGATTGAAGTACCGTTGCCGGTAGATCCGTTCTAATTCAATGACTTGGTACCTGTTGTCGATCTGTATAGCGATTCCGGAGTCATGCTTAGAATGAATGCCTATTATGTTCATATATATTCGTATTGACGGCCGGTAATGTTAATCACCATGTGGTTTAATCGGCTGCCCGGCTTCGCCGAATAGCAAACTGCCGGAATACGCAGGAGGCCGCTACCGGCAGGCTTTAGAGTGCTTTATCGCATTCAGTTCTACAAGTGCAGGTCGGCGCACCGTCGGCCACACTGCGAGTGGCGAAGTCGGAACACATTGGGCACGTCAATCGCCACTCCGGGCGTGCCTAATTGCCGTCGAAAGATGATGTCTTCTTTCGTCGGATACCACCGTTCCGCAGGGCGCTGCCAGCGTCTTTGTGGGCAGTATCCCGATTTACGTATGACCTCACCAAGTACGATTTGCGCACCTCCAATCGCGCGATAGTACTTTTTTGGCACGAATTCAGCCGAGCGGACGTCCAACAACCCTGCCCCTGGCAAAACGCGCTGTATGGCCGCATCTCCAATCGCGTGCGTCTGATGAATCAGTACCTGACTCGGAAATGCCAGAATCATGTCTTTTGGGGTCAACTCCTGTTGCAGCGCATCCAACGCGCCCTCCCCAAATGCCATATCGCAGTCGGCAAGCCATACCCAATCGGCTCGGGTAGCGCGAGCGGCAAGATTCCGGCCAATTGACCGTCGCAGTAATTGCTCCATGGGGAGTTCCCACAATTGCAAGACGACGCTCGCCGGAGGCGTAAGTCTCAAAAAGAAATTCATTACCTTTCGCGTTTCCGCGTCGTCACTTTCCGAAGCGCAGAACACCGTGACCTTGACCTCCACCTGAGAAGGCGGATGGAGGAACAATGAGCTTAGCTGATAATGCAGTAACCTTGAGTAACGCCAACAATGTGTGACGACTTCTATTTGCATAAGTGAGCCGCTATGAAAATATGTGCTGGCGTGATCGGGCTAGAAGTTCCACGTAGTCTGAGATCGGCAAAAGGATTCTGACTTGGCGGCCGGTTGGGAATGTGCGGAGACTTCTCAGTCCCGAAGAGCCAACTGAGTCAGGAACGCTCTAGCAGACCCGGCACCATAGCGCCGCTCATAGTCCTTGATCATCTGCTGCTTTCGGTTGCCCCAGTAATGACGAAAGTACTTTCGATTAGGCCACTGCGCGAACGGATGTCGGCGGTGGTATCGGATTTTGACAAACGATAGAACAGGTTGATCGTGCGGTATCTCCGCCAAATAGGCGAGGTAGCACTCGCGATAGAGCTCAAAAAATCCGTAATGGCCTCGTGGTATTCCGAAAGCGCCCCCGCCAATCCCGGGAATCGTTGCGGCGAATAAGGCCTCCGCCTGCGTCAAATGTCGACGCAATTGTTTGATATCCTGTAATGCAGGTCTCGAGTTGAAGTCGGCAATCGGAGTGCAGCTGTCAAATATCTCGTCCAGGCTTTGGCCGGGATGAACGAGAATATCGGAGTCGAGATACAGAATGAAATCGTAGTCGGATTTGTCGATGAAGCGGCCCGGTAGTGTCTTGATGATGAAATAATCAAGAGTCGACGAATAGGCCGGATAACCAAAGGGCGTGCACAACGTTCTGTGAAAGAACTTAGATCTGGGCAGTTGGATCAAGCTTGCGTCCGGATGAGTCGAAAGGTTGATGCAAGTTGCATAGGGCGACTCCTTATCGGTTATCGTAAAAATTACGATCGTGTCCTGATAACCGCTGTCTCTGACGGTGCGGGCCGTCATGTTGGCAAGTCCGAAATAAAATTCGTCGTACCCGCATAGAAATATCAGTCGTCTCATTGGGGCGTCTTTGAAATAACGGTTGGCGCCGCGGCGCATCGCTAGAAAGAAATTTCGCTAGTCGGGCACGTAGGTTGAGTGTGCGATATCGACGCGTACTCGGATAGCCTTCGAACTTGACTATCAAAGCGCGAACTCCAATCGGCGATTCCTGCTAAGTTACGAAGTCGGCACGCCTCGAATGCAGGTAGCCAAATCCGGCGACCGGCGATGTGGCGAACGTGCTTTTCCCCGTGGAAATGCCATACTCTTACGTCCGAAGTCGAACCAGCATAGATGGGAGAACAATTAAAGCGACAATCCAGTAGGGCATGAGACTGTTCTGCCAGCAATAACTGCAGAGCGATTTCGTCGCAGATGAAGGTTCGTCGTCCTGCAGTCGCTAGCTCCAGCCATCGACGATTAAAATCAGTGTCATTGTGGACGGCAAAGACACCTCCGTTTACCGCCGGGTGGTTGCGTTTCGCGCCGTCAATGAGGCGACTCAGAAGCTCGGAACTAAAATGCTTTGATCGGACCTTGCGCCAAGCGTCGATTCGTCGTCGAATGTTGCGCCGCTGCGTCGTCCAGTTGGCAAACTGCGTGACGCAAATCGGTTGATCCAACAACCCGTCAAAAAGAGGTCGAATGTCACCTGCGACCAGCGTGTCACAGTCCAAATACACCAGACGTCGGTAAGGGGCCCTCGGGAGGAGCGCCACTTTCGTCAGAAATGAGGCGTTGGATCTTGACTTAAACAGCTGCCAAGTGCGATGGTCGATCTGCAAAGACTTTTCCATAGCGCACATGCGCGCGATTTCGTCAGATTCCTTTTGAGTGGTGTAAACCGTGATGGGGCCATTCCAATGCCTTCGAAGGCTCACCAGAGATGTCACGAGCCGTGCTCCGTGCGCCGGCCCAGTCAGCAGGTAGACGACGCCGCAGTCATGATAGGACTGCTTGAAACCCGCAGAATTTTCGTTATTGAGCTCCGGACTCCGATTCACTACTCGGCCCGTGGCTACGCGATCTCGCTGAAGAATCGAATAGGATTCGCCAAGAAGCTTGCGAGGTCGCAAGTGCCGCCATCCGACGGCGCTCATGCGAACGGCTCGAAAATGGTCACGGCGTCTGGCGGCACAATACCAGAGAAACGTGTCATGCGAGGGCACCGGGAGCCGCTCTCCGCCGCACAGCGAAGCCATTTTGACAGTCCAAGCCGTGTCTCCGAAGAAGCAGTAGGAAATGATTCGCCGATGTTGCAAACGGGTCGTTGAATTGTTTTGGCCGATGCCGAGCGCTGGATAGTTCGAAAAGTAAGGGACACGATCTCCCCAAGTTTCTAATGCGGGAATCCAGCTCGCGGGTTTCGTGTAAGACCAGGGACTGGCGACAAATCTTGGAGTTCGACCGTCGCGATCCGCATGAAACCACTCTTCTTTGAGCCATTCCGGACACGGTTCCGCAAGCACATCAACGTCGAGCTTCAAATACCACGGAGTCCTAATATTGCGGGCGGCGAACACTAAACCGCTCAACATTTTTTCGCGCTGCGAAACTCCTGGTAAATTCCATAGCAGGATCTTCACATCTGGATGTTGAACGAAGGCCACGCGTTCTTCCCACTCCTCGCGTGAGTACTGAGCGTCACAGACTAATAGCATCGGATGCCGTAGTAGTTCCGGCCGATGAGCGCACCATGTCGGCCAGCTGCATCGCCACTCTTGTAGATGGGCGTCATCAAGACCGACGAGTGTCGTAAACTCAATCATTGCTGCGATTCGACAGGCGGTTGCCGGCTTGAGCGAAAAGCTTGCGGGCGACGCGTAGGCGCCCTGCCATACTCTGCCAACCACACACCGATGGGTCGACCGTTACCGTGTAATCGCGCCGTCGGGCAGCGCACGCGTGCAGGAACAGTTCCTGAAACGTATCAATGGGGTAATCCTGAAGCAGCTTCCATTGGGCCCGCAGCCATTCCGTTTGCACCAAGCAAAACCACGGCGCCACTTGCCGAGGACGTGCTGAATTGCCGAAGGACGATGAAAGCGATTCTAAGTCCGCCGACCCCGCCAAGCTCGGTACAGTGTAAGCCCAAGCGTTCCAGTGACTGCTTTCGGCGGCAGCGAGCGAGAACGAGATCGGGCTGGAGATCATTACGGGAGTTCGCCGGCTCGCATCCTCCGTCAGCCACTCTTCAAGAAACCACGGACAGTCAGTTTCTCGGCGGGTGTGTGCAGGAAGATAGAGTACCCACCGCGTCTTCACATGCTGGGCCGCCAGCGCTAGCCAGCTAGCCGAAAGCTTTTCGCGCTGTAATTGGTACGGTAACGAGGGCCAAGGAATCATTCGCCGCGCGTCATGGCCCGTCAATTCTTCAGTAAGTGATTCGGTCGCCGCACGCCAATGCGAATCATAACCGACAACCCAAGGAACAGAGGCGAGGCCCGTCTTCTTGCGAGCCCAAGACCTCACGCTAAGCTTCCAGTATGGATACAGCGCCTCATCGACAGTCGTAAGCAGCGTAACAGACAACGCCGCGGCCGGCGCCGGCTTGCCATTGCTAAGAGCACCATTGGAATGACCGTTGAGTTCCGTCGGAATCGAAGCGAGCGGCTTGACAGACGGGGCGCTGGAACGCATCGCTGATGTCGGCTGGGGACCCGGGACTTCCTTGGGGGCGACTGTCCTTCCCGCTGTGTCCGGCGAGTCATCGGTAGGCTTCGGCCGAACGTGCCTTCTGTCATACATGCCTTCCGTATTAATTTGAATGGGCAGGTGGGCGGTTGCCTGTTCAATAGCCAAATCGAATTCGACATATGGAAACGCCGTAAGGCTGCTACGAGGCGTGCAGTTGAAAACCTCAAATCCCTCTTGGTCAAAGAACGGTTTGAGATAACCAAGCCGCGAGTTCAAGATTCGATAGCTGTTGTTATTGCCGCGTACGCTGGACGCCGTACGGTCCTGCGGGAAGGCGTAGTTCTGCTTGCCGACCTGCATTTGAAAGTCGCAGCCTACTAAAAAGACGCGGCGAATTCCTAAGTAAAAAAGCAATCGCAACGCAACATACATAACAGATCGGGACCCTTTGTTTCCATACTCATCCGTCTTGTCTCCGCGATTGCCCCAGTTAATCGTGTCTTCGTAAAGCCATTGCGAAGCATTGAAATTCTCATTTCGGCGGTACGCGAAGACCGCCGGCATATCACCGACCCTCTCGGTCGACGGCACTAGGAATCCGTCGGCATCACGAACATGAAATGGCTTTTCCATGTGGCAGAGAGGCACGAACTTCGTGATTCCGGGGTCTCGCCAGATGAGGTCTGAGAAGTTGCCGGGATCGTCAACACATGCCCATAGCCGTGTCGGTACGACCGTCGCGGCGTTGTTGACGGACATAGTGATAAAGCCGCGACTTTGAAGCCGCGTTAGATCATGCATTCGCAGAGACGGCCCGGAACAGACGAGAAATGCGGTGTGGCCGCGATATGAATCGCCCAGAAAAACATTGTGACCGTCGCGCGTAAACAGCATCGGCGGGGGCTGCAGATAGCGGCCCACGGGAAACCCTTGGTCGACTTGACGGGCGTGCCGCAGCCGACGTTGATCCGCGCCATCTCTTCCTTCTCCACCAGGAATCCCTGATGGATATGAAGTGAATCCCATAATCAAAGCCCGCGTGAAAAGAGACCAACTGTGATGCGCCGAGCATCCTATCCGTGCAGTTTAGACTTTGCAACGTTTTGCGCGTCGCTTTGCGGGCTCGGACTAATTCACAGGTGTACTAAGAAGCTATCCTCCGCTTGCTTTAGACGTCGGAGATTAGGAGGGATGCACAAACCCTGCGCGTCGGTAGCGTAGGTGAAAAGTACTATGACAGGCGCTCGCAAGAACAGGACGCGACGTTAATGGAAAATTGACAATGAATAAAGTTTGCGTTTGGCTTGTGCATCGTTAGGATACTCCCGTCCTCCGAGTCATTCTTAGTGTGGAGATTGAGCATGGCCTCGTCCGATTCATCTCAGTCCGATGGCGATTCTCCTTCCTCGGAGGGCATTTCGGACGCATCTTCGGCGCCTGACAAGCCGTCTAGTGATTCTTCGGCGTCTGACCGGCCTTCGAGCGACTCGTCAGCTTCCGATGCGCCGTCCGATGCAAGCGAGCCATCGGATGCGTCAGATGCATCGGAAGTGTCCGAGCCCTCAGATCCGTCCGACGGCTCCTCGGAGTCGGAGTTGACATCTCCGTCGGATGCCACCGACGACTCGTCGCAGTCAGACGAATCTTCATCCTCATCGCAATCGGATCCGTCTTCGTGGTCCTCCAGCTGGCAGCCCACGCCGACGGATACAAAGTGCGATGAAAAGGGATGCTGTAGCGACGGCGACATGAGCTGTTCGGATACAACGGCCGTAGTCCCGCCAGAAGACTCTTGTCCTCAGGCTGCGACCGAATACCCGATCTATTATCACAACGGTCAGCTCAAGCTCACGCGCACCGACATATCCTCGGCGGGGTTCGGCTCTTCTTGGGGGCACAGTCGTAGTTACAACAATCAAATGTCCGAGGATTTTGACTACGGCAACGGATTCAATTGGCAGGTCAAGCAGTGGCCGTACGTGGTGTTAAAGGGTGATGGTTCACTCGTCGTCGTGCATATCGAATCCGGCTCGTTGTGGTTCGACGACCAGGGAGGCGGCACGTATTCTGGGCGTTGGGGGATCCTCTCTACGCTCGATATATCGGGGGACTACTATGTTGTCACCTCACCGAACGGGACAATAGAGAAGTATTATCGACTCGATGGCGTTGCTCACGGAGGGCACCTTGCTTCCCGCATATCACCGAACGGCGAGCAAATAACTCTCACGTATGATTCGTTCGACC
>JAFLCO010000221.1 GCA_017303535.1 Planctomycetota bacterium
AAGCCCACCGTAAACACGGCATGACCAATGACGGACATCCATCGATCGTGATATAAGCGCGTCCAGGTAAGTTGCCTTTGAATGAAGTTGAGGCAGAAGGATAGCGAGCATTCGTCGCGGTTGATCATCATGAGGTTAGGAACGAATCTTACGGAGAGTCCTTGTCGAGCCAAAGCGCCTGGCGCCGCGGCGTCGACGGCGACGACCTCCCTCCAAGTCTCCTCTAGTCCGCCGCGGCGAATCGCGTCGACTCGGATCGCCATCGTGGCGCCCCACGGCATGTTCTGAAAATACATGATCGGTACGGCCGAAAGGTTCCAAAGGCAGCGCACCAACGAACCCCAATCGCCTCGCGACGGCATATACCATCGGTTGCCGAACGTCGCGCCGATCGTCGGGTCGAGTGCCATCGGCGCGACGAGTTCCCGCAGCCACGTCGGATGTACGGCCACCGAGCCGGAGACCATCGCAAACACCTCGAAGGAGTCGTCGAGCATGTTCACGCCCTGAACCGTCTTCGAGTTGCTGCAATTGAGGCAGAGCGGATCAAACGCGGGATCAAAGATCTCCACGCGCACGTGTCGAGCGCCGGTTTCCGCAAGCGCACGAGCGACGACCGCCGCCGCGGGATCGTCTTCCGAATGTAGGACGACGTGCAACTCGTAGTTCGGGTATTCTTGACCTAAGAGCCGCTTGATGTTGTCGAGCAACTCCGGGTCGGTGCCCATTAGCGGAAGCGCGACGGCCGTTTTCGGGAGGCGGGAGTCGTCGATCGATACGGGACGCGCGTTGAGCAGATGCCGCAGAAACAGCGCGCACCCGAAGAGCTGCGCGACCGCGACCACCAAGAACGCAAGAAACAGAAGATGCGCGACCGTAAGCATGGCAAAGTGAAGAGACTTCCAACGCTACAAAAAGCTCCGACACACTCAATCCGGGTCGGGTGACTCGTCGAAAAAGAGTGCCTACGGCTTTGCGACCACGGCGCGACGCGAGTTGTAGTATGGGGAGTTCTCGTCGAATTCCGCGTCGGTGACGTACGGGAACTGGTCGTTGATCGGGCGTCCCATTTCAATCTTCGGTTGAATCAACGTTCCGGTCGGCAACATGACGTCGATGATTACCGCCTCGTTTGATTCGAGATCCGCAACATCGACGTCTTCCAGCTTCTCGACTTTTCGATATTTCAAACCGTAGGCCCCGGCGATGGCACCGAAGTCCGGAACGCTGTAACCGCGCCCGCTGGCCGCGTAGCGGCTGCCGAAGTAGCTGTCTTGAAACTGCTTGATGATGCCGTACTCGCGATTGTTCAAAATGACGATCTTGATCGGCAGCCCATAGTGACGAATGGTCTGCAGTTCTTGGATATTCATCTGCATGCCGCCGTCACCGATGAAGCAGATAATCTGCCGCTCCGGTTGCGTCAGAGCAGCCCCGATCGCGGCCGGTACCGAATAGCCCATCGGCGAGTTGCCGCCGGCCGTATAGAGCGATTGCTGTGTGCGATGAAACACTTGGTACACCCAGCACAAGTTGGCGCCGCAATCGGCCACGACCACCGCATCTTCGCGCATCAACTTGTTGAAGTGCTGCACGACGCCGTAGGGCGACAGCCCGGCGAGTTCTACTTCGTTGGCCAAGCGCTTACCGAAGTAACGTGATTTCGTCGTTCGCACATAAACCGACCATTCCGCGTTCAACCCGATTTGTTCCTCAGAGCCTAGCAAACTCGGCAAATACGCTAAATCACAGTGAATCGTCTCGTATCGGTCCGGATACTTCGCCAATTCTTCGGCATCGACCTCGATCGCCAGAATCTTGGCGTCGGGCGCAAAGGCCTTCGGGTTCGACGAGCGTTGTCGCGTATCGAGGCGGCTTCCCAACACCAACAGCGCATCACAATTTTGCAAGATAAAGTTCGCGCCACGATTGCCGTAAACGCCGATTGCGCCGACGTATTGCGGCGTCGAGTGATCGAAAAACGTCAACGCGTTCCAACTGGCCACGAACGGCAATTCCCCTTCGGAGAGCCATTTCGCCATATAGTCTTGTGCGCCCGCCAGTCCGACTCCCGCTCCGAACAGGACCAGGGGCCGTTGTGCGCTCTTGAGAAAGTTGCGAATTCGCTCACGGTGCTCGTTCAGCGTTGCGGCCAGAGCTTTCGGTTGGAATGCCGCCGGCAAATCGAGCCCTTCGCCGACCTCTTCCTTCTGAACGTTCATCGGCACGTCGATGACGACCGGCCCCATCCGCGGCGCCGTCGCGATTTCGTAGGCCTTCTTCAACTCCGCTCGCAGCTCGGCGCCGGAGTTGACCTGAACGGCATACTTCGTGATCGGCCGCACAATGGAAACGATATCGGTTTCTTGAAAGCCGGCTTGTCGCACTTCGGCGCCGAGCGTCGCCGCGCTTTCCGACGCGTTGACTTGGCCGGTAATGTGAATGGCTGGAATGGAGTCGAAATAAGAACAGGCGATGCCCGTAATGAGATTGGTCGCTCCCGGACCGCTCGTGGCGATCGTCACGCCGAGCTTGCCCGTCAGTCGCCATACGCTGTCGGCGGCCATCGCCGCGCCTTGCTCATGCTGGAAACAAACGTAATCGAACCGCCCTCGGTCGCCGCGCTCGATCGCATCAAGAATAAACGCACAAGCCCCGCCCGTAACGACGAACGCCTTCTCGCATCCGACGGCGGACAAGAACTTGATGATGTACTCAGCTCCGGTCATGGAAATTGTCTCGCGTAATTTGGAATCCGGCCCTTGAATTCGTCCGCAACCGTCCCTTCATCAACCACTCTGTTTAGGCCGTTTGTTAGCGGCACTCTAACTGCAAAAGCATCGTTTTTCCAGATAAGCTGCGGCAAATACCCCGTGTATTAGACGACTTAAACAGTTGAAATCCCGCACTTACGTCCTCCGTTGCGGTCGTCGTTCCGGTTCGGCCGTCAGCGGATCGTCCGGCCACGCGTGTTTCGGATAGCGCCGCTTCAGTTCCTTTTTGACTTCTGGATACGTGTTCTTCCAGAAGCTCGCCAAGTCGGGAGTGATTTGCTGCACGCGATGATTCGGCGCCAGTAAATGCAGCAATACGGCGATGCGTCCCCCGCCGACGCGCGGGGTTTCGCGCATGCCGAACAGTTCCTGAATTCGCACTGCGAGAATCGGCGGCTTGCCGACTTCGTACTCCAGCGTAATGCGGCTGCCGCTGGGAACCGCCACGCGTTCCGGAGCTTCGCGCTCGACGGCGGCCAATTGCTGCGCATCGAGCCGGCTTTGAATCGCCGCGACCGGCGACGTCTTCTTCAACTCCGCAACGCTCGACAATCCGCGACACCACTCGGGCAGCAACGCTCGCCAAGGTTCCACGCCGAACTCCGGCCAGTTCAAATCCGGCTTCCAGGCGCGCAGGCATTCGACGCGGGCTAAATACCGGCGGCCGTCGTCGTCGACGAACTGGGCCGGGTCGTAGCGCTCGCCGACCGCCGCCGCCAGTAACGCTCCGGCATCTGCATCAGGGGGCAATGCGGCCGGCGATTCATCGAGTACCAGATCCAAGAACTTCGTCCGTCGCAAAGCCATCATGCGTTCCCGATCGGCGTCGAACGTGATGTCGGTCGCCGTTTGCAAGTGCGACTCCGGTAGCCAAGCCCGCTCGACGAGCGATGCCTGCCGTACCAACGTTTCCGCCTGGCCCGACTCGGTCAACTCCACGGCGACGAACAACTCCGCATCGGCCACGGCGCTTTCATCGGCCAACCGCACGCCGCGGCCGCCGACCATCACGCCGCGGCGGCCTTTCGGTTCGCGCCGCTTACAAATTCGATCAGGAAACGCAACGCACAGGGCGCGCAGCACCGCTTCATCCGCATCGGTCGGCGACTTCGCGCTGCGCTCGTCGATCAAACGGAGCAACTGATCGCGGGCCCGTAAGATCTGCCGCGCCGGGCCTTGCAAAAGTTCGCCGGCCGGCGAATCGCGTCGGCCCGAACGCTCGAACGCTTCCACGGCCTGCAGCCGATCCAGAACGTCGGAGTCGGAATGATGCGTCGCCTTCGCGCGCGGTCCGCGGCTGCGAAACGGCGCTCGTTCCGAAAGGAGCGCCGCACACAAAGCCGCCCGATCGGCGACGCCGCGACGCTGTCCTTCGTCGAGCAAACGCGCAAGGCGTGGTTGTAGCGGAAGCTTGGCCAACCGGCGGCCAATGTCCGTCAATACGCCGCCGCTCGTGGCATCGATCGCATCGAGCAAGGCGACCGCTTGATCGAGGGCCACGACCGGCGGCGGCTCAAACCATGGAAAGGCCCGCACGTCGGCCTCGCCCCAAGCGAGCAACTGCAGCACGGCGTCCGAAAGATCGACCCTCGCGATCTCCGGCAATTCGAAGTCCCGCAGCGATTGCTGGTCGCGCTCCGTCCATAACCGTAAGCAACGCCCCGGCTTGGTCCGTCCGGCACGCCCGGCCCGTTGCTCGGCCGACGCTTTGGAGATGCGCGTCAACTCCAAACGGTTGAGCCCGAGCCAAGGATCGAGCCGATTGACGCGAGCCCAACCGGAATCGACGACCGCCGTAACGCCGTCGATCGTCAGCGACGTCTCGGCGACGTTCGTGGCCAGCACAATCTTGCGGCGATCTAATGGCCGCAAAACACGCTGCTGTTCGTCGAGCGACATATCCCCGTACAGCGGCAGCAGCGCCCAACCTTTGCGGTAGGCGTCGTCGGCCAGCAGTTCTTCCGTGCGCCGGATCTCGCCGACGCCGGGCAGAAATACGAGGACGTCGCCGTCGTTCCCCTCGACGACCTGCCGCACTCCGCCGGCCGCTTGCGCTTCGATGGCTTCATTCGACACGAACCTTTGATACTCAACCGTCACCGGGAACGTTCGGCCCAAGCTTTCGACCGTCGGGCAATCGCCCAGATATCGCGCGATCGGGGCCGGCGCGAGCGTGGCCGACATCACGACGATGCGCAGATCGGGTCGCACTTCGTTGCGGACGCGGCGAACCATGGCCAGGGCCAAATCCGCGTCGAGGCTCCGTTCGTGAAACTCGTCGAACACCACGGCCGCGACGTCTTCGAGAAACGGATCGTCTTGCAGCCGCCGCAGAAACACGCCTTCGGTGCAAACCAGAAGCCGAGTGCGCGCCGAAGCCCGGCGTTCGAAGCGGACCTGATAACCGATCTCTTCGCCGACTTCCGAGCCGCGTTCTTCAGCGATCCGCGTCGCCGCCGCGCGGGCCGCCACGCGCCGCGGTTGCAACAAGACGATCTGCCCGCGGCGTCGACCGTCGTCGAGTTCGGCAAGCCCGGCTTCGAGCATAGCCGGCGGCACGCGCGTGGTCTTACCCGCGCCGGGCGGGGCCTTCAGAACGACCGCACCTTGGGCACGCAACGCCGAGATGATCCCGGGCAGCACCGCATCGACGGGAAGTTCTGAACGTTGCGGCATCGGAAACTTTGCGGAGCGTTTAAACGAAACGGCCGGCTTACGCCGGCCGCTCGCGTCGATTGACTTGCGGAAAAGACTATTGCAGCGGCGAATAATCCGTCGGCGTCAAGAATTCCGAAACGACGCCCCCTTGGCGTTCGGTGAGCGAACCGCCGGCTTTCTCTTCGCTGGCGGTGCGGGCCTTGGTCCAATCGGGGTCGGCGCGGAACGCCTCGAACGACGCCTTCGCCGCTTCCGGGCTCTTGTGAGCCAGGAGATACACGAGCATCTTATCGGCGCCCTTCTGGTCGGCCATGTAGTTCCAATAGATGACGTTCGTCATCCCGTGCTTCTTGAACAGTTCGACCGTATGGTTGCGGAAGCGAGCATTCAAGTCGTCGAGGTTATCCTTGGTCGCCGTGTACGTGCGCATCTCAAAAACGCGACCGCCGGCTTTCTCGACCTTCAACTCCGGCGAATAGTCGGTCGTTTGCATAAACACGCTCACGACCTTCGACAACAGCTTGCCGTTGATCTCCGACGCCTTGCGGGCCTTCACCCAAGCGGGGTCGGCGCTGAATGCCTTCCACGAAGCTTCCCGCGCCTCGCGGCTCGGGTAAGCCAGGAAGTAAACGAGCTTTTGCTCTTTGTTGTCGATCGGCACAAAGTAGCCGACATTCGTAATGCCGTGCTTCTCGAACAGCTTCACGGTGTGGTCGCGAAAGCGGGCATTGAGCGCGTCGAGCTTGCCCGGTGCCGCATAGTAGATTCGCATTTCATAAACGCGCGTGTCGGTCGCGGCGTCGGCTTGCGTATAAGCCGCGCCGACCAGCAACGTCGCCAAAACCAAACGAAACAAATTCTTCATGGGCGTGATTTCCAATCTGAGAAAAGTTCGCGGCCGCCGCGGCGAGCTTTGAGCCCGACGCGGCGGCCGGCAATGTGGCGACGCTACTTCGCGTTGATGGTCACGCCCGGCCAGTCGTCGCTTCGCAGCGGCGTGGCCGGCAAACCTTCCTTGCTATACAGGTTGCACACCGGGTTGTCGGCCCAAGCGTAGCGAACGGCGACGGGCTGCCGCACTTCGGGCGAAAACACTTCGACCGTATCGCTCGAAATGATCTTCCCGGTCGCCCAGTGCCACTTCTTGTCTTCACCGGCGACGGCGAAGCCGCGGACTTCCGCGACGTCGAACGTGTTGAGCCCCGCGCCCACGTGATCGAACGTTACGTTGACCTTCGAGCCTTTCACTTCCATGCCCTTATAGGTCGGGCTTTGGAACGGAACCTTGATGCCATAGTCTTTGGCCAAGGCCCAGCGAGCGAGCCGCAGCCCGACTTCGAGCTTGTTCTTCGGGTGAATGTCTTTCCCCTCGCCGATGTCAATGATCACGGCCTGACCGCTCTTCGGCAAGCTCAGCGACATGGTTTGGGCTTCACGAAGTTCGGCCCACGCGCTGTCGCCCGGCTGCGGTTGCTCAGCCATAAAGTCGGCGAGTTGAACCCAGTAGAACGAGAAGTCCCCTTGCTTCCATTCGTCGCGCCACGACTTCACCATCAGCGGGAACAAGTCGCGATATTGGTACGCACGGCCGGCGTTCGATTCGCCTTGGTACCAAACGACGCCGCGAATGCCGTAGCCGATGGTCGGCAGCAGCACGCCGTTGTAGATGTTGCCGGGGCGAGCGTTGCCCGTGAGTTGGCCGCCGGGATGCGACGGTCCACGCGGCGGCTGCTTGCCGTCTTTCTTCGCCTGAGCAACGGCCGCTTGCCACTTCTCCATCGCCACCTTATGCGCGGCGTCGGCCTTGGCCGGATCGTAGTTCTTTTCAATCGCTTCCCAACGGGCGAGGAGTTCGCTGAAGCGGCCGTCTTTGGCGAGCGTGTCGCGATTGATCCAGGCTTCGCAGGCGCTGCCGCCCCAGGCGTCGTCGATTAGGCCGATCGGCACGTTGAGCGTGTTGTGAAGTTGCCGACCAAAGGCATAACCGACGGCCGAAAACTGCCCGACGTTCTCCGGCGTGCAAGCTTCCCACTTGCCGTTGAACGTGAATTGCGGCTCTTGCGTGCCGACTTGCGGAACACTGATCAGGCGAATCTGCGGATACTTGGCGGTGAGTTTTTCGAGATCGGGATTCGTGCCCTGATCGACCGACCATTGCATGTTCGATTGCCCGGAGCAGATCCACACTTCGCCGACGAGCACGTCGTCGAGCACGATCTGGCTGCCGCCGGAGCCTTTGACCGTGAGTTCCTGCGGCTCGGCGTTGACCTTGAGCGCGTCGAGCTTCACGGTCCAGCGGCCATCTTCGCCGGCTTTAGCTTTGTGTTCTTGGCCGGCGATGGAGACGGTAACGTCTTCGCCCGGTGCGGCCTTACCCCAAACCGGGTTGGCTTGATCGCGCTGCAGAACCATGTGGCTGGTAAAGATTGCCGGCAGCTGAACTTCGGCGCGGAGCGATCCGCCGCAGACGAGGGCCACGGCCAGCGCCGCGGCGAACGAGAACCAAGAGCGTTTCATGGGGCGATGTCTCGGAAGATGTAAAAGGCGGGAAATCGGGCAGGTTCGAGCGACTAAAGCCTACTTGAGGGGGCGGCCAAATTCAATCTGCCGGGAGCGATCCGTCGCGAAATCAGCAAGGTGAGCGGGGGCCGTGAGGCCCCTGTTGCGTTTGAGCGGCTGCCTCGCTCCGAAATTGTTCTGTTGAGACAACATTGTCGTTCGTTGCCGGCGCGACGTAACGGCCGGCTTACGCCGGCCGCTCGCCTTTGATGCATTGCGAATCGCGGAACATAAACCGCCTTCTGTAGGGAACGCCCTCCGTGGCGTTCCGCGCGCCGTAATTGCAACCGATTTGCAATTACGGCGAAATCGCAAGTGCGTACATCGGAGCCCGAGATGTACGCACCCTTAGTTCTAAGTGGTGCGATGCGTACTTTTTCGACCTCGATGTACGCACCCCCTCGAAAATATGCGCACTTACGGTAGCGCGGTTGTAATTGCAAAACGATCGTCAATAAGAAGCTTCGCCGAACATAAATCGGGTATTGATACTTCCCTTCTCTCATTGTGGGAGGAGGTGCCCGAAGGGCGGTTGAGGGGGCTGATCTTCCTATCGGCGCGGAGAGACTCCGGTCGCTCACGCTCCCGGCTCGCTGTTGGCGTCGAAGGCGGCTCATGGGCATGGAGGTATTCGGCGTAAAGGCCCCTCGCTTGCGCTGCGGGGCTGGTATTTGGAAGCGGTGTTTAGCGGCGGTTCTTCGTCGATTGCCCCCGGTCTGAAGAACCGGGGGCTAAGGTCGGCGCGGGAAGCGCGCAGCGGCGCATTGCGTAATATCCCAAATTCAGGAAGCCGATTCCAATCAACTTTTGGCCGGCCTACTTGCCGGCCAAAAACTTGGCTTGACTTTGGGCGCGATCAGCCTTCTTCGTCGAACACGTCTTCCGCGTAGCCGGGCGGGAAGATGTCGTCGGCTTCGGCGGCGGTCGGGCGAGCCGGATCGGTTTCCGTATCTTCAACGATCCGCTCCAGCCAGAAGCGAACCTCTTCGTCGAGCGTCGCCGGGTACGGTTTATCGCCGCCGTCGAGATGCGGCGGGGGAGGGGACTTGCCGCCGCGCCGCGGCTTCGCGCCGAGTCGGTCATCGGCGTCGTCGGCATGATTACGCCGCGCGACGTGGTCGTACCACGTATCGCTATCGACGGCCGTAGCGTGTCGCCTGCGGGCGGCGCGTTGGATGCGATGGTCGCTGGAGACGACGGTCAACCGCCGCGGCGACGTGTCGGCGTTGATCAGTTCCTCGATCAATTCGTCGGCGCTGGAGTAGCCGCGCGCAAACCTTACATACACGCCGTGCACAAACATCTCGCTCGGCAAACCGGGCGGGGCTCCGGCGGCGTCGAACACGACCACGGCCGACGACTTTTCGTTGGCCCTAAGCAAACCGGAGATGAATTGAGCCAGGGCCGCGCGCGAGCGTTCCAGGCCGCGGCCGTCGGAACGGCGCGGGCCGAGGATGCCCGCCGCGTGGATGAGGTTGTAGCCGTCGATCAACAAACGCATGGCGGGCTTGATGGAGCGAAGGCGAGGCTGTTGATCGTACGCCACATGGTCGAAGGGGGGAGCGATTGTCGAACTGCAACGTGGTTGCCATCCGGCAACATCGGTCGGCGACGGCCCGGCCGTGTTCTCCGGAGCCCCCAGTTTATCGACTTTCGGCGTAATTGGCGCGCCATTTGAAGTGGGAATATTGCCGCCGAAGAGGCGTGAGATATAGTTGGCTGAGAAGCGAAAGTTTGCCGCCGAAAGGATGACGATATGAAAACCACATCGCTGAGTCTGTTGACCGTGTTGGCCCTGGCCGTGGTCGGCGCTGCCGAGGCATCGGCCGCCGATTGGGTGCTCTCGCCGAGCCCGACCGTGACGCAACGCACGGTTTATTACGCGCCGCCGGCTACGGTCGTCGCTCCCACGACGACGTATTACGCACCGAGCGTGGCTACGCCGGTCACCTCCTATTACGCGCCGGTTGTTTCGACGCCGAGCTATCCGACGACGGTGACCAGCTACTACGCCCCGACCTATTCTTCGTCGCCCCTCGTGGCACCTGCTCCGAGGGTGACGTACTACTCGTCCACGGTCGCGGCACCTCTGCCCGTCACGTCGTACTACACGCCGACCACGACTTATTACGCGCCAACGACGACCTATTATGCTCCGGCCGTGGCGACGCCCACGGTAATCGCTCAGCCGGGCATCGTGCGATCGAAGGTCTACTACCCCGGCGAGCCGATTCGCAACTTCTTCAAGGCCCTCGCGCCTTAGACGCCGGGGGCTCTTGGTGCCTTGAGCAAATCCATGACGGGAAGCAGCCAAGCTTGACTGCCCCGTCGTGAGGGCGACAATCCGACGCGCGAAATGGGAGCCTTTCAAGCTCCCATTTTTTATTGTGCACGGAAGCCTTCGGCATCTGAGGACGCTACCGTCGAAAACGCGGAGACAAGCTCCGCGTCTAAATGGTTTAATCCATCGGAAAAGTTTGACGGATGCCGCTAAGCATTCATAATGCGTAGCAGATGTATGTACGTCGAAGGTCCGCCTCGGAACAGGGGAGCTGCTCGGCGTCGTTCGTCCCCGCATCGAC
>JAFLCO010000222.1 GCA_017303535.1 Planctomycetota bacterium
GACCACCGGCACCGCGCCACTGGCCGTTCCGGCTCCGCGCAACATCGCGACGCTCCGCAGCGAACAAAGCTCGGTCGTTCCGACCACGGCCGTACAACCGGCGCCCGCCGCGACCGTCGAAGCCGCTCCGGCGCCGCACGTGCCGCTCTCGATGAACTCGCTCAACCCGACGCCCGAGATGTGGTTCTACGAGCGGATGAAGGAAGATTACGAGAACCCGGCACTGACCGTTCGCCGTCATTCGGAAGAATATGCGGCCGAGCGCAAGGCCCGCATCGCGGCCAGCTCGTGGTACGGCGTCTCCAACGCCCGGCCGATGGCGTACGTTACGCCGCATACCTACCAGTACTCGCCGACGTTCGCGCCGAACGCCCGCTTCCCCTATCTCTGGGGTCAAACGCCGGCCTCGCGCGTGTACATGCAGTCGCGTCGCAACTACATGGGCATTCAAACCTGGTAGTCAAGTCGCCGAGCGATTGCACGTGATCGACTTCAAGGCTTTAATCGGGGCGCTGCGTCACATCTGACGTAGCGCCCTTTTTCGTTTTCTGCCTGAGAAGCCCCGCCATGCCGACCGAATTCCTCGCCCGCCGCTACGACACCGCGCAATTCGCCCGCATTCGCCTCGACGGCGATCGCGTCGTCTCCGCCACGGCACTCGCCGACGACGAAGCCACGCGCGTCAACGCCGCAGCAAAATCGGCCGGGCCGCTGCCGTGGGTTTCGCCCGGCTTCGTCGATGTTCAGGTCAACGGCTGGGGCGGCCAAGAGTTCAGCTCCGAAGAGATCACGCCGGAGCAGGTCGCACAAATCACCCGCGAGCACTTTCCCTTCGGCGTCACCAGCTATTGCCCGACGCTCACCACGCATAGTTACGCGTGCCTCGCGCACGGGCTCGCGGCCATCCATCAGGCGTGCGAGACGATTCCGGAAGTCGCGGCCTACGTGCCGGGCATCCATCTCGAAGGTCCGTTCTTCTCGACGGAAGACGGCCCGCGCGGCGCGCACCCTAAGGAACATTGCCAACGGCCCGACTGGAACGCCTTCTGCAGGCTCCAAGATGCGGCCGGCGGACGGATTCGCATTCTCACGATGTCGGTCGAGTTCGACGAGTCGGCCGAATTCGTCGCCAAGGTCACGGCGTCGGGCGTGTGCGTTTCGATCGGTCACACGGGCGCCGACTCGGCGCACATCCGGGCCGCCGTCGACGCCGGGGCCCGCATGAGCACGCACTTGGGCAACGGCGCCCATCGCATGCTCCGCCGACATCCGAACTACATTTGGGATCAACTGGCCGAAGATCGACTGACGGCGAGCCTCATCGTCGACGGCCATCACTTGCCGCCGGAAGTCGTCAAGTCGATGGTCCGCGCGAAGACGCCCGAGCGGATCGTGCTCGTGAGCGACGTTTCCGGTTTGGCCGGCAAACCGGTCGGGCGTTACGCAATGACCAGCGGATTGGAACTGGAGATCCTGCCCGACGGCCGACTCGTTATCGCCGGGCAGGATCAACTCCTTGCAGGCGCCTCGCTGCCGATTCAATACGGCATCGCCAACGTCATGCGGTTCGCCGGAGTCGATCTCCCGACGGCCGTTGCGATGGCCTCGACCACGCCGGCTCGCATCATCGATGCACCGTGCGGCGGTTTGCGGCCCGGCGACCTTGCCGACTTGGCCCTCTTCCACTGGTCGCCCGGCGACACGACGCTCGAGATCGCGGCGACGATCAGTCACGGAAAAGTCGTTTACGGAAAGCTGTCGACCGCCGTTTAAAGTCTTGCCCGCAACAAAAAAGGGAACGCCGCCGAGCGACGTTCCCTGAACTGCTTGTTCTGCAACGAGCTTAATTCGAAGCTGCCAAGACTTCGATCTTATCGATCAGCCGAATGACGCCGGCCACGCGCTTGCAGCGTTGTTGCGAGAGTTGCTTTTCGTAGTACGTCCGCACGGTGCCGCGGAGCGTCACGGTGCCGTCTTCCGCATCCACGCGCAGTTGACGCAAGCCGGGCATGTTGGAATCGGCCAGGAACGAAACGACGCGGCGCTGCAGGTCGCGGTCCGCTTCGGCGAGAATCTCAGCCGTCGGCGGCGTTTGAAGAATAGTGACCACGGGCTTACTCCGTTACGAAAACTTGACTGCGAGGACTTTATAAGATTCCGGCGAGTTCCGACCAGGCTGGGCGACGCGGGCGACATCGCCACCACAAAATCGCAAAGCTCATGCCGAACGTCCGCGCCCACGGCTGCGGACGAATGACTCACGACACGCCGACGCTCCGTTCCCTCGGCGTACTACGACGTTACGCGATGCGTATGTCGGCGGTTCAAAGATTTTGTGAGTTTCTCATAACAGCCTCCGTGCCGCAACCGCAGGCAACCGCACGCTCGAATTTCCGGCAGGTGCGACGGTAGGCCGTTGTGATACATCACCGCACAGGTCGTGCGATCACGGTGTGCCACTGGTGGCTTGCCCACCAGTGCTTGCATCGACGTCGCTCGAGGCACTGGTGGACGAGCCACCAGTGGCACCGGCGGGCGTCGACCAGATTCCGCGCTTCGCATTCTTCGCCTCGCGCTGCGCCGCGCGGAAGCGATCTTTCATCGGTTGCGCGTAAGGAAAAACGGTGATCGCCTCGGTGAGCCCTGCTCGGATCAATTCTTCGTTGAGCAACTGCGTCTCGCGCCACACGTAGGCCAGATGCCGGCCGTAGCGGTCGTGGCGTTCGAAGTCGAACGAGAGCCGCACCGGCCGGCCGGCGATGAAGGCCCGCGTGAACTCGGCCGCCTCCGGTCCCCAAGGTTCGATCGGTTGATTCGGCGCGACCGTCTCCGGCGTGTCGACGCCCAACAGCCGCACCATCGCACCGCCGGCGAGTTCGAGCGTGTCGCCGTCGACGACGCGGGCCACGGAATACTCGCCTTCCGCGAGCAATCGCGCGGCGGGTGGAGAAGGCGTACCGCGCACGCTCCACCAGATACGAAACAGCGCAACCAGCGCACAAACGATAAGCGGCGCAACCCACGGCTTCCAGGAAGCGGCCCGATATGGTCGCGCTCGCGACAACGGCGACAACTCCGCCTAGAACACAATAAGAACTCGACGGGTGCCACTGGTGGCTTGCCCACCAGTGCTTGGATCGAGGTCGCTTCAGACACTGGTGGGCTAGCCACCAGTGGCACTCAACCACCCACGGTTCAATCAGACAGCCGTACCTAGTTGCGGCTGAAGCCGTGCTTCTCGACCGGGCGCTTGCCGAGCGGATTCTTCATCAACTTCTGCCGGCATTCCGGGCAGACGTCGAAGCGGAGCTGTTGATAAACGTCGTCGCTCACCGCTTCGCAGGAAGCGTCGTCGACCCGTTCCAGAATCTCGTGCAGTTCTTGGAGGCAATCCTGATCGTCGTCGGCGTCGTCGCTCGAGAGCGGATCGAAGGCGGCGTACACCTCGAGCTTCACGACGTAGCGGAGATCGTTCTCCGTATCGAGCGGACGTTTGCACATATCGCACGAGTAATGAATCATCGCACGACTCTCCCCAGCTCGACGTCGACGAAGAGAGGAACTTCGCGGGCGTCGAAAAGTACTCCTTCGTCAGGCTTGCGTTTCACGATTCGCGAGGCCCCGCGGCTTCGCTGCCGCAGCGTCTCGTGCGCTTCGCGTCCACCACGAAGCTCGCAAGCGATGACGAAATTCATCCTAATACCAATTTCCGACGCGGAGCAAGTGCGTCTCAAGAGAATTTTGCGTGCATGCGGCAACGAGAATTTCGGCGTGATTTTTCACTTCCCTAAGGGCTTTCAATCTTGACATGCGCCGGCCCGCTGCCTGCCGCGCGCCATTAAGCGGCGCGCAATCGGTGCGAGGCGACGTCGTCGTCCATCTCGGTACGCAGCATGAGAGGCCGAAAATCACGGCGGTGCGCGAACTTGGCCGCGGCGGCGCTTGTCATTTTCCCACGAGCGTTCGATGAGGAATCGTGGGCGGCGGGCTACGGTCGCCGCGCGCCTGTCAAGCGCCGCAAGCGGGAAATTGCCGACGTTTATCGCCACGCCAAGCGCGTGATTTTCGCCGCCGGCAAACCGGCCCGCGGTCCGGCACATTCCGAAAAGTTCGCATTTTTTAGCGCGCCGCCCTAGAATAAAGAGGCTCCGTCCGAGCCTGGGGTAGCACCACGAGATCTTGAGTCCGCGTGTCCGCGAACGACACGTTCTTGAGTACACGAGTTCTTGAACAGTTCTTTTAGTTCTGGGCAGGGAGAGGCTGCATGACGAGTTTGGCCGCCGGCGAGACGATGGGTTCGAGCGTTCTTGTTTTGAACCGAACCTACCTTGCCGTTCATGTCGTCGGAGTCAAGCGAGCGTTCTCCCTGCTGTGTCGCGAGTTGGCCGAAGTCATTCATATCGAAGACGGCCAGTACGCCAACTACGACTTTCAATCGTGGCGTGAGATCAGCGAACTCCGCGCGCAATTCAAAGAGCAGGAGCCGCACGGCGATTGGATTCGCTCGGTGAACTTCGAGATTCAAGTTCCCCGCGTGATCCGGCTGCTGTTTTACGATCGCTTGCCGAAGCAGACGATTCGCTTCAATCGCCGCAACATTTTTGCCCGCGACGGCAACAAGTGTCAGTACTGCGGCAAGCGATTCGCGCTCAGCGAGTTGAGCCTCGACCACGTCGCGCCCCGCAGCCAAGGGGGCCAAACGACGTGGGAGAACATCGTCTGCTGCTGCGTGAAGTGCAACGTAAAGAAGGGGGGCCGCACGCCTGTGCAAGCGGGCATGCACCTCATCAAAGCGCCGGTCAAGCCGAAGCGCAGCCCGTTGCTTTCGATCAAGCTCGGCAATCCGAAGTACGAAAGCTGGAAGAGCTTCCTCGACAACGCCTACTGGTCGGTCGATCTGAAATAAGGTCGCCGGCCGGTACGCGGCGCTGTTCGCGAGCCGGTACACGCTTGATTCCGCACGCAACTGTCTTAGCCCCCTGCGAGCCGCCGGGGGCAGCGTGGCCCAAGTCTAAGCGGTGACGAAGTAGCGGCCTCGAATATTTGTTCGACGCTGCCCCGGGCGACTCGCTCGGGGCTAAGACTTTCCCGGCTTCTTTCGGTGCGATTGCCGACGAGTATATCGAACCCGAAGGGTTCGCGGCGATAGCCGGTGGTTGAGCGGAGCGACACCACCGGTCGGCCACGCTCTCGTGGGCGTTTGCACCCTGGAGGGGTGCGAGAAGATTTGCGCCGGGGACATCTCGCACCCTCCGGGGTGCTTGGGAATTCTTTAGCTCCGCGTTCCGGTGGTGGCGCTGCGCTGACCACCGGCTAATGGCTTTGAACCCTCCGGGTTCACGCTCCGCACCTCCTTCGTCAATCTACAACTCGCCGTTCTCGGTGGTGCGCGGAAGTCAAGGCACTTTTTGGCCGGCCGGTATTTTGTAGGCGGGGCGATTTGGGCCGCTACATTTTGCGTTTGCGGCGCCGCGAATTTGGCCGGCGGGCTTGGGACAATGTTCGCACGTGACGCTGCGCGCGCTTAGTGAAACAGGCGGCGCGGCGAGGTGCGATACACGTCCCATTTTCAGGAGGCCCGGCGATGGAGAAGAAAACACGACGACGGTTCGATTTGGAAAAGCAACAACGGCTCTGCGCGATGGTCAGCGTCGGCACTTCGGTGCGACGGGCCGCCGAACTTTGCGAAGTCGGCGAGGCCGCGGTGCGCGCGAGACAACGGCGCGACGCAGGATTTCGCGCCCAAATCGAGCAGGCCTTGCAACTGCGGGAACTGACGCCGCTGCGGCACATTCGCGAGGCCTGCGGCAAAAACTGGCGGGCCGCTGCCTGGATGTTGGAGCGCATCAAACCGGCCGAGTATGCCCGACGCAAAGCCGACTCTTGGCAGCCTCACGAAGTCGCCGCGACGATGCGGAGCTTCGCCGAAATGATGATCGAAGTTTTGCGGCGCGAAGTGGCCGACCGCGACGAGCGCGTGCGAGTCGCCAAGGAATTCACGGCGATCTGCCGACGGGTGGAGGCGATCCAGCAAAGCGGGCCCGATTTGCGACCGGGCCGTCTGCCGAAACCGGCGCGCCGTGAGCGGCGACGCAACACGACCGAACCGCCGCGAAAGCAACTCATCGACGAGCGAGCCCAATCAAGCGCTCGTCGCAAGGGAGACAAGCGATGACATTGACGACAGAATTGCAATTACAACTGCGCTACCGCTACTGCGTACAAAACGGAGGGGGTGCGTACATCGACGATCGTTTTGTACGCACGGAATCACTTAGAACTAAGGGTGCGTACATTTCGGGGGCCGATGTACGCACTTGCAATTTCGAGGCAGTTGCAAGAACGTTGCAATTGAGGAAGACGGAACGCCACGGAGGGCGTTCCCTACAGACGGCGATTTCTGTTCGGGATTTCGCGAAGTCGCTTAGGCGAGCGGCCGGCGTCAGCCGGCCGTTACGTTGCAGCGCACTTGGCGCAGCCGAACAAAAAAAGGCGGAGCCGACCTCGGTCGACTCCGCCTCGTATGTGCGACACGCGGAACTAAGAACGAGCTTACTCGTCCTTCTTCAGCGGTTCTTTCTTTTCAGTGATCGACGGGCAGGTCGGCGCCATTTCGGCGTTGAGCGCGATGAAATCTTTCCACTCTTCCGGAACGTTGTCTTGGTGGAAGATCGCTTCGACCGGACATTCCGGAACGCACGCTTCGCAGTCGATGCATTCTTCGGCGTGAATGTAGAGGATCTTATCCCCTTCGTAGAAGCATTCGACCGGGCAGACGACGACGCAATCGGTGTACTTGCATGCGAAGCACGGTTCGCAAACGACGTGGGCCATAGCAGCTATTCTCCTGAAGCCAAACTCGCTTCGTTACGGGGCATTCAACACCTGCCGTCGGCGACTGTCAAGCAAAGCCCTTCGAGCAAGCAAAGCCTGTCAAGCAAGGCCGACGCCGCACACGAGCGACGTCGCGATTTGCGAATCAACCGAGTCAGTGTAGTGCGAATCGTAAAAACGCCCTCCGCCAGCGTCAAGCGGATCGGGCGAATATGGAACTATCGAATCGACGACGCCCTGACGCGGCATGAGAAAATCTTGCCGGTTTTGCGGCCAAATGAGATTCAATTTCACCTAAGACTCGTCGAGCCGTCGCAGGCCGTGTCTCGTCGGTCTTGCGGCCTGCGACGGCGGCGAACTTGCCGCGCGAGTGAAGGTCGTGCAAGAAGGAGCGGCTCGGCCAAGTTCGAGTGCTCGTCGATCGCGGCCGCGCAAACAAGGGGCGGGCGCTGGTCGATCGTCGCGCGAGCCGCAGGTCACGGCCTCGTCAAACCACCGGGCCGACCACTTAACTTACGGCGGACCGAAGCGGCGTTGCTCGCCGACGAGGCGTTCGTTCAAAGATAAAAGGCGATTGCCTGGGCGAAACAGGCGAAATTGAAAGGCTTTGCGGCCGCAGCGGTTGCCTGAATCCGCCTTGTTTTGATTTTTCCCGACAAATAGAATGGTTTTGAATGAACTGCCGGCATCGCTCGTGCGTCTTACACGTTGAGGGATAGTCGGCCGCATGGCGTCGCTCGGCCTTCGTGCCGCTCCGCGCCAGTTTGGGCGTGCAACATATGATGGTCACCGCAAGGAAGTGCTACAGCAGGTAATCCCGTGGCGCTCTCCGAGATCGACAAAAACCTGATCGACCGCTGCCTCGCCCGCAAACCGGGTTCGTGGGAAGATTTCGTCGACCGGTTTCTAGGGCTTGTCACGCATGTCGTGAACCACACGGCCCAGTCGCGTGGGATCAAGCTGGCCCAGCAAGACCGCGAAGACCTGTGCGCCGACGTTTTCCTGGCTCTGGTGCGCGACGACTTCGCCGTCATGCGGCACTTCCGGCGGCAGTGCAGCTTGTCGACGTATCTGACCGTAGTTTCGCGCCGCGTGGCGGTGCGCGAGCTGCTGCAGAAGAAGACCTTGGGGCGGTTGTCGCTTTCCGGCGATGAGAATATTGCGGTGGTCGCGGCCGTCAACGGCCAGCACGAACAACGAATCGCCGACCAGGAAGAAGTAAACCGCCTGCTCGACGGCTTGCAAGACGCCGATGCCCGCGTCGTGCGTCTTTATCATCTCGAAGGGCTGAGCTACCAAGAGATCAGCGCGGCCGTCGGGATGCCGGAAAACAGCATCGGTCCGACGCTTTCGCGAGCCCGCGAACGGCTGCGAAGCCGAGCCAACGCGTGAACGGCGACGCGGCGGCTGCCGGTGCGCGGCTGAACTTGCTGACGTTGCGCGCGGCCGACCTTCGCGCGACGGCGGCTTTCTACGAAGTGCTGGGCTTCACTTTTGCGGCGGAGCGGCACGGCGTCGGCCCGGAGCACTTGGCTTCCATCTCGGACGGCCCTCACTCCTGGACGCTGGAGCTTTACCCGGCGACCTGCGCCGTCGACACGCAGGCCCTGCGGCTGGGCTTCGAGGTGGCGAACCTCGACGAGATGCTCGAGCGGCTCGTTGCGGCAGGCGGGCAAGTCGCGACGAAGCCAAGGACGGGACCACAGGGGCGAAGGGCCGTGGTCGGCGATCCCGACGGTCGGCGTGTCGAGTTGGTCGAGCGGTAAGTTGAACCGAAAAATTCCGGCAACCTTCGGCTTGCAACCGGCCGGCAGGGGCGGCAGAATGACTTCTATGAAACGCTACCTCCTCGCGTATTACCGTTTTTGGTTTTACTTTACCCCGCCGGTTCGCGGCGTCGTGGGAGGTATGTAGTCGCAGTCGTCCGAGACCAGCGAAGCAGCCAGCCCCGAGAACCCGCGAGTCGGCAAGACTCCTGAGTTCTCGGGGCTTTTTTTGTTTTTCCTCAGTCGCTTGAATTTGCCGTCGTTTGAAATCGCGCCTCGCGAGCGAGGCGGCTAAACATCGCCAACCCTGAACCCCGAACCCTGAACCAAAAATATGATCATCGTTATGCAACCCGGCGTCGCCGAAGCCGATCTTGCCGAAGCCGTCCGCCATGTGGAGTCGCTCGGAATGAAACCGCACGTGCTGTACGGAGTCGAGCGGACAGTGATCGCCGCGGTCGGGCCCGAACGCGACGGTTTGAAGGAATCGCTCGAAGCCGCGCCGGGCGTGGCTCAAGTGCTGCCGATCCTCGCGCCGTATAAGATCGCCAGCCGGGAAGTGAAGAAGGACACTTCCGTGATTACCGCCGGCAGCCTGAGCGTCGGCGGCACGAAGCTCGGCGTCATCGCCGGGCCATGCTCAGTCGAAAACGAAGACCAAATCATGAAGGCCGCGCACGGCGTGAAAGCCGCCGGGGCGACGGCGCTGCGCGGCGGGGCGTTCAAGCCGCGCACGAGCCCGTACAGCTTCCAGGGTTTGAAAGAAGAGGGCCTGAAGCTGCTCGCCAAGGCCCGCGAGGCGACCGGCTTGGCGATCGTCACCGAGGTGCTGGCGACGGAAGACGTCGGGCTCGTGGCCGACTACGCCGACGTGCTGCAAATCGGCGCTCGCAACATGCAAAACTACCGACTGTTGGAAGCGGTCGGCAAAACCAATCGCGCCGTCCTGTTGAAACGCGGCCCGAGCGCGACGATGGAAGAGTTTCTCTTGGCGGCCGAGTACGTCCTGTCGGGCGGCAACTCTCAGGTCATGCTCTGCGAGCGCGGTATTCGCACGTTCGAAAGCCACACGCGGTTCACGTTGCCGCTGGCGACCGTGCCGTACTTACAAACCAAGACGCACCTGCCGATCGTCGTCGACCCCAGCCATGGAACAGGCCACACTTATATGGTGCCGAGCATGACGCTGGCGTCGATCGCCGCCGGCTGCGACGGCCTGATCCTCGAAGTGCATCACGACCCGGCCCATGCGGCGAGCGACGGCTATCAAACGCTGAGCCTCACGCAGTTCGCCGACGTCATGCAGCGCGGTCGCAAAGTGGCGGAGGCGGTGGGCAAGACGATGTGACGCAATCGACGACGACGAACCGGCGTCATACAATCGCAACGATCATTTAGCCGCGGAGCTTGCCTCCGCGTTCGAACTTGAGACGCGACCAACATGACGCAGCTCGTCGTTACCGAAGTCACCAAAGAGTATCCGACCCGCGACAAGCCGCTCTCGGTCTTGCGCGGGTGTTCGCTGGAGTTGTCGCAGGGCCAGAATGCGGCGATTCTCGGCCCCAGCGGCTCCGGCAAGAGCACGCTGCTCTACATCATCGGCACGCTCGACCGTCCGACCGGCGGGCGAGTCACGCTCGACGGCACCGATCCGTTCGCGCTCGGCGAGCCGGAGTTGGCGACCTACCGCAACCGCCGGCTGGGGTTCGTGTTCCAAGATCATCATCTGCTGCCGCAATGCAGCGTGCTGGAAAACGTGCTCGTGCCGACACTGGCGGATTCTCCCGGCCAAAAAGACGCGGCCGATCGGGCTAAGCAACTTCTCAATCGGGTCGGCCTCGGCGACCGGCTCGATCATCGGCCGGCCGAGATTTCCGGCGGCGAACGCCAGCGCGTGGCCATCGCCCGCGCGCTGGTTCATAAGCCCGCACTGCTCCTGGCCGACGAACCGAC
>JAFLCO010000223.1 GCA_017303535.1 Planctomycetota bacterium
AGGTGCAAATCGTTATCGGCAAAAAGGCCCCGGCGGTTGGGCAAACTTCCGAAAAAGTTTGCCGCCGCCGGGAAAGCTGCAACCCGATAACCAATTGTAACCTACGAATTGGCGACCTCGGCGGTTCGCACAACAATTTGGACGTTCGGTAATCACGACGACGAGACACGCCGCCGAAACATCACGTTGTGAAGCCCAGCGACCTTTGGTCCCTAGGACCCTCCACTCGGCGGCACTATGTTTGCATCACCGCGGATGCTCGGGGTCCCAGGGACGTAAAGTCCCTGGGCTTTAGACGATAAGTGATGTCGTCGTGACGATTCGTGTGCGACAAAGCGCGTCGTTGTGAACACATGCGCCGTGCGGAAAGCCCGCGCCCGCACAGGCGTTAAATTGAAGCAAGCTTGGCCGTTTGGTACTGTTGGAACATCGGTCGAAACGAATTTCTCGTCCGTTTCGGCTTCCAATCCTCGAGGATGGTTCGCTTGACCACCGCTTCCGCACAACCCGACGACCTCGCGCCGTCTTCCGCCGCCGTCGCCGAAGCCCCGGTCGAGAGCGATAAGTTATCGCTCCGCGAACGGGTCAAGAGTTGGCATGTGAACGATCGGGGGCACAACATCGTGCACCCGTTGTTCAATCTGGCGCTTGTGCTGGGGATGCTGGCCGCCATCCTCACCTGGAAGGCGGGGCTCTGGCCGCTCACGATCCTGTGCTGGTGCATCACGGCCCACATCGGGCATTCGAAGCTGATCGCCTTTCACGAGGCTTCGCACGGCACGCTCAATACGAAGTGGCGCGTCAACGAACTGCAGGGGATCGTGCTGGGAACGACGATCTTCGTGCCGCTGAGCGTTTACCGGTTCGTACACGGCCAGCATCACGCGTATATCGGTACGCCGAATGACTTGGAACTCTGGCCGTTCGTCAATCCGGAAGTCTCGCGAGGCAAGCGGATTCTGGCGGCGATCGGGGAACTGTTCTTCGGCTTCTTCTACACGCCGGTCGTGTTTTTGCACGGCATCATCACGGCGCGGCGAATTCCGCCGGCCCAGCTCCGCCGCATCAAACTGGAGTACGCACTCGTCGTTGTCGCCTGGACCACGGTGTTCGTCGTACTCACGCGTTTCGGCTGGTGGGAAGAGTTTTTCGTCGGCTATTTCGCGCAGGCCCTGATCGCGGGCAACTTGCAGACCGTCCGCAAGTTCACCGAACACATGGGGCTCTTGGGCGATACGATTCTCACGGTCACGCGGACCGTGGTCGATAAATCGCACTACGGCGAAGCGATGTCGAAATCGATGTTGCGCATCGACTACCACGGCACGCACCATCGCTACGCGAAAGTGCCGTACTTCAATCTGCCGGAAGCGACGCCGTACGTCTACGACGGCCAAGTCGAAACGGTGCCGATCTACCCCAGCTACATCAGCGCGATGTGGGACATGGTGAAAACGCTCGGAAATCCGCGAGTTGGGAAACAGTGGATCGCACAGGACGCAGTCGCAGCGAAGTAGTCGCGCGACGTCGTGCTTCGCGATTTCAGCGTCCCGCTTCGATGGTCACGTCGTCCAGTAGTGCGCTTCCTGCGCCGCCGAGTGCCGCCGTGAGCGTGATCTCGCCGTCGAGCGGGACCATGCGGTGATAGGTGAACCGCTGCCAGCCCGCGGTCTTGCCGAAGCGTTCGGCCAAGTTTTCGCCGCCGAGCGAGTCGAAGATGATAAAGCGCTCTTTGCCGCCGGCGACGTCTTCCGGCACGTTCACCCAGCCGCTGATCCGCACCACGTCTCCCGCGCGTACCGGCACGGCCGGTGACACGACCCACAGCGGCGGCGAATCCGTAACCGCCGCGGCCGCGTCGACCGTCGTCGCATGGGCTCGTAGGCGCAAGGCAAACTGTGAGCTGGCCTGCGGAGTGGAAGACTGGCCGGGCTGCGATGCCGCCGGCGTGCGGGCGGCCGCCGCCAAATCGGCGTCGCTCTGCAGCGCTTCTTGCGGATGTTGAAAGTGCCGCCAGCCGGCTTGCACCGTCATGTCCAAGTTTTCAAACTCGCCGCCGGGCACCAAATTCTGCCAGTTCGACACACCTCGCAACCGCCCGAGCATTCGCCAGTGTTCCGGCAGCGTCGCGAAGCAACTCGTGAACGGCGTCAGCGAAGTTGATCCGCCGGCGGCATCGACGGCCGTCTGCCAGTGAGCCCGTTCTAGGAGCGCAAGCGGCCGCAACGCGCGACGCGTCATCAAATAGCCGTCGCGCAAATTGCCCGCGCCGAACCGCGTTTCGGCGGCCGCCAAAACCGTACGAGCTTGTTGCAAGTAAGTCGCGGCATTGGCGATCGGCGGCGCCAGCCCCATCAGTTCGCCGTGCACATATTCGGCCGTGCGCATCTTCGCCTGTACGACTTCGAGTTGCAGCTGCGAAGCCGTCGGGCCGATGCCGCCGAGCTGTTGCGAAAGGATGCTCACCACTTGCGGGTCTTGCGTCAGCAGCACGAGCGTCGTGAGGCTGAACTCGTCGAGCGTCACGCGCAAGCCGCCTGCGACGCGCTTGCGCGGCAGCGGTCGCATGCCGCCGGGGGAGATTTCGTACACGTCGACGGCTTCCGGAACGCCGGGTACGACGAACGTCAGCCCGGTGCCGGCAGATTGGCCGGGTACGAACTGGGCACGCGCGCCGGTCCACATCGGCAAGAGCAAGTGCCCACGATCGATTTGCAGCAGCGCGCCGCTGACGTCGGCCTCGCTGCCGGGAACACGCGTCACGAAGCTGCCGGCCGCCGCCCAGGGATCGATCAGCGCGAGTTCCAAGTTGATGAGATGCAGGGCCGCCGCTCGGGTGCGGGTCGCGTCGTCCGTGGCGTTGAGCGGAGTTTGCGAATCGAACTTCAGCCCGCGGACGCCGGCGGCCAGGGCTTCGAACACCATTAAGCGAATCTGCTCGCTCTCCACTTCCGGAATCGCCGGCCGCGCGAGCGAGAGCAATTGTGCTTGTCGCGCGAGTTCGCGCGACGGTTGCGTTTGAATCACGGCCCATTGCGGCGTGCCGGGCCGTGCCAGACGCGTGCGATCGCGAAGCCAGTTGCCGTAATCGGCCAACTCGAACGACGTCCCCATCGGCAGCCGCTGAGTGACGACCACGTCGACCTGCCGACTCAGCGAACGCAAGTCGCCGGCGGCTTGGCAGAGAATCGGCCGCGGCCGGGGCAAGTCGTTGCGGCGCACGTGTTCGGCCCAACGCTTGACGACGTCGAGATCGCGGGCCGAGAGTCCTTCGCCCAAGTCCCAGGCCAGCACCGATTGGAAGGCTTCGCCGAACTCGGCGACGGAACTCGGCGTCGCCGCGCCGTACGGGTTGCCGAGATCGGCGGGCTGCGGCGGCGGGCAAACGATCCAAAGCCCCAGCTTGTTGGCTTCTTCGAGCGTTTCGCGCGACGGCGTCTGACGCATCCGCACGGTGTTAAAGCCGAGCTGCTGCAGAAACGCAAGCGGCTCGCCTTGATGCTCGATGATCCGCGGAAAGAACTGTTTGCCGCGGACCAAAAGCGTTTGGCCTTTGAGTTCGACGACCGACGCAGCTCCGACGGACGCCGGGCCTACCGCCGACATCGCGTCAGGTTGTCCCGTCGTGCGGCTGATCGGCAGAAAGCCTTCCATCGGCGGCAACGGCTTCGGCCCGGCGTCGGCGAGTTGCGGCTCCGAGGGTTTGTAGACGATGCCGGTGACGGTCAGATCGTCGATCCAAGTGCGGTGCGTGCCGGGCCCGACGTAGACGTTGAGTAGGATGCGGTCGACGTAGGCTTGTCGTGTGTCGACCGGGAGCCGCAGTTGCGCACGCAGCACGCGAGCCTGTTGCTCGGCCTGGCGGCGAAAGTCGCCGATGGTGAGCTGTTGCCACTGGCCCGGCTTGTCGTAACTGGCGCCGAGCACCATGGCGGTGACCGGTTGCTGCGAGTTGGGCTCGAGCGTGCGGGGAAAGACGATCCGCGCGGCCAGTTGAATGCCCGGCGCGTCGGAGCGGAGATAGAGCGAGGCGGTGAGTTCGTCGATCACCGGAGCGTTGCCGAGGTTGTAGCTCAGGTAGATGGCCGTTGCGCCGTCGGAGCTTTCGACCTCGACAAATTCGCAACCGCGCCCGCTATGAGCATCTTGGGCGATGCGAAGTTGGCGGAGCAGCTTGTAACGGGCATCGCCGCCGGCATCGCGCCACGATGGCTCATGGGTTTCGAAGCCGTCGTAGTGCTCGGCGCGCGCGACGGTCGGTATGGTCGCCAGAAGCGCCAAGACGACAAGCAGCGGCAATCGTGGCCGCGCGCGCAAGGCGCGGCGGAGCGACGCGAGCATACGGTGCGGATCGATCTTCCTTGAACTTCCACCGGGCCTTCCGAGGCCGCGGCCCGGCGTTGCTCGTGGGCAACATCGTGTTGTCGCCCGCCGGTCGCGCCGTAAGCCGTGCTTTTATCAGGGTTTGCGAAATTTCCCTAGATCGGCTCGTGGCCTTTTGGCAACACCGGCGGCTGCCGGCGGCGGAATCCATGTTTTTCGCAAAGCTATTGGAGGCAATACCTTACGGATTCTGTGGCGTTGCGGCAGCAGATACCGGCGCGGCGGCTGCATTAGCTCCAGACATCACCCAGCCCTTGAGGAGCACCCATGAGCGACACGACCCGCGTTATCAAGCCCGCCGCCGACGAACTGCCGACGGACATCGTCGACCTGATTCGTAAGATTTCCGAACTGCCGGGCGAAATGCGGGATCTCGTGGAGCCGACGCTGGGCCGCGTGATCGAGAGCACGAAGCGACGCCGCCGGATCATGAACCTGGTGCAAGACGCGTTGGCTCAACTGCGGCTCGATATGAAGTACTTGCTGTTTGATCTGGAAGCGACCCGCCGCGAACGGGACGACTACAAGAAGCAACTCGCCGAGCGCGACAGCTTCGGCGACGATTCGCTGTAAGCGGCTGCATGCCGAAAGCGAGCGGCGGGGTTTATCCCCGCCGTCCGGATTGTTCGAGGTGGCGACGCGCATCGGCAGACGGCAGGGGTAAACCCTGCCGCTCGCCCGGACCTCGTCTTGCCGCAAATTGCCGCGATTTCTAGACTCTCCGCGAATTTTCACCTCGCGGAGAGCCCTCGGTCATGGACGACGCTTCTCAACCCGCGCCGCGCCGCAAGCGCTCGTGGCGCATTCCTTCGACGGTCACGGCCTCGCTGATCGGCGGCGTTTGCGCCGTGCTGGCCGCGACGTTGCCGCATCTTGTCGCGCCGAAATCCGACGCTCCAACGCCGATCGCGTCAAAGTCGCAAGTCGCCGCAACCGCTGCCGTTCCCGCATCGCTCAATGAGCCGATCCCTACGCCGCTGCCGAATCTCACGCTCGGGGCGTTCACCTTGCACGACTCGCGCGACGCCGAAGGGTTCGACTTTGCCGACAGCACGCTGAAGTTCACGTCGCAGCATGAGACGAAAGACGGCCTCGTACTGAGCGGCTTCTTCGAATGGCGCGGGCCGACCGCGGTGCTCGGCCGCGAAAACTTCACGGCGTTCTACGTCGCGGCCACGCGGCAACTGTTCATCGAAGGAAAGTCGGTCGAGAATCAAGCGGGCGAACTCGGCGTCGGCTCGTTCTCCGCGATCCTCACGGCCGACGGACGCGGGCTCGTCGACGGGACTTGGGGCAGCACACCGGGGCAGCAAACGGGCGTGCGCGGAACTTGGAATGCCAGACGTTGATGTGTCCGTTGTCCGTGGTCAGTTGTTGGAATGTTTCCGCTGCAACTGACAACGGACAACTGACAACGGACAACTGACAACGGACGCCCGCAATTACTTCTTTTCCAAGTCGATCCCCATCTCCCGCATCAGCGTCTTCATATCGTCCCACACTTCGCGCTTCGCCGCCGGATTGCGGAGTAAGTACGCGGGATGGTACGTACACATCACGCGGACGCCGCGGTAGTTTTGGAACTTGCCGCGGAGCTTGCTGATCGGGATGTCGATGCCGAGCAATTGCTTGGCGGCCGTCGCGCCGAGGCAGCAGATGAATCGCGGGCGGATGATGTCGAGCTGCGCGTCGAGATACTCGCGGCAATTGGCGCTTTCTTCCGGAGTCGGCGGGCGATTGTTGGGCGGCCGGCACTTGAGCACGTTGAGAATGTAAACGTCCTCGCGCTTGAGCGTGCAAGCCTCGATGATCTTCGTGAGCAGTTGCCCAGCCCGACCAACGAACGGTTCGCCTTGGGCATCTTCGTCGGCGCCCGGCGCTTCGCCGAGAAAACACAGCTTCGTCGTCGGACTGCCGACGCCGAACACGGTTTGCTTACGCGTCGAGCAAAGCTCCGGGCAGCGTGGACAGGCCGAAACCTTGTGGCGGATCACGTCGAGCGCCACCTCGCGCTCGGCCTTGGTTTTCAAAGCCGGAGCACCGTTGCCCAGCGGCGTGGTGACGTCGATCGTGCCCGCGCCGGCGGCGGCGGGCTTGGCGGCGGTGCTGAGATTTTCAACGGCCGTCGGCGCCGAGGCGTTTTTGGTCGGGGCAGGGCGGGGCGATTCCGTTGACGCGGCCTCCGACGCCTTCGCCGGTTTCACGGCCCGACCTTTCTTCAAGCTGCTCACGCCGGCGCGCTGGAGGCTTTCCAGACGTTGTCGAGCGATCCGTCGCGGGTC
Organism: Planctomycetota bacterium; assembly: GCA_017303535.1. GTDB lineage: Bacteria > Planctomycetota > Planctomycetia > Pirellulales > PNKZ01 > PNKZ01. The sequence goes on from JAFLCO010000223.1 coordinate 6,666, forward strand.
GGCCATCGGCAGGCTCCTAAGTGGTTAATGGAGCGAAGTATAAGGAAGCCAAGCGACCGTCGGCAGGGGGCGGCCGGCCGACAATCGTCCGGTTGGGTCGCGGGGCCGATCAACTTCGACCGGCCACACCCATCTAACGTGGTGTCGCGCGGCCTCCGGCATGGTCGTTGCTCTCATCGTTGCAGGACGTTCTAGGACTGCCCGATCAACGACCACGACGACCAAGCGGAGACGCAAATCATGGTGACTTCCACTCGAGAACGCGTGCCGAGGAATACCGATGCCTGCATCAACGCGGACATCCGTCGGAAGACCGAGAACAATATCGCCTATTATGCGGCCGGCGGACCGGATGCGATAACTCGCCGCCTGACAGAACTCGACGACGAATGGGACATCGAGCGGATGCTCGAAACCAACGCCGCCACGGCCACGCTGATCGGCCTGACGCTCGGCGTCACGGTGAGCAAGAAGTGGTTCGTGATGCCGGCCGTGATCGCCGGATTTTTGTTGCAACATGCCGTGCAGGGCTGGTGCCCGCCGCTGCCCGTATTGCGGCGAATGGGGTTCCGGACGGCCGGCGAAATCGACTACGAGCGGTATGCCCTTAAGGCCCTCCGCGGCGACTTCCGCAACGTGGCCGAGGCCGGCACGGCCGCCCACGCACTGCAGGCCGCCGAGTGCTAACGCTCGACAAAAATTCGAATTCCTGAAGTTTTCCAGAGAATTGCGTTCGTTCGTTCCGAGCCGAACGTGTTATTCAACGGCCCCAGGTGCCTACCTGGGGCAGGACCGGACAATCGAATCGGAACGTCGAATTTCCCACAAGAAATGCTCTTTTCGCCGGAAACTGATGTTGCGTCGCCGCTCAAGAGTGGTACGCTTTGGGCAGTTGTATTGACGACGCGATACCCGGTCTGAATTCTCTCGGCCGACGTCTCTCTCGGCCTTCGACTTGGCGGGCCGCCATTCACGGCCCTTTCCGTTGCGGCTTGGCATAAATGGCCGCGTGATTTGTTTTTTCGAGGTTTACTGTGGGTAAGAGACTGTACGTCGGCAACCTGAGCTACAGCACGACGAACGCTGACCTGGAGCAATTGTTTGCTCAATTCGGCGGCGTGAAGAGCGCTCAAGTGATTCAAGATCGCGACACCGGCCGTAGCAAAGGCTTCGGCTTCGTCGAAATGGACACCGACAACGCGGCGAACGACGCGATCAAGGGTCTGCACGACACCGAAGTCAACGGTCGTCCGTTGACGGTGAATGAAGCCAAGCCGCGCGAAGAACGTGGCGGCGGCGGCGGTGGCGGCGGCTACCGTGGCGGCGGCGGAGGCGGCGGTCGTCGTTACTAGTCTTTAGACTAGCTACGCGAGGCCGGCCGATCTCGCTCATCGCGCGAATTCATCAATACGAATCACGCGATGCCGAAATCATCGACCCGCCGTCCGGGCAACGACAGGGAGCGCACCCTGACAATGCTCAGACGGCGGGTTTTTTGCGCGCTTAGCTAAACGCGAGAACTTCAATCGCGAGAATTTCATCAGCGGCCCGGCTCGCAAAATCGCAAGCGAGGTGGGCCACCGAAAGCCGAGTGCTTTCGGAGAAAGAAGAGCTGGGATACTAGGATTCGAACCTAGAATAACTGAGTCAGAGTCAGTTGTGTTGCCGTTACACTATATCCCAATCGAGCGAACGCCGTGCTGCAAGGGCCCGCGGCTCCGCTGCCGACTCGCGCAATACGACTAAAGCTTTGACGCGAGAGCCCGCCGAAAGTTCGGCGACCTTACGGGTGACAAACCGAGGTCGTAAGCGCAACGTGCTCAGCCTAAAGCGGTTGCCGAAGAGCGTCAAGCCGCAGGCAAACGATTGACGGCCCCTTCCGTGGCGACCTAAAATCGACCCGTTGACGAGATTTCAGAGGCCACGACTGCGGTTTGCCTTCCGCCCGTCGTCGGGGGTCGCTTGTCACCAGTCGATGATTTTCTTTTCCGCTTCGCGCGCCGCACCAGCGTCACGCAACGAGTGAGCTTCGGCTTTCTCGCACCAATCGCCGGGCAGGGCAGATGGCCGTTCTACAAGTTCTCAAGGGCATGACCCCGGGCCAAGTGTTTCCGCTCGGCGGCGAACGCATGGTGATGGGCCGTCATCCCGATTGCGATATCGTGCTCGACGTCGGCGCAGTGAGTCGACAGCACGCCGTCGTCGTGCGGATGAACAACGAGTTCTACGTCGAAGATCTCAAGAGTCGCAACGGTACGTTCGTCAACGGCGAGGTCGTGCACGGCCGCCGCCGGTTGCAAGAGAACGACCGCGTAAAAGTCTGCGACATCGTCTTCGCGTTCCATGCCGCAGGCCCGAACCGCGACGGCACGCCGACCGTTTCCGACACCGCCCCCGACGACAACTCCCGCGCCACGTTCATCGACGATATCGGAGCCCGCGCCTCGGGCACGATCATGAGTTCGATCGACGTGCAGGCGAACCGCTCGGGCTTTCAGATTTCGGTCAATCCGGAACTCAAGCTGCAAGCGCTGCTGGAGATCACTCGCAATCTGGCGTCGTCGCTCGATCTCAACTCCGTGCTCGGCAAAGTTATCGACAGCTTGTTCAAGATCTTCATCCAGGCCGATCGCGGCTTCGTCGTCTTGCGCGATCCCGATACCGGCGCGTTGATCCCGAAGGCCGTGAAGTATCGCCGCGGCGACGATGCGGAGTCGATCCGCATCAGCCGGACGATCGTGAATCAGGTGATGAGTTCGAAGGAGGCGATTCTCTCGGCCGACGCCGCCGGCGACACGCGGTTCGACGGCAGCCAGAGTATCGCCGATTTCCGCATCCGTTCGATGATGTGCGCTCCGCTGTTGGATACGGCCGGCGAAGCCCTGGGGGTCATTCAGATCGACACGCTCGATCAGCGGAGCCGTTTCCAAACCGGCGATCTCGAGGTGCTCGCGGGCGTCGCGTATCAAGCGGCGTTCGCAATTGAGAACGCGCAACTGCATGACGTCGCGCTAAAGAAGCAGGCTTTCGAACGCGACCTCGACCTGGCTCACAAGGTGCAACGGGGCTTCTTGCCCGACGCTCCGCCGGCGATCGACGGTTACGAGTTCTTCGATTTCTACGAAGCAGCCAACCAGATCGGTGGTGATTACTTCGATTATGTTCCGCTTCCCGGCGGACGTTTGGCCGTGGTGCTTGGCGACGTGGCGGGCAAGGGGATGCCGGCCGCGCTCTTAATGGCGAAGTTGTCGTCGGACGTGCGCTATTCACTGGCGACCGGCTCCTCGCCGGCCGACGCCGTCAACAAGCTCAATGCGGCGTTTGCCCGCGGCGATTTCGAATCGCGGTTCGTCACGCTCGTCGCGGTCGTGCTCGATTGCCAAACGCACGAAGCCATCGTGGTGAACGCCGGGCACATGTCGCCGTACCTGCGAACCTGCGACGGCCAGATTCTCAAGATTGGCGAAGAAGAAAAAGGCCTGCCGCTGGGCGTGATCGACGACGCCGAATTTCAGACCTGCAGCGTCACGCTCAAGCCGGGCGAGACGCTGACCATCTACACCGACGGCATCAACGAAGCGATGAACGCCGCCAACGAACTGTACGGTTTCGAACGGCTCGAGAAGCTGGTGATCCAAGACCTGCGTCCGATTTCCGCCTACGGCAAGTCGATCCTCGACGACGTCAACAACTTCGTCGGCAAACGAGCCCAAAGCGACGACCGCTGCCTGATCTGCTTCGGACGCACGAAGTAGGGCTTGCCATGCAAGTCGCCGTCCGACCGGTTGAAGCTCGCGATCACGAAGCGATCTTCGCGATTGAGCGTCGGCCGGAAGTGCGCGAACAGCAATATGACTTCGGCTTAAAAACTTTGACGCAGTGGC
>JAFLCO010000224.1 GCA_017303535.1 Planctomycetota bacterium
CCGCACTTGTGTTGCGCTTCGTCGAACTTCTGCGTCCGCAGCAAACCGCCAGTCCGGCGGCGTGGATCGCACAAGTCGCCCCGGCCGAAGCTCGGGCTTTGTCGCATTTGGGCCGAGTCGCCGAGGCCCGGAAGGTTTGGGACGCCCTGGCCTCGCAACGTCCCCGCGATGCGGCCGTGCAGGAAGGCTACGCGGCGTTTCTGCTCACGCAGCCCGACCGGGAGTCGCTCACGCGGGCCGTCGAGCGGTGGCGACTTTTGGAACGGGCGACCCGGGAAGCCTCGCCCGAGTGGTATCGGGCCCGACTCGGCACGGCCCAGGCCTACGCGAAGCTCGGCGACACGGCGCGATCCCGAGAGATCGTCGAATTGACGGCGGCCTTGCATCCCGACCTCGGCGGGGCGGAGTTGAAGCGACAGTTCGAGAGGCTCGTCGGGCCGAAATAGCGGGGCAGAAACCGCCTCTTGTCGTCGGCGCCTACGGAAGCGTTCCGTCGGCTCTAATCGCAACAGATTTGCAATTGACTCCAAATTGCGAGTGCGTACATCGGACCCGGTTTTGTACGCACCCTTAGTTCTAAGTGAAGTGGTGCGTACATTTGCGACCTCGATGTACGCACCCCCGCCGTTTTGTACGCAGTAACGGTAGCGCGATTGTAATTGCAAAACGATTGTGAATAATGCACTTGGCCGAACAGAAATCGTGATCGACCAAACCGCCGGCCACCAACCCCTCTCCCACCGGGAGAGGGTGCCCGGAGGGCGGGTGAGGGTGACGTCGAGTAAAGGTCGGCTGTGGTGTTTCATGTGCGTCGACTTTTGCCCTCGGCACTTCATGCCGGGGGCGATGCGGTTTGTTTGCGGGAAACTCAGCGATCGATCAAGCACATGCCCCCTCGCTTGCGCTTCGGGGCTGGTGTGAAATGGTCGTGTCGTACGGCGGTGTCACGTCGATTGCCCCGGGTGTGAAGAACCGGGGGCTAGGGTCGGCGTGGTGTGCGCGCAATCGCGCATTACGTAGTTTCCCGGATCGAGCCAGGCGCTTCCAGGAAACTTTTGGCCGGCCTGCATTTTGTGGTCGCGCAGCGGCTTGCTACAAAATGGCTGCCGGCCAAAAATAGCCTTGACTGTGACGAAAGCCGCGGCGTGGCCAAATCGTCGCTTGACTTTGGGCTGCAAGGGTATGAGGGAATGCGACACGCAGCGCTAACCGAGAAGCTCCGCCCCCTCACCCCCGTTCCCTCTCTCTCCCGCAAGGGGAGAGAGGAGCTTTTGGGGAGGGCCTTAAAGCAAGTCGCGCAAGTGGAAGTGGTGCTTGCCGAGCCGGCCGCCGTAGTTGCCGGCGGTGATCATCACCACGTTCGGTTGGGCCGCGGCCGCGTGCAGGCCGGCGCGCATCGCTTGTTGCACGGCGTCGAACGAGAGGCCGTCGAGAACGATTTCGTAGACGGCGCGGCAATCTTTCGGCAACTCCGTCGCGACGTCGCCGCGGAGCGTCGGGCAGTAGGCGTCGTTGGTGCTGGCCTTGAGCTTCGGATATTTGGAGCCGACCTTACTGCCCGAGCGAACGATGCCGCCGGGGAACGGCAGGGCGACGTCGCGGCACGATCGCATCGCCGCCACGGCCGCTTCGGTTGCGCGGAGGGCCGCCGTGCCGCTAGTGCCGCCGATCAAGAGGTTGCCCCCCGCGACACCGGTGACGGTGCCGAAATAGTCCTCGCAGGTGAACTCGCCGTCCATCACGGGGATGCGCCAGTAGCGGCGGTCACCGAGTTTTTTGGAGCGCTGGAAGCCGTCGCCGAAGTAGCGGATGCCGCCACCGATGCGAATCTGTTTTTCTTTCGGACAGTCAAAGAGCCCGTTGTAGCAGGCCGTCGTCGGGCAGGTGAGCACGCACTGGCCGACGCGATTTTGGAGGGCTTTGGCGAGTCCGTCGACGGTGAAGGCGAAGGCCAAGACGGCCGTGCCGGGGCGACCATCGGGCGTTTCATTCGCGGGTATTTTTCGCTCGATCGCGGCTTCGATATCGCAGGCGATCACGCTGGTGGCATTGCCGCAGAGGACGGTCGCCGCGGTGTCGGCCCATTGTTGTGAGTCGGCCGTGATGATGAGCCGGGCCGCTTTGATCGGGAACGCCTCGGCAAAAGTGTCAACGACGGCGACTCGGCCGAGTTTCAGCGTCTGCGGTGTTGGAGAGGGGTCGGCCATGCTGGGATACGTCGTGAGTTAGATCGTCGGCACGTTTTCGGCGGCGTGCAAGTAGTCGAAGTCAACCGGGTAGTTGCGCCAGCCGATCGAATAGTATTGTTCGAACCAGGATCGGATATCGGTTTCGATGGCCCGATCGTAGTCGGGGGTGACGTGCAGCGTCTTGCCGTCGACGGGGTCGCGGACCTCGCCTTGCTCGACGATGACGCGGCCGGCCTTGATCACCAGCCGCGGGAGTTCGAACATGGTTTCTTTGTTGTCGTGCGGCGTATAGACGGTGATGTCGGCGTCGGCGCCGGGGCCGAGGTGGCCTTTGTTCTTCAGGCCGAGCATGCGGGCCGGACCCGCGCGAGTAATGATCGCGATTTCGTTGAGCGTGTATTCGCGCTTGAGGTCGTAGAGCGTCGACCGCTCGCGCACCTGCGGCGGGCAGGCTTTGAGCACGTCTTGCCGATACGTGCGATCCATCAACAGGCGAATGATCTGCGGATAGGCGAGGAACGAGCCGCCGTTGGGATGGTCGGTGCTCATCGCGACGCGCCACGGATCATCGACGAGCAGGTACCACTCAAGGCCGATGGCCAATTGCAGGGCGTGGACGAGCGATTTGTTTTTGTACTTGATCGGCGTGATGCCGCAGCCGGCTTCCATCTCGGTGTCGCCGCTGAACCATTTGCCGCCGTAAACTTTTGAGAGGTAATAGCCGACGGGGCCGTCGCCGGTCATGCTCGTCGTCTCGCCGAAGAGCACCTGCCCGACGTCGACGGTGATGTTCGGGTGCGCATTGACGTACTCGGCGAGCTTGGCGACCTTGCTGTTGAACGTGTTTTCGTCGGCGTCGCCGCCGCCGTAGCTGTGAAACTGAATGTGCGTCAGATGGCCGCGAAAGCCTTCGAGGGCCTGCATCGTGTCGAGCGTCGTCGACCAATTGCCGGGCATGCCGAGTTGGTTGCAGTGAATATGTACGGCGTGCGGCAGGCCCAGTTCATTCGTCGCTTGGGCCACGCCGCGAAGGATCTGCCGCGGCGTGATGCCGAAGTTGTCGACGATGGAATCCAAGCCTTCCACGTTGCCGTTCTGCCGGCTCTTCCACACTTCGACGCCGCCGGGATTCACGAGTTTTGGCGCGAAGCCTTTGGTGGCGCCGAGCAGCCAAGCGAGAAAGGCCTTGAGTTTCTGCGGCTCCTTTTTGCGCAACGACTGCATGACGTAATGGTTGTTGCCGACGAGCACGAAGATGCCTTTGTCGAGGCAAGGCGTATCGGCGAATTCCTCGTGCGCGTGGCGAGCGCCGAGCGGCGGAATGGCGGCGTCAAAAGCCGTGGTGTAGCCGAGGCCCGCGTATTTGTAACCGGTGGCGAAGGTACTCGGCACGCTGCCCATGGTGCCGCTGCGCAGAAGCTCCGTGCGGTGCAGCGGCGCGGCCTTGCGTTTTTCTTCGGGCCGCATTTTGCGAGCGACGTTGACCTTCGGGCCGGCGATATGGCAGTGCATGTCGATGCCGCCGGGCATGACGACGAGCCCTCGGGCATCGATTTCGCGATTGGGGCGCACGGCGCGATCGCTCGGCGCGGCGACGATCCGGCCGTCGGCGATCCAGAGGTCGCGCACTTGGCCGTCGATGCCGTTGGCGGGGTCGTAGACGGTGCCGCCGGTGATGCACGTGTAGTCGGGTTGCGTCATACGGCGACCTCGACTTGTCGCAACAGCAACTCGCCGCGGCCGACGGAGACCGCGTCGCCGTGGTAAATGTCGAACTCTTCCTCGAGCAGCCGCTGATCGAACTTCACGCCCTGCGCCGCGACCGTTCGTAGCAAGACGTTCACCACGTGCGGGCGAATCGTCGTCGCAAAACGGAACGTCGGCAAGAGCGTCGGCCGCGCGGCGCCGAACAGGCCGACGGTGCCGCGGCGCATGTTCGCGCCGGCGCGAATGCCGCAATCGCCGAACACGAGCACGGTGCCGGCGATCATGTTGAAGCCGACGAGATCGCCGGCCGATCCGCCGACGGCGATGAGTCCTCGCCGCATGGCCGCGCCGACTTCGTCGCCGGCGTCGCCGTCGACCAAGATCATGCCGCCGGTCATTCCCTTGGGCGCACCGCGATAGGCCGCGCCGACCATCTGCGCCGCCGAACCGTGGATATGGAGCAGGCCGCCGTGAAGTTCGGCCCCGGCCCAATCGCCGGCGTCGCCGTGGATCTGAATCGCGCCGCCGCGCAGCCCGCTGCCCACGTGCCGCCCGACGGGGCCATGAACGTGCATCTCGCCGGTTTGCATGCCCGCGCCGATCCAGTGAACTCCGGCGAGATTGCCTTCCCACTCGAAGCATCGATCCGTCGCCGACCCGGACACGCGGAACATTTCGGCGAGCGGTCGCTTGCGGTTGCCTTCGAAGATTTCGAACCGTTCGATTTCGGCCGGCGACTTATCGCAGGCCCAATCCGGCGTAAGCCCTTCGACCTCGACGGGTACGCTGGTATCGCCGAAGTAGGAGAGCTTGAGAGGCATGCGCGAGGCGGTGAAGCTTGGTACTGCGAATCTTGATGTTACGGATGAGCAACGGTAACGGGCCGGCGACCGGAGCCGGTTCTTGTCAAACTAACCATGACGGCCGAAAGCCACAACGGCCGATGGCGGGACAGTGACATCCAGCGGGCCAGATATGAATCGCGGAGCGGTGATTTTGTGCGGCGGACTGTCGACGCGCATGGGGCGCGACAAAGCGACTTTGCCGTTCGGACCGGAATTGATGCTCCAGCGCGTGGTGCGGCTCGTCGGCGATGCGGTGCCGACGGAGAACATCGTCGTCGTGGCGGCCGCGGCGCAGTGGTTCGACCAGCGGTTGCCCGAACTGCCGGCCGGCGTGCGGATTGTCCGCGATGAACGACCGGAACGCGGCCCGCTGGAAGGGATCGCCGCGGGGTTGCGGGCCCAGCAGGGTTCGAGCGAGGCGGTGTTTGTCACGGCGTGCGATGTGCCGCTGTTGGTGCCCGCCGTGATCGGGTTGCTTTTCGATGAACTCGGCGACTCCGCCATCGCCGCGCCGACCGACGGTCGCTTCGCGCACCCGCTTTCCGCCGTGTATCGAACGAGCGTCCTGCCGGAGGTCGAGCGTTTGTTGGCGGCCGACCAACTGCGGGCTCGCGGCGTGCTGGAAAAGGTCGCCGTGCGCGAAGTGCCTGCCGAGCGACTTCGGGCCGTCGACCCGCAGCTGGCGACGCTGGAAAACTTGAACACGCCGGAAGACTACGAGCGAGCGCTAGCGGCGGCCGGCTTCGAACTACGCGAGTTCTAAGCCCGGCAGCGTGCCCGTGCTGGAGCCGAACTCGTCGACTTCGGCTCCGAGACGCTGGAGCATCTGCACGAACACGTTGCACAGCGGCGGGTTCTTCTTCGGGTCGAACGCCAAGTGTTGCCCGTGGCGGAAGCCGCCGCCGGCCAGGAGCAGCGGCATGTTCTTGTTGTCGTGGCTGCTGGCGTTCCCGAGGTTGCTGCCGAAGAACACCATCGTGCGATCGAGTAAGCTGCCGCCGCCTTCGTCGGTCCTCTTGAGCTTGCCGAGCAACTCGCCGAAGAGCCGCATCTGTTCGAGTTCGATCATCTTGAGTTGTTCGAGCTTCTCGGCGTCTTGGCCGTGGTGCGAGGCGTTGTGCCAGTCCATGGTCACGCCGTCGATCACCGGCACGGCGTTCAGGCCGGTCAGTGCGAACGTAATTAGGCGCGTGGAATCAGTCTTCAGGGCCAAGTGAATCAGGTCGACCATCAGCCGCACGCGGGCCGGCACTTCGGTGCTCGTCGGAATGTCGACTGGCGGGCGGGCGTCGACTTTCGGCTTCGGCCGCCGCGCCCATTCTTGCGCCTTGAGCATCCGCTGCTCCACTTCGCGGACCGCTGTGAAGTATTCGTCGAGCTTCTCGCGATCGCGCCGGCCGAGGTTACGCTCGAACCGTTTGGCCTGTTCGAGCACCGTGTCCATCACGCTTTCGCCTTGCTGAAGCCGCTGCATTTGCGTGCGAACTTCGGTCGGCGTGCCGTCGACGAACAGCCGCTTAAACACTTGCGACGGTCGATCGTCGGCCGGAATCATCACGCCGCTACGGGTGTACGACATGCTCCGGCTTGATGACGACGCCAAGGTCAGCGAAGCGTAGCGGGTATCCGGATTGAGCTTCTCGATCGCGAACTGATCGAGCGAGATCGTGTTTTTGAAGTTGTCGGCCCGCGGATGCGGAGCGGCCGTGAGGTAGGAAGCTTCGGCCGAGTGCCCGCCGTCGACTTCCGGATGCGAGAGGCCGGAGAAGATGGTGAAGTCGTCGCGGAATTCTTTAATCACGTCCATGTACGGCGACGGCTCGTAATCTTTGCCAGCCTGCTTCGGAAAGAAGTTCTCGCCATGCAGGCCGAGCGTCGTGTTGATGCAAAGCATCCGCCTCGGCGGCTCTCCACTTTTCGCGCTTTGTGAAGTACCGGCGGCAGCCCGAGCCTGCGACTTGCTCAGCGTCATGCAATCGAGCCACGGCAACGCCAGTGCGACACCGGTTCCTCGCAACAACGCCCGACGATGGAGTTTCGACGACATGACAACGGTTCCCTATTTGTTTCGAAACAACTCGCTTGCCACGATCTCGTGCACCAGCGTGCGCAGTCCGTACTTCTTATCCTTCACCGCCGCGACGATCCGCTCCACCTCGGCGTGGTCGCCGTATTCCACCGGGTTGCCGGTCGCGTAGGTGACAAGCTTTTTCGTGAGGCAGCGGGTGAACTTTTCCGGTTCGGCGAGCAGCAGCTTTTTGAACTCGGCGGCGTCGGCGAACTTACGCCCGTCGGAAAGCTCGTCGCCGGCGTCGACCGGCAGGCCGTCGCCCCAGCGCGGCTTCGCGGCGATGCGGGCTACTTCCGGCGGCAGGCCTTCGACCGGCCGCGGCTTCACGCCGAGAGCCCGATACCGCTCGCGCCGACCGCCGATGACGTCGTAATTCTCCAAGGCGAAGCCCGGCGGATCGATTCGCACATGGCAACTCGCGCAGGCCGGCGTCGCGCGGTGCTTCGCCAACTGCTCGCGGATCGTGACGGCCCCGCGAATGTCCGGCTCGATCGCCGGCACGTTCGGCGGCGGCGGTGCGGCAGCCTCGCCTAATATATGGTCAAGCACCCACACGCCGCGGACGACGGGGCTCGTCGTGGTGCCGTTGGCGGTGACCTTCAGCACGGCCGCCTGAGTGAGAACGCCGCCCCGCCCGTGCTCCGGCCGCAGCGGCACCCGGCGGATCGTCACCCCTTCGACCCCTTCAACGCCGTACAGCTTTGCCAGCCGGGCATTGATCATCGCAAAGTCGGAGTCGAGGAAATTGAGCAGGCCCAGATCGTTATGCAGCAGCTCGTTGAAGAACGCATGCGACTCGGCGACCATCGACCATTTGAGCAGCTCGTCGAACTCGGGGTACAGCTGAACGTCGGGCGTCGTGGCGTCGATCTCGCGGAGGCTCAGCCATTGGCCGGTGAAGTTCTTCGTAAACGCCTCGGCCTTCGGGTGCTCGAGCATTCGCTCAACTTGAGCTCGCAGCATCTCCGGCTTTGTGAGTTCACCGCGATCGGCAATGGCCAGCAATTCATCGTCGGGCAGCGTGCTCCACAGGAAGTACGACAACCGAGAGGCCAGGGCATACGGCTCCAGCGGCCCGGGCGTTTCGTCGAAGTAGAGAAACTCCGGCGCACAGAGCACGGCCTTGATCGCGCCGTGCAGGGCTTGTTCGAAGGTCGCTCCCTTTTCGAGGCCTGCCGCCGCCAGTTTCAAGTATGGCGCGAGTTCCTCGTCGGTCGTCGGACGGCGGAAGGCTCGCGGCAGTAGTCGACCAAGGATCGTACGGGCATCGTCGAGCGTGCCGCGCTTCGGGTCGACGTCGCCGTATAAGCGTCGGTAGCTCGGCGTGACGGCGTCTTCCGGCAGAGGGCCGTCGACTTCGATCCAATTCACGTTCAAGCCGGGCCCCGTGTATTCGGGCATCTTGTCTTGCTTGAGATATACCTTGGGCAAGTCGGACGGAGCGACCTTGATCGTGGCGTTGCGTTGTTCGAGTCGCACGGTGATGTCGACGATGCCCGGCTTGCGCGGCGGGGCGTCGAAGTATCCGACGATCTTCGCGCCGCTGCCGGCCGTGCGGAAGTTGCCGGCCAAGACGACATACGGTATCGGCACATCCGACTGATAGCCGTAGGCCGAGATTTTGAAACGGTACAGGCCGGGCGTCTTGGCGGCGAATTCGAAGAGAGCCGTGGCCGAGGCATCGGAGCGGAAGAGTACGACGCCGTCGTCGCGCTTATAGGTGCTTGTCGCGAACCAGGACGGGAGCGAATCGTACAGGTTGTAACGCTTCTGCATCCGCTCGCCCGGCACGCGCGGAGCGATTGCGGCCGTGAGCACGGCGTCGGCCGCTTCGAGATAGCGTTCCATCAACACGGGCGAAACGTTCAGCGCCGCGCCGATGTTGTCGAACCCTTGGGCGATCGTATCTTCGGGCAAGATTTCTTTGACGGCGACGTCGACTTCGAACAGATCACGAACCGTATTTTCGTATTCGATGCGATTCAACCGCCTGAGCGTCGTGCGACCCTCGGCCCGACGGCGCGCGACGACCGCGTCGAGGGCCGCGGCAATTTCTTTCTCAGCCGACGCCAAGGCCGCGGCTTCCGGGCGCGGTTCGCCGTCGGGCGGCATGGTACCTTCGCGGAGTTGGCGCAGCACGCGTTCCCAAGCGGCAAAGATCGGTGGGCGTGTGACGTCGCGGGAGAGCCCGTCGAGCCGCAGTCCGTGTTCGGCCTTCTTGGGGCCGTGGCAGCGGATGCAGTGTTGCTCGATCAGCGCTACGCCGGACGTTGAGACCTGGATCGCGTCGTTCGTCGTGTCGGCAGCTCGGCAGGATGTTGCGGCGACGACGACGCTGAAAATCGCAAGGAACGCCGGGACGATCGGAGCGAGCCAGCAAATGGAACGCGGAAGTTTGCAGGGCATGGGCGAGGCGGGGTACGCGGGCGGAGGCAAGTCGGGGTGCCACTGGTGGCTCGTCCACCAGTGCTCTATTCGGGCTCGCGGCACTGGTGGGCAAGCCACCAGTGGCACGCAACGCCTACTGGCCGACCCCGGCATCGTAACGCGCCACTCGTGACAATGCCCGCTCGATTGCGGGAAAAGCATTCTTCACTCGGCCCGAGCGGTGGCGAGGCGCGGGTCGTCGAGATCGAGGCGGTAGAGGATTTGATTGTAGTTGTAACGCGGCGTTTTGTGAGGATTGCCGGAGAAATCGTTGGTGTAGGTTCCTTCAAAGTGGATCGTTCGACCGCCGTCGCGATCGAGAAACTCGTGGTGGCAGATGTTGTAGAACGTTTGCTTGTCGTGCGTCACGATCTTCACGGCCTTGCGGAACGGCCCGGTCGGCTCCTGAGCTTCCGAGTACCAAACCTCGCCGAGCAGCGACGACTTGCCGTAATGCTGATTGGCGACGAGTACCCAACGTTTTCGATGGGCATTCCAACGAACCGTGCCGCGATGCAAGAGAATCGGCGTTTGGTCGTCGTCGGCGGACGTCGGGCAGTACGTCGCGTCGGCTTGACGTAGTTGCCCGGTCTTGAGCCAGTGATGCTCGAGTTCTCCTGTCGTCGGCGGAAGTTCTCGCTGCCAACGACGGCGCGGCTTGCCGTCGGTGGCGAGGTCCGGCTTGGGTCGCCCGGCCGATTCCGCCGGCAGCGCACAGGTCAGCGCTTCGTATTGGTCGGCGTCGAGCACCGCTTCGAGCGTGGCCGGCACGCGGACGTTCGGACTGGGGCTGCCGAACAAGAGATACGGCCGGCCTTCGAACGTGTGCTTGATCGGAGGGCCTTGCGGCTTTCGCCAGGTTTCTTTGAGCGGAAGTTGAACGACGGACTCGAAGATACTCGAGTCGTCGTTGTAGACGGCGATCCCCTGTTCGAGTTCGTCGGCCAGTCCATTGCGGCGCGAGTAGTGACCGACGAGCTTTTCGACGCCGCTGTGGTCCGGTACCGTGAACACTGCCTCGACCCACACGACGCCTTCAGGCCGTTCGTTGAGCGGCATCATCGCGCGAGCGAAGCCGGTCTTTCGATCGACGAAGTAATCGTAGGCGAGGCCGGGGCGCGGATCGGTGTCGGGGTCGTTCACGTAGGAGAGATCGAGCGTCGCTCCGGCCATGCGATAAAGGCCGAGCGGATACTTCATCTGCTGCGTGTCGCCCCAGAAGCAATAGACCTTGTCGCGATAAATGACGGCTTGAATCGAGTCCTGCCCGGCGACC
>JAFLCO010000225.1 GCA_017303535.1 Planctomycetota bacterium
GAGCGTGTGAGCTTTCTGCACGTCGCGAGTCCACACGGCCGCGGCCAAGCCGTAGCTCGTGTTGTTCGCGCGGGCGGCGATTTCGTCGAGGTCCTTGAACTTCAAGATCGACATCACCGGGCCGAAGATCTCTTCGCGGGCGATCGTCATATCGTCGTTGACGCCGGTGAAGAGGGTCGGCTCCACGTAGAAGCCGCGCTGGCCGAAACGGTTGCCGCCGCTCAGCAAACTGGCCCCTTCCTTTTTGCCGCTGTCGATGAAGCCCATGATCTTGTCGAACTGCTCGCGATCGACTTGCGGGCCCTGCTCCGTGGCAGGGTCGAGCGGGTCGCCGAGCTTGCGGCTCTTGTTGATCGCCACGATCTTGTCGATGAATCGGTCGTGAACCTTCTCTTGCACGAAGAGCCGACTTCCCGCGCAGCAGCATTGACCTTGGTTGAAATACAAACCGAAGTGCGAGCCTGCGACGGCCGCGTCGAGATCGCAATCGTCGAAGACGATGTTCGGGCTCTTGCCGCCGAGTTCGAGCGTCACACGCTTCATCGTCGCGGCGGCGTCGCGCATGATGATCTTGCCGACTTCCGTCGAGCCGGTGAACGCGATCTTGTCGACGCCCGGATGTTTCACGAGCGCGGCGCCGGCCGTCGGGCCGAAGCCGGGAACGACGTTGATCACGCCGTCGGGAATGCCGGCCTTCTGCGCGAGCCGGGCCAGCCTCAAGCAGGTGAGCGGCGTTTGTTCGGCGGGCTTCATTACGATCGTGCAGCCGGTAGCCAGGGCCGGTCCCCACTTCCAAGCCACCATCAGGATCGGGAAGTTCCACGGGATAATCTGCCCGACGACGCCGACCGGTTCCTTGCGCGTGTACGTGAAATAGTTGCCACGCACCGGAATGGTTTGGCCGTGGATCTTGTCGGCGTAGCCGGCATAGTAACGGAGGCAATCGATGGCCAACGGCAGGTCGGCGGCCTTGGCGTCGCGGATCGGTTTGCCGTTGTCCAGCGTTTCGAGCGCGGCGAGTTCGTCGAGTTCGGCTTCCATCAAGTCGGCGAGCTTCAACAACAGCCGGCCGCGATCGCGGGCATCCATTTTCGACCATGGGCCTTGCTCTAAGGCCTTGCGTGCGGCCTTGACCGCTTGATCGATGTCCTCCGCGCCGCCTTCCGCGACGTTGGCGATGACTTCTTCCGTCGCAGGATTCAGCGTTTCAAACGTCTTCCCGCTTTGGCTGGGCGTCCAGCGGCCGCCGATGAAGCATTCGGTCTGGCGAATTTCGGGAGCCTTGCGCGACGGAGCTTTTTCGATCGTGGCCATGGGACCTATCTCCAAAGGGCGGGGCGATGCGGAAGTGAGCCGATATAGGGCAGCCGAGGCAACGGCAACGTACACGACCGTGCTCGGGGGCATCCGATATTGTATCGCTCCCGGCGCGCGGTAGCCAACTGCGGCAAGCACGACCTTTGGCCGTGCGCTGTCGGAAACGGGCCTTATCTCTAACTAAATCGCCGCTTACTCAGGCCACGGCGACTTCTCGGTCGACATCGAATACAGAATCACCTTAGTGTGACAGTATTCGTTCGCGGCCTCTTCATAGCCGAGTTCGGTGCCGAAGCCGCTCCGTTTGAAGCCGTACACCGGCGAACTGCCGCGGAAGCCGCCGCCGCCGTTGATCGCGATTTTGCCGGCCTTCAATTGCCGTGCGAGTCGCAAGGCCCGGGTGCCGTCGGCGCTCCAGATGTTGGCCATGAGGCCGAAGTCGCAATCGTTGGCCATGCGGACCGCCTCGTCCTCGTTGCGATACGTCAGCACGCTCAAGACCGGCCCGAATACTTCTTCGCGGGCCAGCGTCATGTTCGGAGTGACTTGGTCGAAGATCGTCGGTGCGAAGAAGCAATCCGCTTCCGACTTCAGCGCGGGACCGGAGAGCACGCACTTGGCTCCTTCCTTCTTCCCTTGCTCGACACGCTTCACGACCGATTGACAGTGCAGGGGCGTCGCCAAGCAGCCAAGTTGCGTATTCGGGTCGGTCGGGTCGCCTTGGCGGAGGCCTTTGGCCTTCGCGATGATGCGTTCCAGCAATTCGTCATGCTGGCTTTCATGAACGAGCAGCCGCGAACCCGCAACACAAACTTGCCCAAGGTTGATGAACACGCCGGTGACGACCGCGTTGACGACGTTCTCCAGCGGGGCATCGGGGAAGACGAGCGTCGGCGTCTTACCGCCGAGTTCCATCAGCACGCCCTTCATGCCAGACTTCGCCGCTTCGAGCATTTGCGCGCCGGTTTCATAGCGGCCGGTGAACGTGATTTTGTCGACGCCCGGATGCTTGATGAGGGCGGCTCCGGCTTCGGCGCCGGTGCCGTGAATGACGTTGATCACGCCCGGCGGAAAGCCGACTTCCAGCGCCATCTGACCGAGCATGAGCGCCGTGAGCGGCGAAACTTCCGACGGCTTCAGCACCACGGTATTTCCGGTCGCCAAAATCGGAGCCAGCTTGATCGCGGCGTTCGTCAGCGGATAGTTCCACGGCGTGATGGCCGCGATCACGCCCATCGGCTCGCGAACCTGCATGGTCATGTTGTCGGCAAATGAGCTATAGCACTTGCCGTGAATCTTGTCGGGCAGGCCGGCGTAGGTCTCGAACAGATCGGCCGAGACGGGAGCGTCCCAGCCGCGCGTGTCGCGAATCGGCTTGCCGATATTCAGCGTGTCGGTCATCGCCAAGTCGTCGAGCGACGCGCGAATTCGCTCGGCGAACTTGTAGAGCAACCGCCCGCGATGCAGCGGGTCCATTCGCCTCCATTCCCCTTCATCGAACGCGCGGCGCGCCGCCGTTACGGCCCGATCGACGTCGGCCGCTTCGGCCAGTGCGACGTTCGCCAGCGTTTCGCCGGTCGCCGGATTGACGACGCTCCAGGTCTTGCCCGATGCGCCGTCGATCCACTTGTTATCGATGAACAATTGATTCGGCCACGAAGCCATGACGGGATGCTCCCGATGTCGAATGTGCTGAGAAAGAATTCGCAGGGGCGAAAAGCAATGAGAGCCGGTCCGAAGTCCCCCCCTCACCCCCGGCCCCTCTCCCGCAAGGGGAGAGGGGAGGATGGATGGAGTACTAAGCCGGATAATCGGCGACGTACACGGCTTTGACTTGCGTGTAGTCAAGGAATGTTTCTTCGCAGTTCACGCCGCCGCCGGGGCCGCCGGAAATGCCTTGGCCGCCGTACGGCAGACCGTAAGCAATCGAGTTGTGGCAATTCACTTGACCGGTGCCGTCGCGGAACTGCTTGGCTAGCGACACTCCGCGCTCAATATCCTTCGTCCAGACGCTTGAGCCCAAACCGTACGGCGAGCTGTTCGCCAGTTGCAGGGCTTCTTCGGCCGACGACACAGGGCAGATCGTGGCGTAGGTGTGGAACACTTCGGCCGGGTTGACATTCAACTCCGGCGTCGTGCGATACAGCGACGGCTTCAAATAGAAACCGTTCTTGCCGGAGACGGAAGCATCGCCGCCGCCCAAGAGCGGTTGCGCGCCACGAGCCACGGTTTCCTGCTCGGCTTGCAGAATCCGCCGGCGCTGCGTGGCGTTGATCACCGCGCCGAGTTGCGTTCCTTCATCGGCCTGATAGCCGATCTTCAGTTCTTTGAAAAATTGCGTCTGCGCGTCGATGAAATCATCAGCAATTTTCTTGTCGACGAACACGCGGTGGATCGTGCAGCAGGTTTGGCCGTAGTGCTGGTTCGTGTACTTGCCGACCATGCGAGCCACGACTTCCGGATCGGCGTCGGCCAGCACGATCGCCGCGCCATTGCCGCCGAGTTCGCGTTTCATCCGCGTGCCGTGCCGATCGCAAGTTCGCAAGATGGCTTGGCCCACGCCGGGCGAACCGGTAAACGCGATGTAGCGAACGCCGGGATGCTCTGCGATGGCGTGACCGGTGATTTCGCCGCGGCCGGGAAGTACGTTGATCACGCCCGCCGGGAAGCCCGCTTCTTGCGCGAGCTTGGCGATGTAAAGTGCCGAGAGCGGCGTGTCTTCCGCCGGCTTGATCAGAATCGTGTTGCCCGACAAGAGCGCCGGGAACATGAACCACGACGTCAGCACGATCGGGTAGTTCCACGGGATGATGCCTGCGACGACGCCCCACGGCTCGCGATGCGTGAACCCTTTCACGCCGTCGGCGACTTTCATCGCCTCACCGTCACCGAGCTTGATCCGCCGTGCGACGCCGCTGAAGTATTGGGCGCACTCGCGGATCTGCGTGAAGTCTCCTTCGGCGAGTTCCGAAACTTTGCCGCCGTCGAAAATTTCGCAGGCCAGCAGGACGTCGCGATCGCGGTCGCAGAGTTCCACGAGTTTGTTGACGAGCCGGATGCGTTCTTCGACATCGACATTGCGCCACGACTTCGCGCCCTGGCCGTTAAACGCCTTTTGGGCCGCCGCGACGGCGCGGGCTACTTCGGCCTCGCCCATTTCGCAGACCGTTGCGAGCACTTCTTGAGTGCCCGGGTCGATGGTCTCGAACGTCACATTCATTGAGCCGCGGATGGTTTCGCCGTCGACGAACCCGCCCAGCGGCTTTCCGCCGTTGCGACAGAACTCGGTGAACTTCGCCGGAGCGCGAAAAGCCGATGCGGTGAGGGCGCGAATCTCGGGGGCGGCGGTCGCCATACTAATTCTCTCTACTGGGTGGGGATCGGTAGGCGCGGCTCTTAGAAGGCCGCGACCTTGTCCGCGGGTCGTTGGGTCGATTTCCAACGGGCGCTATCATCGCAGGAGCAGCGCTCGGGTCAAGCAGCAGAGATGCAGCCAACCGTGGCCAAGGGGGGCCGAGTGCGTTGCGGGAAAATAGAGAGAGTCACCCGGATGCCGAGTGTTTTGGCCGGAGCAACCGGGAAGGCGGTCTTAAAGCCGCGTGGCAACTAGATCTTCACGCCCAGCTTATCGGCCCGTTTGCGAAGGGCGAACTGAAAGTAGATGAACGGATAGTCGCGGCTTTGCTTGCGGGCAAAGTCGAACGTTTCGTTGACCATGCTTTGCGGCAGATCGCCGGCTTGCACTTTTCCGACCACGGTCGTGATGAACGTGAAGTCGCTCGGGCGGCGGGCCTTCAAGCCTTTTTCGAGTTGCTTCTGGTAATCGAGCGAGGAAGCAAGGCCGACGCCCAGCGACGGCAGTTCCCCACGTAAGGTCGCAACGCCGCAAACAAAGCCCGCGATGAGACCGCCGGCCAAGCCGAAGAAACGACGACGTTGCATTTTGGGCCTCGCGAATTGCCGGATAACTGCGCCGAACCGAGTTGGAAACGGGGCGACACTTGTACGGGCGAACTCGCCCAGGCGGCAAGGGCAACCGCACACCGGCAGGGTCAAACGATCCGCCGCGCGGGATGACGTCAATCCTGGAAAAGCTAGCCGGCCATTCCCGGTGTCGACGCCGCATAACCGCAAGCGTCAGGCTGGGCTATCCAGCAGTTGGCAGCCTGCACTCTGCAGTCGGAACGTCAGCAGTCACCGCCGGCACCGTCAAATAATTGCAGCCTAGTTATGGCAGTGCGTCCGGCCGCGCTTTTCGTTGTACTGCTGATGGTAATCTTCGGCGGGATAAAACTTGGTGAACGGCGCGATCTGCGTGACCACCGATCGACCGGCCCAGCGGCCTCCTTCCGCGACTTGGCGCTTCGCCGCATCGGCCGCCGTGCGTTGGGCTTCGTCGTGATAAAAGACCACGGAGCGATACTGTGAGCCGACGTCGGGCCCCTGGCGATTGAGCGTCGTCGGGTTGTGGTTGTCGAAAAACACATTCACCAGCTTTTCAAACGTCACCTGCTCGGGATCGTATTCCAGATGCACGACCTCGGCATGGTTGGTATTCGAGTAGCAGACGTCTTCGTACGTCGGGTTCTCGGTATTGCCGCCCGCGAAGCCGACCCAAGTGCTGAGCACGCCCGGAACGGCGCGAAACGTCGATTCGACGCCCCAAAAACAACCGGCGCCAAACGTCGCTTGAGCGACTTTACCGCTTTTCGATTCGGCGATCTTCGCGCTGATCATACGAGGAGACTCCTGCGAGGAAGAGACGGGAACCGACGGCCCGGTCGGTTCAAACAGCGGAGAGCGTGCGTATTTGAGCGCTCCCCACGCGACCGCCGAAACGGCGACGACGCCCACGAGGGCGAAGGCAACATTGCGAAGCATAGCCGAACCTGTTCCCGGCGAAGTGATAACGGACGACTCCCGTTGGATGCCGCCACCGAGCCGCAGTTACGGCGGCACAAGGCGACTACATCGTATTCTATAACGATGAAAGCAATACGGCGACGTCGGGTTGTCCCGGGCGTCGCCGCAAGCGTAAATCCAGCAGGTTAATAAGTCGTGTCACACGGCGTTTTACACCTCGCCGCCCCATTCCTTCAGCCGGCGTTGCAGCGTGCGGACCGAGATTCCCAGGGCTTCCGCCGCTTTCGTGCGGTTCCCTTCCATACGCTTGAGCGTCTGCAGGATCACCGACTTCTCAAGCCGCAAGAGTTGCAGGTCGTCCGAGGCCGACGATTCTTCCGTCGAGGCGCCGGCTCGCAGCCCCGTGGCCAAGTTCGGCGGGAGGTCTTCGAGCGTTAGTTCCGGACCGCGCGAAAGCACGATCATGCTTTCCAAGCAGTTACGAAGTTCGCGGATGTTGCCCGGCCAGTCGTAGCTGATGAGGAAGCCTTGCAAGTTGGCGTCGAACGTCGGAATCGGCTTGCCGAGCGGCGGCGCGATGTTCGCCGCGAAGTGTTCGAGCAACAGCGGAATGTCCTCCCGGCGCTCGCGTAGCGGCGGGATTTCGATCGTCACCACGTTCAGGCGGTAGTACAGATCCTCGCGGAACTTTCCTTGTCGCACCATCTCGCGCACGTTGCGGCTTGTGGCGGCGACCAGCCTCACGTTGACCGTGCGGTCGTCGTTGCCGCCGACGCGCTGAATGACCCGAGTTTCGAGAGCCCGCAACAGCTTGGCCTGGAGCGACAACGGGAAGTCGCCGACTTCGTCGATGAAGAGCGTGCCGCCGTCGGCGATTTCAAAACGGCCCGGCCGATCGGCGCTGGCCCCGGTGAACGCTCCTTTGACATGCCCGAAGAGTTCACTTTCGACGAGCGATTCCGGCACGGCGGCCATATTCACGACGACCAGCGGCTTCGACGAACGCGTGCTGTGCGCATGCACGGCTTCCGCGGCCAACTCCTTGCCGGTGCCGGATTCACCGAGAAGCAGCACGGTGCTGTCGCTCGGCGCGACGCGGCGGATCTGGTCGCGTACGCGGCGAATCGGATCGCTGACCCCGACCATCCGCTCGACGTCGAGACGGGCGTCGACCCCCGGCAGCGGCGTCATTCCGGCAACCGGGCCGACGTGCGCAGTCGCCGGCGTTTCCAGACACCGCTTGACCATCTCCAAGAGCTTCGTCGGATCGATCGGCTTCGTCATGAAGTCGCGCGCGCCGATCTTCATCGCTTCCACGGCCGATTCGACGTCGCCGTAGGCCGTGACGATGATGAACGGGGTTTCCGGCCGGCGGGCGAGCCAGGCGCGCAGCAAGTCGATGCCGCTGCGGATGCCCATTTTCAAATCGCTGATGACCATCGAGATCGGTTGGTCGAAGAGCGTCAGGGCATGCTCGGGATTGCGGGCCGTGAGCACTTGGTAGTCTTCCAAGCGGAGCACGCGGGCCAGGGCCTCGCGCTCGGCCGGGCCGTCTTCGACGACCAGAATCATCGGACGCCGCGCAGACGGTTTTTGATCGGTACGATCGGTCGGCGCGGTCATGATGGGGCTCGCTTGGCTCATGGTTTAATCTCCTAGACGGTCACCGACTTGAGTTTTTCGGCGGGTTCGGCAGGCTCGTGCTCCGAAGCGGGCGACACGGCCGGTAGACGGATGACGAAACGGGCGCCGTGCGGTTCGCGAACTTCGTAATGAATCGTTCCTCCGGCGCCTTCGACGTAACGCCTGCAAAGCGTGAGCCCGAGCCCCGTTCCAATTTCCTTCGTGGAGAAAAACGGTTCGAAAATTTGCTCGCGTTCCTCCGGCGAAATGCCCGGCCCTTCGTCGGCCAGCGTCACTTCGACAAGGTCGCCGTTGCGGCGGCAGTCGACGTCGATCGACGCGTCGCTCTTCATGGCCTCCATCGCGTTTTTCACAAGATTCAGCACGACCTGGCGAAATTGGCCCCGATCGGCGCGAATCATGCAAGGCTCGGGGCCGAACGTCATCTTCAAGGCGATGCGCTCCCGCTCTAACAGCGGCGATAAGAACGTGGCGACCGAGCGAATTTCGGCGGCACAATCCACGATCTGCAAAGTACCGACGGCCGGCCGCGCGTATTCGAGCATCGTTCGCAACAGCCCGTCGACACGCTCCATTTCACTGATCGTTTCGTCCATCACCTGCGTCGTTTGGTCGTCGCGAATGCCCTGCGAGGTGATGAGCTTTTTAATCACGTGCAGGTTGAGCCGAATCGCGTTCATCGGGTTGCGCACCTCGTGCGCGATGCCGCCTGCCAGCGTGCCGAGATCCGCCAAGCGGCGCACGTGCTCCATCGCCACAACGCCCTGCAGGCTTGCCAACCGACGCGCGACTTTGAACAGCGACACGCCCGCCGTAAGCCCGACGATCGTAATGACGGCGAACGCCGCGCCCCAACGGAGCGTCGTTTCACGCCGCTTCAGCGCTAATTCGTTTTCGAACCACGCGAGTCGAAATCCGGAATGATAGGCGCCCACTTCCTGCGTGCCGTGCATAATCGGAATCGATATATCGAGCGCCCGTTCTCCGGTGCCCGTCATCAGCGGAGCAGACGTTTCCACCACGTCGTCGCCGGCTTCCGGAACACGCGCCGACTCCCAATCGTCGCCGATTTTCTTGCCGACAAGCTCACGACGGTAATGCGCGACGATGCGTCCGTTAGAATCGATGATTCCCGCATAGAGACGCGACGGATCATCAGGAATGTGGCGATTCCACTGGTCGTACAAAAAATCGGTGAGCTTCGCGTTGAATTGCACGTTACTGAGCTTGCCGTCGGCCGCGTTTTCGACGTTCATCAACTCTTGCAGGCGAATCACGGTGCGCACGCCGTGCGAACGCAGCCGGTTGATTTCCGAACGCAAGTTGCTGACACGGGCCTCTTCAAAGTCGACCGAAGCGCCCCAGGCCGCGATTCCCAGAATCACGCAGAGCGCCAGTGCGGACGAACAATAGGCCGCGACCATCCACGGATACTTAGTCCGCGACAAGTCGGCGTACGGCGTGGCGTCACGAAACAAGGGCATGATGTGACGTGCTCAGGGAAATGAGTCGTATCACATGCATTGTGTCGCGGCCTGAGCGCGAGGCAACCCTCGGGCAAACAATTGGCGAAGAATTGTCGTATGCGGCGACAAGCTGTCGTCACATGCCGCAACAACGCAAGTTTAACTGCGACACTTCGTCAGACCAGCGCCGTTTTGATGGCCGAGTGCGGTTTTCGCCGAGTCTTATCAGTCGACTTGGCTACGGCATGTCGGCTTGCCGGCGTCGGCCAATTTAGCGGCGCATTCGAGCCGCAAGCGACGAATTGCGCCAGTGCCAACAAGTCCATCCAAGGGGCGTCATACGGATGAACGGCAATGCGAATATCACGAGAGCGATCAAAGACGCCGAGCCGCGCAGGGGCCAGCAGTTTCTCTAACGTCGAACGCAGCTCACGAGCCGCGCCGACGTAAAGCCGTGTCCCTTCGGCATTGAGCACCAAGTAAACGCCTGCCGTAACAGGCACCTGTTGCGACCAACGCTTTTGAGTTACTGACACCGGGGTGGAAAATTTGATTTCACGCCGTCGCCACGATTCGGCGCGCTCGCGCAGTTGGTGGGATTCCTTACGGAGTTTCAACGCTGTCCAGCGGGCGACGAGCGGCCGCCTACCGCCGCCGAGACGCGCGGCCAATTTGTCGAACTCCGTCGTTCGATCGGGGGAGCAGAAGATGTCGTCAAGGCTCATCTCGGGATACTCGCGCAGCAGTCGCGCAGCGGCGATCTCCGCAGGTGCGGCCGCCGGCTCGCATTCTTCCCAAGTCAGTTCGGTCCGCGCCGTGGTCGGCACTTCGGCAAGCCGACCGGCCTTGCGAAGCTTGAGCAGCGCACTATTGCACGACGTCGCATCACCTGCCACGCCGAGCACCCGACAGGCCGTTTGAAACGCGGCTTGCAGCGAGGGATCGGCGACGACCCGGTCGGCCGAGTAGCCGTCGCACGAACGGCGAAAAGCCTCGATAAGTTTTTCGGACTCCGGGCCTCCGCGAGCGGCTTTCTTTGGCTTGTCTTCGGCGGACGAACCCGTGATGTCTTTCGACTGTTCGGTGGAAGCCGTTTTCTCAATCGGGGTTTCCACTGCAGCCGCTTCTCGCGCCGCTGCTGCATCGACGGTCTCGTCCATGCCCTGAACGGCGGCGTACGCGGCGGCCGGCACTGCGGCATCTTCACGCCGGGCGACGGAGC
>JAFLCO010000226.1 GCA_017303535.1 Planctomycetota bacterium
GAGTACGCTCCAGACCCAGCCACCCGACGTCCTGCATTATTTCCAACGAGCAAGCCCGCCGATGTCCGACGTCAAGCGTATCGAACCGCGCACCCTCAAAGGCTTTCGCGACTATCTGCCGGAAGCGATGATCCCGCGCGAGCGACTCATGGAAACGGCCCGCCGCGTCTACCGCAGCTACGGCTTCACGCCGATCGACACGCCGGCGCTGGAGTACCTGGAAATCCTCACCGGCAAGGGCTCCGACGAAACCGACAAGCAACTCTATAAGTTCCAAGATCACGGCGATCGCTGGGTCGGCCTCCGTTTCGATCTGACCGTTCCTTTGGCTCGTTTCGCCGCCCAGCACATCGGCACGCTCGGCACGCCTTGGAAGCGCTATCACATCGCCAGCGTTTGGCGCGGCGAAAACACGCAAGCCGGCCGGTTCCGCGAGTTCATGCAGTGCGACTTCGACACGATCGGCACGCTTTCGCCGGCGGCCGACATCGAAACCGTGCTCGTGATCAACGACCTCTTCACGGCCCTGGGCTTCGACGATTTCACGATTCGCTTGAACAACCGGCTGCTGCTCAACGGCATGTTGGAAAAGCTCGGCCTCGCCGAAAAGAGCGTGCCGGTGCTCCGCGCCCTCGACAAGCTCGGCAAGATCGGGCCGGAGAAAGTCATCGAAGAGATGGCGGCGACCGCCGAGGCGACGCCCGAGCAAGCCGGCGACGTCCTCAAGCTCGCCGGTCTCGAAGGCTCCAACGACGCCGTGCTCACCGAAGTCTCCAAGCTCGTCGCCGGTTCGCCACGCGGCGAAGAGGGAACGCAAAAACTTCGCGATCTCTTGGCGGCTGCGGCAGCCGCCGGAGTGCCCGAGCGCCGGCTGAAGCTCGACGTCTCGATCGCCCGCGGTCTCGACTACTACACGGGCGTGATCTACGAGACTTTCCTCAACGCCCTACCAAAAATCGGCAGCGTCTGCTCCGGCGGCCGGTACGATAACCTCGCCGGACTTTACACCAAGCAAGAACTGCCGGGCGTCGGGGCGTCGCTCGGTCTCGATCGTTTGCTCGAAGCGATGAATCAGCTCAATCTTATCGAGAAGGTGAGCACGCCCGCGCCGGTGTTCGTCGTGTACTTCGTCGAAAGCCGGCTGCACGACTATCTGAAACTCGCGGCCCGCGTGCGCAAGGCCGGCATCGGCTGCGAGGTGTTTCCCGAAGCCAAGAAGATCGGCAAGCAACTCCAATACGCCGACAAACGCGGCTTCAGCGTGGCCCTCGTCGCCGGCGACGACGAACTCGCGGCCGGCACCGTGCAAGTGAAGAACCTCAAGACCGGCGAAAGCACGCCGGTAAGCATGGCCGGCGACGCACTGGAGCAAGAGTTGCAGAAGTTGCTGACGGCGCTGTAGGGAACGCCCTCCGTGGCGTTCCGCCGTTTGAGGCGAGCGTCGAACCATAGGGCCGACAAGCCTGGTTGTTTGCGACTACGGATTGCAAATTGGTAATTGCAAATCGCAGATTGCAAATTGACCCAAGCCCGTTGATCGTCCAAATTTGCAATTTGCAATTCCTCATTTTGCAATTTGCAACTTCTTAGCCGATGTCCAAGCGCTCCAACCACTACGAGGCGGCCTTTGAAGCCTACCTCCGCGAGTTGCGGGCTCCTTACATCGCGATCGACGAAAGCCGTCGCAGCCTGATCCCCTTCGACGTGCCGAGCGATGCCGTCGGGTCGCTCAAGAGCTTGGATTTTCTCGTCACGTCGTCGCAGGGTTTCACCTGGCTGGTCGACGTGAAAGGCCGTCATTTCCCGAGCGGCAAGCAAGGTCGGCTGTGGAAAAACTGGGCCACGCGCGACGACGTGGCCTGCATGGGACGTTGGGAAAATCTGCTCGGCGGACGCTTTCAGAGCCTGTTCGTGTTTGCCTACAATGTAACAGGCGAGGTTTCGCCGCTGCCGGCCGAACGGCTTTTCGCGCATCGTGAAGGTCGCTACGCCTTCCTCGGCGTCCGGCTCGCGCACTTCGCCGAACACGCGAAGTTGATCTCGCCGAAATGGGAAACCTTGGCGATGCCCTCGGCCGCGCTGCGGCAATGGGCCCAGCCGATGGACGAACTACTATGAGACCGACGACCATGATCCCTGCCGCTCGCTCGACACCGAATACTGTGCGTCGCTTATGCCTTGCGACGCTGGCCGCCCTAGCGTTGGCGATCCCCTTTGCGCCGACGCCCGTCTTCGCGCAAGCCAAAGGCAAGGAAGAGCAACCGACGCGCGGCTACACGTTGCCGTATCTGTTCACGATCATAGCCGTCGCCGCGGTCGTCGCTCCGCTCTGTTGGCCGGCCCTGCGACGCTGGGATCTCCCGATCCACGGGCAAGAAGACGAATAGACGCTGGGCGTCCTTCGCCAATCGCGCGTTGCGAGCCTGCCGCCGCCACTATGGTATGATCGTGGCGAAAGCTCCGACGCGTTAACGTCCCACCGCCGCACGAGTGCCCGCGCTTGCTCACACTTTGGCGATCGCTGACACCCGACGGTCGACTGCTGTTTCTCACGCGCTCGCTGCGGCTGTTCGCCTACGGCTTCCTCTCCGTCGTCTTGGCCCTCTATCTCGCGGCCATCGGGCTTAGCGACGCCGACATCGGCCTGCTGCTCTCGCTGACGTTGCTCGGCGATACCGTGATCTCGCTCTGGATCACGACCACGGCTGATCGACGCGGCCGGCGGATCATGCTCACGGTCGGCGCACTGTTGATGCTCTTGGCGGGCGTGCTGTTCACGCTCACGCGGCAGTTCGAGTGGCTGCTCGCCGCGGCGATCGTCGGCGTCATCAGCCCCAGCGGCAAAGAAGTCGGGCCGTTTCTCTCGATCGAGCAGGCCGCGCTGGCCCAGATCGTCGGCGACGAGCGGCGTACCGAAGTTTTCGCCTGGTACAACCTGGCCGGTTCGCTGACGACCGCGCTCGGCGCCTTTTGCGGCGGCGCGGCGACCCAGGCGATGGAAGCTTCGGGGGCCGTCGGTGCGGAGATATATCGGCCCGTGCTCTGGGGCTACGCCGTGGCCGGCGGGCTGATGGTACTGCTCTTCCGCGGGCTGTCGCCGGCCGTCGAACATCAGGCCTCCCCGCAAGCCCCGGAAGTGCCCGCGGTGCCGCGTTCGGCGCTGGGGCTGCATCGCTCACGCCGCGTGGTCATGCGTCTGTCGGCCCTGTTCGCACTCGACGCCTTCGCCGGCGGGTTCATCATCGACACGCTCGCCGCCCTCTGGCTCGATCGAAAGTTCGGCGCGACGCCGATCGTCATCGGCACGATCTTGTTTTGGACCAATCTCCTAGGCGGCTTTTCCGGCCTCGTCGCGGCCCGGCTCGCCAAGAAGTTCGGGCTCGTCAACACGATGGTCTTCACGCATCTGCCGTCGAACGTGATGTTGATCCTCGTGCCGCTGATGCCGTCGCTCTGGTGGTCGGCGGCCATGCTGATCGCACGGTCCTGCATCTCGCAGATGGATATCCCGACCCGGCAAGCCTACACAATGGCCGTCGTCGCGCCGGACGAACGCTCGGCGGCCTCGGGCGTGACGACCGTGGCCCGCTCGCTAGGGGCGAGCCTTTCGCCGCAACTGGTCGGCCCGATGCTGGCGAATCCGGCGACGCTCGGCCTGCCGTTCTTCCTGGCCGGCGGGATCAAGATCGTCTACGACCTGCTGCTCTATCGGTCGTTTGTTCGCGTGCCGGAGAGCGAGGCGACCTCGTAGGTCTGCGAGGTGTGCTTACTGTAGGGAACGCCCTCCGTGGCGTTCCGTCCGTCTCTCTGCGGGAGACTCTGCCTACTTCCTTCTCCCCTTGCGGGAGAAGGTGCCGCGCAGCGGCGGATGAGGGGTTGACCTTGTTACCCGGAGCGCGGAACGCCACGGAGGGCGTTCCCTACAGACACGATGTCTACCGCTCGCCCGCGGCGAAGCGCCGTCCGACGTGCGGCAGTTTGTGAAACCAGGCCGATACGGCGGCGGCGGCTTCGGCATTCGACGACATCGGCACGGTCAGCACGTCGGCACGCGTCATGTCGCCCGCCGAGCGCGAGTATTTGTACTCGGCCGTGAGGTTGCCGAGTGTGTCTTTCTTATCGGCCGAAAGCGACGGACTAGCGACCGTGACGAAGCATTGATCCGTCGCGAGTACGCACTCTTCGCCCGCGCGGAGCAATTGCTTGCGAAGAAACAAACCGCGATACAGTTCGCGGGCCGTGTACTCGCCGGGGTCGACGTACGTGATCTGCTCCGCGATCAAGTCGGCGTAAGGTTGCACGCCGGCCGCATTGCGATAGTTGCGCAGCCGCTGGAAGGCGGCGTCGATCTGCGCCACCGCGAGCGGATAATGGG
The DNA here is from genome assembly GCA_017303535.1 of Planctomycetota bacterium. Taxonomy (GTDB): domain Bacteria; phylum Planctomycetota; class Planctomycetia; order Pirellulales; family PNKZ01; genus PNKZ01. The sequence goes on from JAFLCO010000226.1 coordinate 4,376, forward strand.
TGCAGCCGAGGACGACCGTCGTAATCGGCTTGGCATCCGCGCGCCGGCGATGCTCGGCGACGAGCGTGGCGACGTCATAACGAATGTAGTTCTCCACCGAGTTCAGCCGCAGATTCGCGACGTTTCCGGGATCGCCAATCAGACCGGCTGAATCGAAGTCGTAAACTGGCATCAGCGCGGCGTCGATCTTCGCCTGCTTATGCGAGCCGGACGGGCCGAGATATTCAACCGCCGCGGCACTTGCGCCGCCGTCCGGCTTAGCCGCCGCAATAAAGGCCGGGCTCCCTTCAATGGCTCCGGCCAGCCCCACGCAGCCTTGCTGACACACGGCCGGAGCCTGCAAACCTTGCTGCCCGGCGAGCCGCGCGATGGTTTTCGGATAGGCCTCGCTCGAGCAAGTGCCGACCGTCGCCAAGACGGCCGCCGCGCCTTGCGTCGTATCTTGCCGCATGGCGTCGATCACCCCGCGCCCGCCGGCTTCGACGACGCCGACGACCAGCACCGGAATTTTCCAACGCTCGAGCGCCGCGCGGATGTCGTCGAGCCCGTAGGCCGTGGCCGTGTTGCAAGCGATGACGATCGCCTTGACCGGCGGCTTCATTTGTTTCTGCAACTCCTTCGTTGAGGCCGGCGCATCAAACCGATCGCCGAGCAGAAACAACGCATCGCGCACGATCAGCTCACGCAAGAAGTCGACGCGTCCCGCCGACGGGTAATTGCCGTACGGCATGTTGGCCTGATCGCCCAAATAAATGAAACGCTCGCCTTGGAAATCCGGCAGGCCGTCGCCGCCCGGCGCGCCGGTGTCGTTATGGTGCTGGTCGAGCTTCAGGATCGCTTCCAGCACGGTGAGCCCGCCGATGCCCGAGTCGAACACGCCAATCGGCAGCGAGCGCAACTCGGCCGGATCCGCGGCCGCCGCGGCGTACGCACCCCAGGGAATCGACGAAACCGCATTTGCCTCGCGGTGCGCGGCGACATGCTCGACGATCGCGAGCGGCTCGCCGGCGATAACGGTCGAACAAGCGCCGGCCGCCACGAAGACTAATCCCAACCCGAGGCAGCGCAACATCGTCGAAAACTCGAGGTTTCGTGATTTCTCCGCCCATTCTGAGGTGTGCCGCAGCGGAGGACAAGCGATTCGGCGCGGCCCCCGTCGCGCCAGGCCGTTTCCCGATTAAAATCGAGTCATGCCGGCGTTCATCTATTATCAGTTTCCGCTGTTTCCGCTCGTCGCCGCCCTCGGCATCGCGGCGACCCTCGCGCTTGGGTGGGCCACTTGGAACCTCCGCGCGGCGACGCTTCGGGCTCCGCTCATCTGGGCCTGGGTCGCCTGGCTTTATCTGAACTACTTGGGCCACGGCGCAAATAAGCCGAGCGATTACGAAACCTACACCGCCGCGGTGCTGTCGATCGCGCCGCTCTTGGCCGTGCTCGGAGCGAAGCGGCCGCAGAACGGCGCTTGGCAATTCATCGTGCTTACGCTGATCGCCGTGTTGCTGCTGCCGGTCGGCCAAGGTTGGGCGTACGGCGATGCGGTGCCGCACGTGCATGGACTCTTTCAATGGCTCATCGCGGCCCACATCCTGCTGGCCGTGGCCAACTACTTCGCCACGCGCTTTCGCGGCTCGGCCCTCGTCTACGCCGTCGGAGCCGTGCTGTTATCGGGAAAGTTTCTGCCGCTGCTCGTCGACTACGGCTCGGCCGGCGTCTACTGGGCGCTCCTTTGTTTTCCGCTCAGCACCCTAGGGGCCGCGGCCATCGTCGGACGAGGCCGTCGCGCACCGCCGGGCTTGCAGCATCTCTGGCTCGACTTCCGCGACGCCTACGGCGCCGTCTGGGCCTTGCGCGTGGCCGAACGTTTGAACGCCGCCGCAAGAATGCACCGCTGGCCGGTCGAGTTCACCTGGAGCGGTATACTGGTGACCGACGGCGCGAACACCACGTCCTCCGGCAACGCTCGACCAAGCGAAGCCGCGCTAGAACAACTTGATCCGGCCGTGCGGCACCGCGTAGAGCGCGAACTTCGCTCCCTGCTGCGGCGGTTTGTGTCGCACGAGTGGATCGTGAAACGGCTCGGGTCGCGAGAAGTCGGCGTTGAAGTGTCGGGTCCCAGGGACTAAAGTCCCTGGGCTTTAGAGGACGAGAAGTATCGCACTTAAAACAACTGACCACTGACAACTGACCAATGTCCGCGCCTGCTTCCCTCGACGACGCTCTTCTGCAACGCCGCTTCCAGTCGCTCTTGCGACTCTTGGAAATCACGCGGCTGTTGGCCGATGAGATCGATAGCGATCGGATCATGGAAGTGGCGCTCCGCGAAGCCTGCCGGGCGCTGGATTGCGAACGGGCCAGCTTGTACGCGTTCGACGAGCAATCGAAAGAGCTCTACACGCAGGCCATGCTCGGCTTCGATATTGAGCCGTTTCGCACTGTGCTCGGCCGCGGGATCACCGGCACCGTCGGGCAGACGCGGCAAGCCGAAATCGTGAACGATCCGCCGAACGACCCGCGCTGGTCGTCGCGGATCGACAAGGCGACCGGTTTTAAGACCCGTAATTTGCTGGCTGCGCCGATCGTGGGCGGGGCCGACGATGCGCTGTTCGGCGTGCTGCTGCTCTTGAACAAACGCGAAGGGGAGTTCGACGACTTCGATCTGCAACTCGCACAAGCCTTCTGCGAACACACGGCCACGGCCTTGCATCGGGCCGAACTTGTCGAAACGCAGCGCCGTCGGCAACTCGTCGAAGCCGCGCTCTCGGCGGCTCGCGACATCCAGCGCGGGTTCATGCCGACGAAGCTTCCCGAGATCGCCGGCTACGAGGCGGCCTCGTGGTGGTTGCCCAATCAAGAAATCGGCGGCGACTATTGCGACCTGATCGTTCTGCGCGACGGCCGCATCGGGCTGGTCGTCGCCGACGTCAGCGGACATGGCCTCGGGCCCAGCCTGCTGATGGCCTCGGTCCGCGCGGCGATGAGGGCCTTGCTCCTGGTGCAGTCGTCGCCGGAGAGCGTTCTGAGCATGCTCGGCAAAACGCTGCACGGCGACCTGCACAGCGGGTTCATCACGATGTTCTTCGGCAGCGTCGACGTGCACGGCAACATGCTGCACTTCGCCAACGCCGGCCACGCCCCGGCCTTGCACTACGCGGCGAAGCGCAATCGGTTCCGCGTGCTGGAGGCGACCGGCATGCCGCTGGGGGTGCAAGACCCGCCGGACTATACGACCGGCCCGACGATCAAGCTCGACGTCGGCGACGTCGTGGTGCTCTGCACCGACGGGATCGTGGAAGCGATGGACGCCGCGGGGAAACAATTCGGCCTGACGCGCCTGAAAGACCTCGTCCGCAAAAACGCCGGCCTCACGATGCAACAGCTCGCCCAACGAATCGGCGACGAAGTGCAGGCCCACTACAATGCCGACGCCCCGGCGGATGATCTGACGGTGCTGGTGCTGCGGCGGAATGCGTGAGGCGGATTCTTTGCCTTATTGAGTATGAAAACATGCCTCGAAGCTTGCTTTGGTTCATCAAAGCCGGAATCGAATACAAGAAACAGACTCAGATCGACTTAGTTCCGCCTCGATGTCGCGGAATCTACGTTCTTTACCAGCAACATGGCGACGTGGAGGGCAAGTTTGACGTCGTCTATGTAGGAATGGCCGCTGCGGGTCGAAAGAGCGGGATTCGCGGGCGGCTAACTTCGCATGTCAAAAAGAAGGCTGGCTTATGGTCTCACTTTTCGGCGTTTGAGGTTTGGGACAACATCACCGACGATCAAGTTGCGGAGTTTGAGGGGCTGTTTCGACACATTTATCGTCACGACTCGCGAGCCAACAGCCTGAACATCCAGCGACGATTCAAGAAGATGCGATTATTACCGCAGATTGAGCGTTTCAAAGCGAACGCAAAACGCGGTTCAAAGTAGCGGATGATGCAATTGGTCCGACCGCTTGCCGGGCTTCTTTTTCGCCGGTAAAACCAACGGTTCGTCCCTTTTCGGGGGAACGCTCGCCTAGAACCTGTTGCTAAGAAGAAGTCGCCATGAGCATCGCTCCGCCGCCGGTTGTCGCTAAGGATAACGTCGCCAAGATTCTCAACTCGGCCCTCGACGCCGGCGAAGGCCTGCTGCGGCTCACGCCCACTTGGGTGCCGCGGAGCTTTTTGCATCCCTGGCACCGGATCAAGCTGCACCCGGAAGATTACTACGCGTTCGGCGCCGATCGCGGCGGCATCGACGAGCGGTGGTTCGCCAGCACCACGGAAGCGGCCAACGACAACCGCACCGTCGATGAAGGCTTGAGCTACGTCCTGCACGAAGGGAAGCGGTTCCAATTGCGCGACGCCGTGAGCGAAGCCGGCGATCGCTTGATCGGCAAGGCGATGTACGCGCAGTACAAGCGTTGGCCGGTCTATTCGAAATTCTTCGACAACATGGGGCCGATCCCCCATCACATGCATCAGAAGTTCGAAGACGCCAAGCTCGTCGGCCAAGAAGGAAAGCCCGAGAGCTACTACTTCCCGCCGCAGCTGAATAACGTCGACAACAATTTCTGCTACACGTTCATGGGCCTCGAGCCGGGCACCACGAAGGCCCAACTCCGCAAGTGCCTCGAAGATTGGAACAAGGGGGATAACGGAATCCTCGATCTGTCTAAGGCTTATCGTCTCAAGCGCGGCACCGGCTGGCTCATTCCGCCGGGCGTGCTCCACGCGCCGGGCTCGCTCTGCACCTACGAGCCGCAATGGGGCTCCGATGTCTTCGGCATGTTCCAATCGATCGTCGAAGGGCGCTACGTGCCGTGGGCCTTGCTCGTGAAAGACATGCCCAAGGAAAAGCACAACGACCTCGACTTCATCATCGGCCAGCTCGATTGGGATAAGAACGTCGACACGCACTTCAAAGACAACAACTACCTGGAACCGATCGTCGACAAAGAACGCAGCGGCCCGGGCTACACCGATCGCTGGATCGTCTACGGCACGGTCGACGGCAAGCAACTCTTCAGCTCGAAGGAACTCACGGTCGAGCCGGGGGCCAAGTGCAAGCTGCAAGAAAACGGCGCCAGCGGCTGGATCACCGTGCAAGGTAAGGGCAGCATGGGCAAACTGGCCCTGCAAACGCCCGCGATGATCCGTTTCGGCGAAACGACCGAAGACGAAGTCTTCATCTCGGCCGAAGCCGCCGCACGGGGTGTGGAAATCGAAAACACCGGCAGCGAACCGCTGGTGGGCCTCCGCTACTTCGGCCCCGACGTTCACGCCAACTTGCCGAAGCTGGGCGACTACAAGAAGCAGTAGGCTCGCGGTCTGCGTTCGGTTTTCATCGCTACGAATACTTTCGAACCGTCTGATTTAGGAGCCTTCGCATGGCCGCCCACACGAACAACTTCCCGAAGCTTCACAACGCCGCTTGGCCGGGCGTCGTCGGCAAGGGCTCGCCCGACGGGGAGCCGTTTATCGAACTCGACAAGATGCTCGACATGACGGCCGCCGCGGAAGTCGACGGCGTGAAGTTCGACGGCGTCGATCTGTTTCTCTTCGCACCGCACGTCGATATCGACAGCTCCGACGACGACCTGAAGCGGCTCGCCGACAAGGTCGCCAAGCGCAACTTGAAGATCGGTTCGGTGGTCGCGCCCGTATGGGGGCCGACCGGCGGCGGTTCCGCGTTCGGCGGGGAAGCCGATCAGATGCAGTTCGTCGAGCAAGTTCGCAAGGGCTGCCGCATCGCGTCGAAGCTGCGTGAACTCGGCATCCGCTCGTACGGCGTCGTCCGCATCGACACGGCCGGCGGCCCCGGCGATTGGCTGGCCGATCCCGAAGGAAATCAGAAGAAAGCCGCCGCCACGTTTCGCGCCGCCGCCGACGTGGCCGCCGATCATGGCGAACGCCTCGCCGCCGAAGGAGAAATCTGCTGGGGCGGCATGCACTCGTGGCGCCGCATGGTGCAGTTGCTCGAAATGACCGACCGGCCCGGCATCGTCGGCTTTCAGGCCGATATGGCCCACACGCTGCTCTACACGCTCGGCTACAACGCCCCCGAAGATCGCATCCTGCCGGAAGGGTACGACTGGAAGGACGGTAAGGTCCTCGATGCGGCCCTCGCCCAGCTCACGGCGGCGCTTCGCCCG
>JAFLCO010000227.1 GCA_017303535.1 Planctomycetota bacterium
CTCAGCGGACTCGGCGGCGCTCAAGCCTTGGGGCCGATCGGCGTGTTCGTGGGCCCGATGGTGCTGGCCCTGCTGCATACGCTGCTGGTGATGCTCCACGGCGAAATGAAAAACATGGAAACCAAGCGCGCTTAGCTGCGTACTCTTGGTGGGCGACCCTCTGTGTCCGTCGGCGACGCTCTGTGTCCCTCGGAGTTGCCGGGCCTCCGCGGGCAGCCTGACGACACGATGCCGGCACCACCCCGCATTTCGGCGACAAAAGCCGCGTAAACCGCACGGAAACGGCCTGATATCGAGCTTGTGGCAAATCGCGAAACGGGGCTAAGATACGCCCCCGTCGGAATCTAGACGATCTGCCGCGAGCGCAAGCCGCACGCTTCGCGCGGTCGAGGCGCAATGGATTTCGTCGCACATCGTTTGTGATGTAGGTGTTTTAAACGCCGGTCTGTCGTAGCACCAAAATGGAATGGGGTCGCGTTTTGCGGCCCGGGCGCAATCGCTTTCGCCGTCGGAGTCGTACTTATGAACGCGTGGGTACTCTTGCTTTTGCCGACGGCGCTCGGAGTCGATTTCGGTTGGGAACGTCAGCCCGACAACTCCATTGAATACATCGTGCAGATCGAGCCGGAAGCCGTCGACCAGATGAAGACGGGCACCGAACTTATCAGTGCGCTTCCGCCGCAGTTGAAGAACATTCGCAACTACCGCATTCGCGTCGGTCGCGACAAGCTGCCGAATCAAAACGTGCTGCCGCCGGAAGTTGCCAATGGCACGGCGCCTACAACGACCACCGGCTCCACATGGGGCACGAGCGGTCAGAATTATCAAACGACGGCCCCCGGCACGGCCTACCCGAACTTGCCGTCGAACACGACCGCCGGCTTCGCGAATACGTCGCTGCCCAATCGGCCGGCTTCGACGTTCCCGACGCCGACCGCGACCGGCACCGGTGGCTATTACGGCACGACAACGTCGCAGCCGACTTCCACCGGCGGGTTCCCGATGCAAGGCACCGGCACCGGCTACGCTACGACCGGCTACAACGCCTCCGGCTATCCGCAAAACACGACGCAGCCGACCGGCTACGCGGCTACGAATCCGACCAATACCAATCCGACCAACACCTGGAACGGCTACAACCAGCCGACGCAGCCCAACTACGCTCCCGCCGGCTACAACCCGCAGACGGGCTATGCGACTCAGCCCGGTTACGCAGGGCAGCCGGGCTACGCAACGCAACCCGGCCAACAGCCGGCGGGCTATCCGCAGCCCGGCTACCAAGGCACTCAGCCGCAGTACGTGGCCGCCAACCCCAACCAGCCCGGGCCGAACCTCGCCGACCCGAACGGTTACTACAACAACCAATACGGCCCGAAGCCCGGCGATCCGCAGTGGCAAGGGATGCAAACGGCCAAGCCCAGCATCGAACTCGGCCCTCCGCCGGGAACCACGCCCGGCACAAACTACGGCCCCAACTACGCAGGCAGCGCTCAAGGGGGCGTGCCGACCGGCGGTCAGCAATTCGCCAACGGCGGCACGACGCCGAATCCGACCAATCCGCAATTCGCCAACACGGCCGGGACGACCCCAGAACAACAGCAGCAAGCAGGCATCGGTACGGCGACGGCCAACAACCAGCCGCAATCGCAATGGGCCTCGCTGTCGTTTGCACTGGTCAGCCTGTTCGCCTCGCTCGGGGCGAACCTATACTTCGGCTGGACCACGTACCATCTCCGCGAACGCTACCGAATGATGTTGTCGGATCGGCCGACTTACTAACGTCGGTTTCTTAAACGACGACGTCGCCGCTTGCCGCCGACCTCTGCGAGGCGTCATACTTCGGTCGTTCTCTGACCGCCGGGCGCGAGCCGTTCGCGCCGTGATCCCTTTCGCTCGGGGTGTTGCCTTGAACCCTGCCGACCGCTGGCTCGTCCATCCTCGCGACCAGATTCTCGACGTCATCGAGCGGATCTATCGCAACCGCATGACCACGACGTCCGGCGGCAACATTTCGATTCGCGAGGCGAACGGTGATATCTGGATCACGCCGGCCCGCATCGACAAAGGGAGCCTGCGCCGCGACGACATTGTTTGCGTTCGGGCCGACGGCTCGCGAACCGGCGCGCATCCGCCGTCGAGCGAGTTTCCGTTTCACAAAGCCATCTACGAAGCTCGGCCCGACCTGCAGGCCATCGTTCACGCTCATCCGGTCGCGCTCGTGGCCTTCAGTGTCTGCCGTCGGATTCCGGACACTCGGCTGATCCCGCAGGCCCGCAACGTTTGCGGCGAAGTCGGCTTCGCACCCTACGCGCTGCCGGGCAGCGCCAAACTCGGCGACAACATCGCCCGCACGTTCGCGGCCGGTCATCATTGCGTGGTGCTCGAGAATCACGGCGTGGTCGTCGGCGGCGTCGATTTGCGACAGGCGTTCGCCCGCTTCGAAACGCTGGAGTTCGCGGCCAAGACGATCGTCAAAGCGGCGATGCTCGGCGAGATTCGCTACCTCGACGAAGAGCGGACCAAGCAGCCGCTGACAAAGGTGCCGCCGCTCGCGGAGTTCGCGCCCGAGCGGGCTACCGAAAAAGAACAAGAACTCCGGCGGGCCTTGTGCGAGTTCATCGGCCGCGGCTACCGGCAACGATTATTCATCAGCACCGAAGGAAGCTTCTCGGCCCGCATCGACGACGACGCGTTCCTCATCACGCCCGCGAAGTTTGATCGCCGTTCGGTGAGCGTGGAAGAACTCGTGCTCATCCGCGGCGGCCAGCGCGAACAAGGGCGAACGCCAAGTCGTGCCGCACGGCTGCACCGTGCGATCTATCGTCGCCATCCGGAGTTTCAGGCCGTTGTGAACGCCTGCCCCGTCAACGCCACGGCTTATAGCGCGACCGCCTTGCCGCTCGATAGCCGCACGATTCCGGAAAGCTACATCTTCCTCAAAGACGTGGCTCGCATTCCGTTCGGAGCCCAATACGCCGACGGCCAAGAGATCGCCGAGCGTGTTTCGCCCGACAATCCCGTGGCTCTGCTTGAAAACGACGGCGCCATTGTTTGCGGGACCAGCGTGCTCGATGCGTTCGACCGGCTCGAAGTTCTGGAAACGACGGCCGAAGCGCTTATCAATAGCCGGCCGCTCGGCGAAGTCGTGCCGATGTCGGCGGCCGTGATCGAGGAACTGACCGCGGCGTTCTTGAAGAAGAAGTAACGCCATTCCGCGTTTGCAACGGGTGGCTGGGGCAAAACGAAGTGGTGCCCCAGTCAAAACACTGCATCCGGATCTGGGGCACCGCTGCGCTATGCCCCAGCCACCCGGCGTCTAACTTCTGGAGATGGACCGTCTAAACGCGGAGCCGCTCTTGGTCGAGTCGCTCCGCGATAAACTTCATGGCCCGCGGCGCCATGAAGTCGTAATACTCCCACCCGTGCCCGCCGTGCGACGTTTCCAGATCGCACTCGTGCGGGATGCCGAGCGAGTAGAGTTTCATGTGCAGTCGCTGCGAGCTTTCGTGCCAGCGATGGTCGGCCGGATCGCTCGCTAGCCACAGATTCCGCGGCCAGTTCAAGGGATGCACGTGCAGCGTCGCCGTGTCTTGTCGCGCTTGCTCGGGGTCGTCGTACATCCGCGCGATCGGTTCGTCTTCTTCGTCGTAAAAGCGAATCTGGTAATCGATCGCCGGACTTATCCCCGCGGCGATCGGAAACTTCGCCGGATGCTTAAACGCGAACCGCAGCGCTCCTTGGCCCCCCATGCTCGTTCCAAGTAGTGCAATCTTCGGCGGCGTCGCGCCGAAGCCCTCCGCGAGAAACGGCAGCACGTTGTCGAGCACGTGCCGTTCGGCGGTCAGCTTCGGATCGAACTCTTCGCAAATCCGATTCGTCCACCAACTCCGCGCCGTCATCGGCCCCACGACCGGCAGCCCGTAGCGATCGAACTCCCGGCAAAACGCCTCATTCTCAACGAGTCGTCCCAAATGGACGCCGTGCAAAAACAACACGGCATAGCCGTGCGGATTGCGCTGCGGCGGCTCATAGACGTCGGCCGGATGCCCGGCGATTTTCACTTCCGACCAAGTTCCGGTTCCGGCGGGCACTTCGTAAAGCCTCGGCTTGCGACAGGGATTTTTCGGCGATTTTGCCGGCGTCTCAAACCGTCCAATGTATTGGCATTCGCATCCTGCTCAATAGAATGAAGCCCGCCGAGGGGAAAGTTCTCCGCCGCGGACGAGTGTTGCGCACAAAACTCTCGCACGGCACGCACCGTCAGGGAGCCGCTACGTTGAAGATTTTGCTGACCGAAGCTCAAGTGCAGGAAGGCGTTCGCCGCATGGCCGCGGAGATCAGCGCCTTCTACGGCGACCGGCCGCTGACGATCGTCGGCGTGCTCACCGGCAGCGTCGTGCTCTTGGCCGACATAATTCGCTTGCTCGGGATGCCGCTCCGTGTGAGCGTCGTGCAGGCCCGCAGCTACCGCGGGGCGTCGACCGTGCGCGGCGAACTGATGATCAATTCCGACCTGCTCCCGGATCTCACCGGTTGCGATGTGCTCGTGGTCGACGACATTTTCGACACCGGCCACACGCTGTTCGAATTGCTGAACAAAATGCAGAATCTCGGTCCGCGCTCGATCCGTTCGGCCGTGCTCTTGCGAAAACGCGGCCGGCAGGAAATGACCCGCGAGCCAGACTACTGCGCTTTCGAGATTCCGGACGAATTCGTCGTCGGCTACGGGCTCGACTACAACGACCACTATCGCAACTTGCCGTATATCGGCGCTTTGGAAGCCGCCGAGATCGAAGCCGGAAAGAATTCGTGAGTTCGTTTCGGTTGCTTTATGTGACGCGCCGCTTTCGGCCGCTGTTGGGCGGCTTGGAAAACATGGCGATGCGGCTCTTCGGCGAACTCGCCCGTCGCGGGCACACGACGACCGTCGTCACGCCGCGGTGGCAAGGCGATTGGCCGGCGGAAACCGATTTTCCCGGCGTGCAAGTGGTTCGCATCCCGCCGCCGAGCGCCGGCTGCCGCGGCGAAGCGACCTACGCGCGACGCTTGGCCACCGCGTTGCGCACCAGATTCGCAACGACCGACGTCGCGCTCGTCTCCGGTCTCCTGGCCGACGCTTACACGACCTTGCGCGAGCGTCGTCGCGGCAGGCTTCCGGTGGCCCTGCAAGCTCAGCGGCCCGGCGTGCAAGGGGATTGCCATCTGCAAATTGAAGCCCGCGGCGGTCGACGCTTGAAGCAAACCTGCTTCGGAGCCGATGCTTTCCTCGCGCTCACGCCGCTCTTGCAGCGCGAACTGACGGCCGCCGGCTACGCCCGCTCGCGTATTCATCGGCTTACGCCGGGCGTTCCGCAGCGCTCGGTGACCGAGCCGCAGCAGAAAGCGGAAGCTCGTCGCAATTTGGCGTCGGCCGATCCCGCGTTGGCCCTTTATGTTCGCACGCCGCTTGTCGTTTACGTCGGCCGTTTGAGGCTTGGCAAAGGCCTCGACGTGCTGCTCGCCGCGTGGCGTCGGCTTGCGGAACGTGGTCGGCCCGGCATGCTGTGGCTCGTCGGCGAAGGGCCGGATGCCGGCTACCTGCGCGAGAAGACATTCGAACTCGGCATCGCGTCCAGCGTTCGACTGACCGGAGCTTTTGACGACGTCGAAGACGCCTTCCGCGCGGCCGACGTCGTCGTGTGTCCCGCGCTCGACGACTCCGTCGGCGTCGGCTTGCTGGAAGCGGCCTCTTTCGGATTGCCGATCGTCGCCGCTGATCTCACGACGGTGCGCGACTTTTTTCGGCCCGACGTCGAACTTCAAGTCTACGCCAAACACGACGATGCCGGCTTGGCCGAAGCCATCGCTGCGGCGATCGACGATCCGGCGGCCGCCGCCGCACGCGGAATCGCAGCGCAAGCTCGGGTACGCCGCGAGCACTCGCTCGCTCGCATGGCGGACGACTACGAGCAATTGCTCCAGCGTTTGATCACCGGCCGCACGCCGGAGGCCGCACTATGACGCAGCCGCGGATCGTGCACGTCGTCCGAGCGCTCGAGCCCTGGGGCACGCAGCGGCAATTGCTCGCCGTAAGCGCGGCCGCGCAACAATCGGGCCTGCGCAACATCGTCGTCTGCGTAAGGGGCGGAACGATCGCCTAACCGCTGCGAGCGGCCGGCGTCGAGGTTCGCATGGTCGGCGGCGACGATAATCCGTCGCTCGCCGCGGTCGCACGAGTTTATCGGGCCGTGTCCGCCGCACGACCCGGAGTGGTGCATCTCTGGGATGACTGGAGCCTCCGTCACATTGGGCCGATCCTGGCGCTGCGGCGCAAAGTGCCGTACGCCTGCTCGTTCCGCAATCCGCCGCCACAACTCACTTGGCTCCGCCGCTCCCTTCTTCGCTGCGTCTTACGCGGGGCCGCCGGCATCATCAGCCCCAGCGAGGTTTTGCGCGAAGCAGCGCTCGCCGCATTGGGAGGCGGCAGGCGATTGCGCGACAAGTGGCAAGTCGTCCGCGACGACGTCGTCCTGCCGACGGCGGGCTCGGATCGAGGTGCACTGCTCGCGTCTCTGGGCCTACCTGGCGGCGTGCGCTACATCGCCACGGCTTCGCGATTTACGGTCGAAAAAAGCCTCCGCGATATTCTTTTCGCGACCGCGCTGCTGCGGATGGCCCACGCCGACTTGCGGCTCATCGTGTGCGGCGACGGCCCGCACGCCGCCGAAGTTCGGCGATTTTGCCGCTCGATGGAAATCGACGACATCACGACCTTCACCGGAATTCGCGACGATGCCGCGGAAATCATCCGCCATGCCGAGGCGTACGTCGATGCGGCGGTCGTCGACGGCCCGAGCCGCGGCATTGCGGAAGCCCGGCGGCTCGGCGTGCCGGTCGTCTGCGTCGATTCGCCGGTTCGCCGCGAGCAGATCGGCAATGAGAGCGACGCGTTATTCGCGCCGCCGCACGATCCCGGATCGCTCACCCGTCAGCTTCACACCCTGCTCATCGACGCGGCCTCGCGCACCGAATTCATGAAATCATCTTCGAGCCCGGCGGAAGCAGACGCAACATCCGGAATAGCCGCCTATGAAGCGCTGTATCGCCGTATCCTATCCGCTTAGTTTCGCGGCTTGGCCGGTTCCGAAGCAGCCGGCCGTTACGTTGCGCCGCGTTCTGTCGTCGGCTGATCGGCGTGGCCCGCCAGGAACGTTAGGGCCGGGCCGTCGAGGCGGTAAATCCGCCATTGTCTCATCTCGTGGGCGCCCTGAGCCGTGTAGAAGCGAATGGCCGACTCGTTCCAATCGAGGGCCGACCATTCGATGCGGCTGCAGCTGCGCTCGACCGCGATTTCGCCGACCCGCCGGAATAACGCTTTGCCCAGCCCGTGACCGCGCGAGGCTTGTCGCACATACAGGTCTTCGAGATACAGCCCCGGCTTGCCGGCGAACGTGCTGTAGTTGTGGAAAAAGAGCGCGAAGCCGGCAGCCTCGCCATTGATCGAGCCGACGATCGCCTCGGCAAACGGCCGCGGGCCAAACAAGCAGGCGTGCAACGATTCGACCGTGGCCTTTACGGCGTCGCGCAGCTTCTCATACTCGGCCAGTTCGCAGATGAGCGCGTGCAGGAGCTCGACGTCGTCGGGCACGGCGTTGCGAATGGTGATTTGCGGGGCGGTTACTTCCATAGTTCCTCAGCATTGCCGCGGGCGATCGCAGCGAGTTGCATGCCGGCGAGCGGGGATTCTTTGAGTTTGAGTTGGGCCGATTCGTGCAGAAACAGCGGAGCATGACTGCCGAACAACACCCGATCGTATCCAACCTGTTTGACGAGCGACTCGACGCCGGCCACCCCTTCTTTCGAAGCGATGTCGAACCAGCAGCGGCGCGTGGCGGCGAGCTTGTCGACGACGTCGACCTTGGCGTTGCGAAATCCGTTGAGCAGCACAACGCGGAGGTCGCCGTGCTGTTGAAGCTGCGCGACCAGTGGCGAGGCATCGACGTGCGGCACCTGCACCAGCGGATGCTGCGTGCGTTCGTCTTCCATCATCGCCGTAATCTGGACGAGCAACTTCTGCTCGGCGGCGGCCGCCAGTAGTTCGGAGCAACGCGGATCGTCGAGCTTATAGCCGTGGTAGTTGGGATGCAGCCGAACACCCCGCATGCCGTGCGTTTCGAGACAGCGGCGGAGATCGTCCGGCCAGTCGGGCAGCACGGGGTTGACCGTGCCGAAGGGTTCCAGCAGCCCCGAGCCGAACTTGCGGCAATCGGACGCCAATCGCGAGTTCACCCCGGCGACGTCGCGGTGCAGCAGCGTCTCGAAGCTGCCGCACCATGCCTGCGTCACGCCGGCGGCGCGCAGCTTCGCGACGAGCTTCTCAGGCTCATCGGCGGGCAAACGCCGAAACGGCCAGCGGTGAAGGTAAACGTTGACGTCGATCATAAGTTTTTGCGGCGACTAGATCGCGATTCCCTTCGCTTTGCAAATCGGCGTGAGCATCCGCTTCAGGTTTTCCTTGTAAATCAATCGCTTCTCGCGCTCGGAGATTTCGGCTCCGGCGACTTTCGCGATTTGCGAGGCGAAGCTACGGCCGCCGCTGTCGCTGCCGTAGATTACGCGCTCGGCCCCGAGTTCACGGACGGCCATTTCCACAAGGCCGGCCGTCGGGTCGCTGCCGGCGATGTCGATGCTCACGTTCGCGTAAGGTCGCACGGCGCGGATGCCGAGTTCCCATTGGCCGCCGGTGTGCCCGAGTATCAGCGGCGTGCGAGGGTGGCGCTTCGCAAGCTCAACGACGTCCATCGGCGTCGACTCTCCGGCGAACATCGTGCCGTCGGTCTTGAGCCAGGTGTGTTGGTAGATCACCGCCTTAAGTTCGGCGGCGCGGAGAATGATCGGATCGATTACCGGATCGTTGCAGCGATGGGCGACCCAAAGTTTGATGCCGACCATCGGCCCGCGAGCGACGCAACGCTCGATCTCGGCCAGGCTCACTTCGACGTGGTCGCCGCTGACATAGCAAAAGCCGAAGGCCCGATCGTGGTAGTGGGCCAAGGCTTCAAGCACCTGATCGTTTTGCTCGACGAGTTCCTCGGGTGTGGGCTCTTTCAGGAAGCCCATGCCCATGTAAAAGCAGAGCCGCTCAATACCGAGGCGATCGGCGATCTCAATCAATTGCCCCATCCGCTCGGTCGGCGTACGGCCGGGAACGCCTGTCAGATGGCAATGGAGATCCCAGATCATCGAAAAATGTTCGGGGTTCAGGGTTCGAGGTTCAGGGTTGGCAACGAGCGGCGAGCGACAGAGGTGTGGCGAGCGTCGAGCCCTGAGGCCGACGTTTCTGCGTCGTGCGGTGATTCGATTGTAGAGCGACGGCGTGCGCCGCGAAAGCAACGGCGATTCGATAGAGTCGTCAACAAAAAAGCCCTCGACGACCGGCGTCGTCGAGGGCTTGGCGAAGAACCGAACCCGAAAGTTGCGAGCGGGGCGAGCTTAGCGCATCCCCGCGGTGAACGAAGCCGCGATGCGCTCGGGAGCCCGCATCGGCGAGGTGTGCGTCCAACCTTGACCTTGTTGCGATTCGTAGCGGCGAACAAACGGCAGGGCCGTCGGGGCCGGGCGGAATTCGGTGGGGAAGAACGTTTCGGCGATCACGCGCAAGGTCCGGTGTTCGGCCGAATCGAGCCCGAGCGCCAAGGTGCGTTCGAGCAATTGGCGAACCATTGCCTTGCCCTTCGGCCAACGGACGTCGACGACCGTCGCGGCGTCTTCGAGCAGCTGATAGATCCGAGCGCGAGTCAGTCGCATCCGCATGGCAGTGCGGCGAACGCTGAGCGGAGCCCCGTCGAGACCCAAGCGGCCGCGAAGCATCACGGCCGTTTGCTCGCCGGCGTCGACGCCGATTTGCGTGACCAGCGGTTCGAGGATTTGTTCACGGAGCCACTCGACCGTGACGGCGTCGCCGCCGGCGATCATTTGCTCGACACGCATTTCGAGCGTTTCGATACGCGGCGGCGTGAGGCGGACCTGAATTCGGCCGTCGATCGGCTTGCCGTCGAGCAGCGAGTGCAGTTGGCCGAAGATTGTGACGACGCAGCGCACGCGCTTCTCACCGTGGGTCTTCAGTTTGCGGATCGCTTCAAGGGTCAGGCCGGCGTAATGCTCCAGCGGCACGCTCCAGATGACGCGCGGCAATTCGCCGAGCGATCCTGCGAAGCAGCCGAGCGGTTCGTGGCCGAGGTTGTGAGCCAAGACCGTGTTGCGCCAGGTGGCCCAGGTGACTTCGGAAATATTCGCAGGGTCGCCCGCGCCGATGGTTTGCACGACCGGCGTTTCGGAAACGATCGAGGCTTGCGGCGCGATGTG
>JAFLCO010000228.1:0-8396 GCA_017303535.1 Planctomycetota bacterium
GGAAAGTTGCCCATATCCGGACCGGGCTCGGTGATGTCCGGCGGCGCGTCATCGTCCTCTGCCGCGGTGATGCGAGTCCAGTCGATGCTTAGCGACGAAAATCTAGACGCAACAGATTCCGTCTTGGAAATAGCGAGGGCTCGCGATAAAGCCTCTTCCGTCGATGCCGCCGCCACGGCGAGGTCGGCATGAAGCACGACGATGAAGCAGACGTAAGCCGAAGTTCCAATGCCGCGAAGATTCATAGGGAGCAATGCGAGGCACGGCTGGAGAAAGCAACGCCGGCACCAGGGAACGGTACGTCGCCGTATCCATCCCATTCGGTCCGCTTGTCGGCGGCAGTTGAACAGCTCTCGGGATTTGTTTCACCGGGGGAGTGCTATGCCCAAGTTCGGCTGACTTATGGGAAGCTAATCCAACTTCCCCGCCATATTGCCGGCGATGCCGGCGCATATTAGTCCGGCCTAAGCGGTTGGAACAAATTCGTCGTCGCTTCCACGTCCGTGCTTGCGTAAGGAGCGTAAAGTCCTATTTGTCGATGATCGCTTGGACGAACGGAAAGGGGATCGGCGGCGCGGGAAGTTCCCGCCACATTTGATCGTGCAGTTCATCTACGACGGAGGAACGCTCGGCCAGATTCTCATTTTCATCCGGGTCGACTGAGTGATCATAGAGTTCGCGCGCAGTGAGTTGGCCCGTCGTCGCGTCGAGCCATTCGACGTAGCGATAGCGGTCGGTGCGCATCGCGTAGCCCATGTAGTCGCGGCCGGCATGTCGTCGCGGGAACTGGCTAAAGGCCGCGTCCTTCACGGTCGCCTCGGTATCCTCTAAGAGCGGCGTCAGGCTGCGCCCCTCGAGCGTGTTGGGTATGGGAAGTCCCGCCAAATCGCAGAGCGTCGGGTAGACGTCGACGAACTCGACGAGCGCCTTGCAAGGTCGCCCGTTCGCCTTCGCGCCGGGAGCACGGATCATCAGCGGAGCGCGGGCGTCGATTTCGTAGTTTGTTTGCTTGCACCAGCCGTTGTGTTCGCCGAGCTTCCAGCCGTGGTCGCTCCAGAGCACGACGATCGTGTTGCGTTCGAGGTTCAACTCTTTCAAACCGTCGAGCAACCGGCCGATCTGCGTATCGACGAACGAGACCGAAGCGTAGTAGCCATGACGAAGTTCCCGTTGTTGCGCTTCGGTCAGAGATTGGTCCAGCGGCGACGGCGCGTCGGCGTAATCCAGGTAATCGCGCAGTTCGTAGAAGCCGCCCAAAGAGCGATCGCCGAAGGCGACGAGCGGCGCGCCCTTCGGCAGATAGGCGTTGTTCGCTAACGGAATCTTCCGGCGATCGTAGAGTTCCCAATACTTCTTCGGCGTGATGAACGGCAGATGCGGACGGATGTACCCGACCGCGAGAAAAAACGGCGACTCTCCGGCGGCCAAGGCCCGCAGCTTCGACAAAGCGTCCGAAGTCATCTTGCCGTCGGCATTCTTGTCGTCGGGCTGATCTTGAATCTCCGTCGCCGGGCCGCGCATGCGTTGCACGGCCGCCTTCGGCTTGCCGGTCGCCGTCATCTTCCGCTTGAATTCGGCTAAGCGTGCGACGTTGGCCTGCGAATAGTTGACGACGTCTTTCGGCGTATGCGTCGGTTCGTCCCACGACTTCGCATCAGGAAACGGGTTGTGAAAAATCTTTCCGTAAGCCACGGCTCGATACCCGTGGCGGCGAAAATACTGGGGAATTGTCACGACGTCCGGCAGCACCGTGCGCATTTCCGTGGTCAGATCCCAGACCTTGGTCGTGTCGGGACGCAACCCGGTCAGTAAAGAAACGCGCGACGGGTTACAGACGGCCTGCTGACAGTAGGCCTGCGTGAACAACACACCGGAAGCGGCCAGCCGATCGAGATTCGGTGATTGGACGTGCGTCGCGCCGTAGCAGCCTAGCTCGCACCGCATGTCGTCGACGGCGATGAACAAGACGTTCGGGCGATCGGCGGCAGCGGCGGCAACGGGATTCCCGGCGACGACCTCAATCGCCGCCCAAGCGAACAAACAGACTGCCCGATACGCCCATGTTTTCATCGGTTCTCGCCTCTTGGCAGTTATTGTGGCGGCTATTTAGCCGCCGCTTCCACGTCCGCGCGCTTGCGCACGAAGTGCGGGTAGTTCGTGTTTCTCGTGCGGGCTTCGGTCGTGCCGCGGGCGACGATTTCCGTCGGCTGTTCGCCGGCGTCGTCGACGTCGGCGAGGATCGGAGTCATTTGGAAGCTGTGCCATTTTTCGTTTTGGTTCTTCACGAACGTCGCGATCGGGATCGCCGCTTCGAAGGTCCAGCCGCCGTCGGTCGGGGCCGTGGCGATCGTGGCTTCCGCCGTGATCTTGGGTGAGCCGACGAGCGCGGCCTTTGTGACGCCGAGCTTCGTGGGCGCGGGGAGCGAGAGCGTGTAGCCGCCGGTTTTCAGCGAGCTGTTCGCCTTGCGGTCTTGAATCCAGCGGGCGTCGAACTTGAGTTCGAGTTTGTCGCCGCCCGTGAGTTTGTCGTCGGTCACCGCGCCGAAGACGTAAACGCACTTGTCGTCGAACGCCGCGCCGAAGCGGATGCCGGCGTCGGCCGCGCCTTGCCATTGTCCGCCGGGGCCGAGCCGCACCGGTTTGTCGCCGCTGGCGACCGACAACTCTTGCCACGGCTCCAAACTGCCGTCGACGGCGACTTCCGCCGGGGCAGGGGGGCAGGCGTACTTGCGATCGATCACGATCGGAATCATCCGCTCGGCCGTCAGTGCAGGGCCATCGCCCAACGTGCGGAACTTCGCCTTGAGCACGGTTTGGCCGAAGTGCTCGAAGGCGACCTTGTCGGTGAAGCGGACGTTCAGCGCCAGGTCGGTCGTCGCGCCCGGCTCGGCCTTCAGGTGCAGGCCTGCGCTTGGTTCGGGATCGACGGAAAGCCCACGGAGCGGCAGGCCGTCGATTTCGGCGGTGACTTCGATCGGTGCGTCGAACGAGTTGCGCAGCCGCAAGTCGATGCGACCTTGCGAGAAGCCGGAGTCGTCGTCGACGAGGATCGGCGCGACGTCGAGCCGCGTGCCGGCCAGAAAGTCACGAAACCGCTTGATGCTTGCTTCCGTGATCGTGTCGGACGGCACGATGCCGTCGAGCAGCAGGTTGACGACCGTCGGGCCTTCTTTCTCCATCGTCAGCCAAGCGACATGATCGAATTCGCCGTACGGCAGGCCGCGAAGCTGCGAACCGCCGCCGGTCGTGGCGAGGTGGTAGTACTTCATGCCGTTGCGGTCGTATTGCACGTAGTGATGAACGTGACCGGCGAAGACCGTGTGCGGCCGATCGCCGAGCAGAGCCTCGACTTTCTTCCAGTTGGTCGTGTCGGGATTGCCGGCCGTGAGTTGCCGTTCGGCCATGACCCACAGCGGCTTGTGGAAGAAGAGCATCGTCCAACGAGCGTCGGCGTGCTTCTTCAGGTCGTGCTCGATCCAGGCGAGTTGTTCCGGTCCGATTTGGTCTTTCGTGTCTTCCGACGAGAGGGCCATGAAGTGCACGCCCTTGTAGTCGAACGAATACCACTCGGCCCCGAACTTTTTGCGCCATAAGGCATGGGCCGTCGGGTTGCTGACGTCGTGATTTCCGGCGACGAAGAAGAACCGCATCTGCATCTGATCAATGAAGCCGAGGAATTCAGACCACTGGGCTTCGAGTTCGGCCGGGTCTTCGGAATAGCCTTCAATCAGATCGCCGACCGACATGACGAACGACGGCCGGAGCAGATTCAACCGTTCGACGGCTTTCATCCAAATGCCGGGGCGATGGCCGCCGGTGTTGTCGGTCATGATCGCGATTTGGAACCGATCGGGATCGTCGAGCACCGGTTTGTCGGACCAGGGCTTGGCCCCTTCCATGGCCGGCAACAAGATGCCGTTGGGGTAACGGGCCGCCGCCGGTTGGTCGGAGGCCTTGCCGTGTTCGTGTCCTTCGTGGGCCGAGGACGTTGTCGCAATTCCGAGACAGGCGGCGAGGATAACGAAGTGCAAAGTTGCAGCTTTCATGCGGTCTGCCTGGAAGAGTCGGTACGGAAAAACATTAGCCCCCGGCGAGCCGCCGGGGGCGGAGGATGTAGAGATGCTCAACAATAGGGTGGCTGGGTCTGGAGCGTACTCGCGAAGGCCCAGTTACTGGGGCACCGCTGCGCTATGCCCCAGCCACCCGCGCCGAACGGCTACAGCTTCTTAACCCGCACGTTGCGGAATTCGACGGCGTCGCCGTGGCCGGCGAAACCGAAGAAGCCGCTCGTGCGATCTTTGCCCGGGTGCTTGTGACCCTTCATGTAGTCTTCTTCTTTGACGGCCGAGAGATCGGCGTCGAGGATGACATAGCCGTTGAGTTCGACCTTAATCGTAGAGCCCTTCACGGTGACCTCTTCGTAATTCCACTCGCCGCTCGGACGGAGGTAGCCGCGGTAGGCCGGCACCATGCCGTAGGCCGAACCGTGGGCTTGCTTCGGATCGAGCTTGGCGTACTTTTCGTGGCCGTCGTCGAGCACTTGGAGTTCGGTCATGCCGTCGAAGGCCGGGTTGCCCTCGCCGCCGTAGCGAATGGCGAGGCCGTTGTTGCCGCCGGGCGGGAGTTTAAATTCCACGCGGGCCACGAAATCGGTCAGCTCGGTCGGATGGTAGACCGTGCCGCCCTTGCCCGGCTTGCAGCGGATGACGCCGTCGACGCATTCATAGTTTTCGACTGGGCCTTTCCAAGTCGCTGCGAAATCGCTGTCGCCGTGAATCAGATATGCGAACTGGTCATCGCCCGGCTTGCTGAGCAGTTCGTTGGCTTCCGAAGCCGGAATGTCGCGGACGTAGATGTTCTTCCAGCGAATTTCGGAACCGTGCGTTTGCAATTGCACCGGGCCCGACTTCAGTAGCGGGCTTTTGCGCGACTTGTCCCAGAAGTTTTCCAGGATGGCGTTGTCGACGACGAGTTTGTCGTTCAGCCAGACCGTGGTGCGCGAGCCGACTTGGCGAATGCGGAAAGTGTTCCACTCGCCCAGCGGCTTATCGGCCACGAGCAGCGGATCTTTGCCCGGCTTGCCGGCCGTGTTGTTCCAGAGGCCACCCGAGCCGAGTTCGGCCCGATGTTTGAACTTGTCGGGGTCGGTGTAATCCCAGATTTGCACCTGCGGCGTGGCGCGGAGATAGATGCCGCTGTCGCCTTTGGGGAGCATTTTGTAATCGACGAAGAGTTCAATGTCGCCGAGCGGCTCGTCGGTCGTGAGATAGACGCCGTGACCGTCGTTGATAAGTTCGCCCCCTTCGACCTTCCAGTGGGCCTTGAGGTCCTCCATATCTTTCGCACGCTTCTCGGCGCGCTCTTCGTCGGTCATCGCGGCGAGCTTGTTGGGGTCGAAGTGCCCCATGCCGTGCCAGCCGGTGAAGTCTTTGCCGTTGAAGAGGGCTCGGAAGCCTTCAGGGGGCGTGTTGTCGGCGGCCGTGGCTGCGGTGGTGACGAGGCCGAGGGCGCAAAGAATTGCGCCGAACAGAAATCGCTTCATAGTGTCAAATTCCAGGCGGGGCAGGGCGGAGGCGGGAAAGTGAATCCAGTCGCGCCCAATAGTAAATGTGCGGCCGACGGAATGCCAGTCCCCGCGGCGATTATCTATTCGTCCGAAGGGTTCGTTAGATGGGCCGCGCACAGGCGGTGCGAAGCCGCTCAATCGAGCGGCTTGGGCTCGAAGTCGCTGGGCAGCACCCAGCCGGCTTTCAGTTTTTCGCCGCTCATGTAACGCTCGTAGAAACCGCGATGGGCCGGGTTCGAGTGAAGGTATTCGTCAAACACGTGGCCGCGGCCGAACATCCGCGGGTCGTCTTGTCGGCGAAGTTCGGCAAACATCAGCTCACGGAGCTCGGTTAGTTCGGCGGCCGACGAAGTTTCGCCGGCCAGATTCCGCACGCAATCGGGATCGTCGCGCAAGTGGTAGAGTTCGTCGGTCGGTCGCTTGCCGAAGCAGAGGGCCCAGTGACGATCGTCCTTGTTCGCACGATGGGCTTCGAGAATCAGCGTCTTCGTCGGGCCTTGGTCGACGTTCAGATAACCGGTCTCCGGGTTGCAGGCCGGCCAGCGCGACGGTTCGAAGTTGTGCAGGTAGAGGACGTCGTTGCGGACGATGCCGCGGATCGGGTAGCCCCAATCGTGCGGGCGTCCGATGTCGTGACGTTCCATGCCGATGAGCACGTGATCGCGCTCGGGCACCACACGGCCGGCTTTGTCAGAAGCGAAAATGTCTGTGAGGCTTCGGCCGGGCGACGGGGCCAAGCCGGACTTTTCCCACGCGAGGCCGGCGAGTTCCAAGATCGTCGGGGCGACGTCGATGAAACTGACGTAGTCGTCGACGGTCCGGTCCGGCTTGCTGATGCCGGCCTTCCACATAATGGCAAGCGGCACATGGTTCGACGTGTCGTAAGCATTTCCCTTGCCGCGCGGGAACGGCATGCCGTGGTCGGAGGTGACGATGACCAGCGTGTTGTCGAGCAGGCCGCGATGCTCGAGCGACGCCAACATGCGGCCGAGGTGACGGTCGAAATGCTCGATCTCCAAGCCGTAGTCGAGCATGTCGTTGCGGACGGTTTCATTGTCGGGCCAGAATTCGGGAACGCGATCGATGTCGGACGGCTGCTTCTTATTGAGCCGCGCGGCGCTGCCGTATTCGTAATTGCGGTGCGGTTCGACCGAGCCGTACCAGAAGCACCACGGCTTCTCGGCAGGAGCCGCATCCAAGAAGTCGTCGAAGTTGCCGGCGTAGTCGTCGGCCAAGATGTCGGGTGTCGGCGGATCGGCACGGCGGGCGTTAAACGGCTTGCCGGTCATCTGACGGGGCCGGCCTGTCGCGTCTTTCGCCTCGCCGGGCCCCCAGCCTTTACGCGTGTAGCCGACGTGCCAGCCTTCGGCCGTGAGCGCTTCGGGCCAGGTGCGAAACTTCGCGGGGAAGTAGCAGAGATGGTTTGCCGCATCTTCCAGTTGCCACGAGTTGCGGCCCGTCAGCAGACAGGCTCGCGACGGGGCGCACTTCGCGTTCGGCGTGTAAGCGCGAGTGAAGAGGATGCCGTCGCGGGCCACGCGATCGAAGGCCGGCGTCGTAACCCAGGGGCAGCCGTAGACGCTCGCGTGCGGGTAGCCCCAATCATCGGCGATCGCGAAAAGAATGTTCGGCGGCGATTTGGCAAAGGTTGAACTGCATGTGCCGAAGCTGACGATCGCAAACAGCCCGGCGGCGATGATGGTTCGCAGCATGGAAAGCCTCGACTCAAAGGGTTTTGTCATCGATTCCCGCCCATCTGCCCGCGAGCCGCCTCGCGATTCCGCCCCAGATTAACAATTGCAACCTGGGGGCCGTTCGACAGAATGAAGGTTTCAGCTTCAGGAACTCAGCGTACACGCCGGGCCGCCTTACTGTAGGAACCGGGCGTGGATTTGTCTCGTCGCCGAGGGAGTAGAGAGATGGATTTTAAGTCGCCGCCGGGTCGATGGGCGCTCCGTATCGGCACTACTGTCGTCGGCATCGTCTGGCTCTGTGCCGCCCTGCCGATGACGGTGCAAGCCGAGGTTACGCTCGACGGCCTCTTCTCGCGCAACGCCGTACTCCAGCAGGGGATGCCGGTCACCATTTTCGGCAAGGCCGACGACGGCGAACAGGTCGTCGTCGCCATTCAAAATCGCCAAGCGTCGACCGTGGCCAAAGACGGCCGCTGGGAAGTGACGCTCGAACCGCTCGAAGCGGGCGGACCGTTCGATCTGCGTCTCGGCGGCGCGTCGACGCTGACAGTGCCGGAAATATACGTCGGCGAAGTTTGGGTCTGCGCCGGCCAGGCGAACATGCAGTGGAACGTCTTCAACTCGCGGGGCAAGGCCACGGCGATGATCGCCCCCGAGAATCGGTCGCTGCACTTCTATACGGTCGAGCGCGAAGCGTCGGCCGAGCCGCGCCTGGAAAACGAGCCAACTTGGTTCGGCGCCAACGCCGCAACCATCGCCAACTTTTCCGCCGTCGGCTATTACTTCGGTCGCGAAATTCAAAGCGTCCGCAAAGTGCCCGTCGGTCTCATTAACTGTTGCCACTATCTTTCGAACGCCGAAGCGTGGGCCGACCGTGAGTCGCTCGCCGCCGATCCCGAGTTGAAGCGCATCGTCGAAGACGTCCTGCCCGATCGGACCGACGTTCTGACGCCCGGCACTCTTTACAACGGCATGGTGTCGCCGATCTCGCGGTTCACGGTGCGCGGCGTCATTTGGTACCAAGGAGAAAACAACGTTGAACGGGCCGGCGAATACCAGCGGCTCTTCTCAACGGTCATCGCCGATTGGCGCCGCGTTTGGAAGCAGCCCGAGCTGCCGTTTCTGTTTGTGCAGAT
>JAFLCO010000228.1:8450-10321 GCA_017303535.1 Planctomycetota bacterium
GCGCCGTACAAGCCGCTGATCGGTTCGGCCGAAAGCAAATGGGCCGCGCTTCGCGAAGCGCAGCTCAAGACTTGGCTTGCGACTCCCGGCACGGCCATGGTCGTCACGACCGATCACGGCAACGCACAGACGCTCACGCCCGACAATAAGGAACCGGTCGGCGATCGCCTGGCGCTGGCGGCCCGGGCCTTGGCGTACGGCGAGTCGCTTGAATACTCCGGCCCGGTCTATAAGGGCTACAAGATCATTAAGAACAAGCTCATTGTCGACTTCGACCATGTCGGCGGCGGCCTTCAGGCCGGCCCCGGCAAAGCGGAAAGCGGTAAGACGGAAACCGGCACCTCGCTCTCGGGCATTCGCAAAGCGGTATTGCCCGCCTCGACGACAAAGGACACTGCATCCAAAGATAAGGCGGCGAAGCTGACCGGTTTCACGATCGCCGGCGAAGACGGCAAGTTTGTTCCGGCCGAGGCGGTGATCGAGGGAGAGTCGGTCGTCGTGACGGCCGAAGGGCTCGAAAAGCCGACGGCCGTGCGCTACGGCTGGGCCGATTTCCCGGTCTGCAATCTCTTCAACCAAGCCGGTCTGCCCGCCTCGCCGTTTCGCACGGATGTCCCGCCGGAAAAAACCGAAGCCGAGCAGAAATAGCCGCTGCGATCCCGCCACGCGACACGCTTCAGCCGTGCGCCGGCGCTTCCAAGGATGGACCAGACTGATGTTACGTTCGATCAAGAATTACTTCCGCCGCAGCAAGCTCACGCGCCGCGGCATCAAGCCGGAACTGAAGCTTGCTACGTTCACGGCCGGCGATCGCACCGGCGTGTGGACGGTCTGGCCGGAGCCGCTTTCCGCCGCGAGCGTCGTGTACTCCTTCGGCGTGGGCGACAACCTCGCCTGGGAACTGGCGATGATCGAGCGGTTCGGCCTCTCGGTCTGGGCGTTCGACCCGACGCCGGCGAGCGTCGCCTGGGTGGCCCGGCAGAATCTTCCGCCACAACTGAACTTTCAGGCCGTGGGGCTCGCCGGCCACGACGGCACGCTCACGTTTACGCTCCCCGGGCGCGGCAGCCGGTTCAACTTCCGGCCCGCTCACGAACGAGCCGGCGCCTCCAACGCAAAATCCGCGAGCGAAGGGCCGACGGGGGAACAAGTCGAGGCCCCGGTGTGCCGCCTCGGCACGCTCATGGCCAAGTTCGGCCACCGCGAGATCGACGTGCTTAAAATCGACATCGAAGGAGGGGAATACGCGGCCCTCGACGACTTTCTCGCCGCAGGCATCGCGCCCCGCCAACTGCTGCTGGAGTTCCATCATCATTTCCCCGGCATCGGGGTTCCGGCGACCGAGCGCGCCGTGCGCTCGCTCCGCGAGCGGGGCTATCGCATCTTTCACATGTCGGAGCGGGGACTGGAATTCAGCTTCGTGCGGCAGGCATAGAATCGATTGCCGCAGCCGCCGGATTTCATAGAGTCTGCCGGGCCGCGGCAACCCATGAGATTCTGTTGATTTTTCCTTTGGCACGGAAGATAATCCAAAGGAACTACGTCGCTTGCGCGTAGCCCCCGCCCTAAGGCCGTCCCCCGGCCGCGACAACTTTGGAAGGATCCCGCCATGAGCCGCCCCGCCTGCTCGGCGTACCGTTGGTTGCGCTTTTCCGTTGTGAATTCATTCGTGCCGCTCTGTTGTTGGGCACTGTGCTGCTGCGCGCAGGCCTTGGCCAACGCGCCGTCGCAAGCTTCGCCGGCCGTTCCCGCGCCGACGCAACAACTCGGCCCCGTCGCCGAACTCTCGCTCACGGCCGCCGGTGCGCAAGGTTCTCCCGCGCCGCTCCGCGGACAAGACGCGCAATCGCAACTCGTCGTCACGGCCAAAT
>JAFLCO010000229.1 GCA_017303535.1 Planctomycetota bacterium
GAAATCGAAGTGGTGAGTCTTGGGTTCGCCGACGTCGGTGACCGCGCGAGTCGCGGTGATCGGCGAACTTTCGGCGGCGTTTCCGCCGGCAAAGGCCGACGTCCCCGCGAGCACGGTCCCCATTCCGGCCGCGGCGCGACCGAATTTGTCGAGCACCGGGAACGGAAAGGCCCCGGCGGCCGGCTTTTTGGCTTCCTGTTTCGCTTCAGCCTTGGCTTCGTCTTCCGATGGCCACGTGAGGTGCTCGGCGGAAAAGTCGCCGTCGAAATTCGGCTCGATGCGGCGGATGCGGTCGACGAGCGGCGGGTGCGTGGCGAGCAAATTGAAGAAGCTTGCCTTCATTCCGTTGCCGAAATACATGTGGCTGGCTTGTTCGGCTTGGCTGTTATGGATGCGCGAGCCGATGGCGCCGAGCTTCTTCAGGGCATCGCCGATGCCGCCGGGATTGCGCGTGAACTGCACCGCCGAAGCGTCGGCCAAGTATTCCCGCTGGCGCGAGACGGCGCTCTTGATGAGATGGCCGAAGAAGACGCCGATGTAGCCGATGACGTACAGCCCGAGGCCGACCAGAAAGATCACCAACAAGATCGCGCCCGTGTTGTCTTTCTTATCGGAATCGGACGACCGACGCGCGGAGCCGCTGGGCCGCGTTTCCAGCAGGATGCGCATGACGACGTAGCCGATTAGGCTTAGCAGCAGAATGCCGTGCAGCAGGCCGATCAGGCGGATGTTGAGCCGCATGTCGCCGTTGAGAATGTGGCTGAACTCGTGGGCAATGACGCCCTGGAGTTCGTCGCGCGTGAGCGAGTTCACCGCGCCGCGCGTGATACCGATGACGGCGTCGGTTGCGGAGAATCCGGCGGCGAAAGCGTTGATTTCCGTTTCCGACTCCAGCAAATACACCGGCGGAACCGGCACGCCGGAGGCGAGCGCCATTTCTTCGACGACGTTCAGCAACCGGCGTTCGCGAAAATCGCCCGTAGCGGAATTAAGCAACCGACCGCCGAGCGTTTCCGCCACGACTTTGCCGCCACCGGCCAGCGTGGCGGTGCGGTACAGGCTGCCCGCCGCGATGACCGCGCCGACGCCGAGCGCCGTGATGACGAACACGCGCGGATTCCACAGCATCTGCGGCGTAAAAGTGGCTGCCTGCTGTTCGGAGTTGTGCGTGGCCAGCAGCGCAAAGAGCGCAACGAAGTACACGGCGACGACAATGCCGACCACGGCCGCGGCGAAGAGCAGAACGAGCCGCCCGGACTTTCGTCGGGCGTCGTCTTGATGTTCGAAGAAGTTCATCGACGTGCGTTAGAACGAAACCTTGGGAGCTTCGCGCTCGGCGACGTTTTCGATCTCGAACAGTCGTGCTTCGGTGAAACCGGCAAAGCCTGCCACGACGACGTTCGGGAAGGTTTCGCGGGCCGTGTTGTATGTCATCACGGCGTCGTTGTAGCCTTGTCGCGAGAAGGCGACCTTGTTTTCAGTCGACGTCAGCTCCTCCTGCAGTTGCAACATATTCGTGTTGGCCTTCAAATCCGGATAGGCTTCGGCCAAGGCGAACATTCGCGAGAGCGCGCCGCTGACCTGAGCTTCGGCTTGCGCTAGGTTCTGCATCGCGGCCGGATCGCCGGGCGAAGAAGATGCGGCCTGGCCGGCGGTGACCGCCTTATTGCGTGCCGCGATCACAGCTTCGAGCGTCTCACGCTCGTGCTTCATGTAACCTTTGGCGACTTCGACCAGGTTTGGGATGAGGTCGTTGCGGCGCTTTAGCTGCACGTCGATCTGGGCGAACGCGTTCTTGTAGCGATTGCGCAGGCCGACAAGCGAGTTGTAGATGCCGATGAACCACAGGACGACGAGCACCGCGACGCCTGCGATCGCCCCAAGAACGATTAGGCCGGTGGAAAGTTCGGCGAACAGCAGCATCGATGTCGTCTCCCGAAGGTGGCCGCTTGAAAGCGGAGTGATTGGTGCGGGTTTTGAGCGTCGCGCGACGGCTTCGAGCCAATGTACCGCCGACCGCTCAACAAGTATAGAATACGCGAAATCTCGTAATAAATCGCCTGCCGAGAAAACTGGGAATGTCTCGCCCCGATCATGACCGCGACGTGCTCTTCGGCGTGTTGGCTTGGCAAACGGGCCTCGTCGAACGAGCTCCGCTGCTGGCAGCCATGTACGATTCGGCGGTCGGCGGCCGCGGTGACTTGCCGAACCTGCTGCGAGAGCGCGGTTTGCTGACCGATGCCGACGCGGGTTGGCTGACGTCGGCCATCAATCGGCAACTCGCGAAGAACGACGGCGACGCGAAACGAACCTTGGCAGGCATCGAGGCCGTCAACGCCTTGCACCACGAACTCGATCGGGCCGGTGTCTCTCCCGACGGACAGACGCTGGCCGCGCCCAGTCACGTAGATGCCGCCGGACGGACGCGGGCCGATGTGCATACGGTCGCGCAGCCGAGTGATTTAGAGTTCGAGGTCGGTAAGGCGTCGCCGGCTTCGTCGCAGGTCGCGGCGAGCCGGGGAGGCGACGATAAATCTAAAGACGCGCTCGATCAGCGGTTCCGTGTGCTGCGAACTCACGCTCGCGGCGGCCTGGGCGAAGTGTTTGTTGCCGAAGACACGGAACTGAAACGCGACGTCGCACTCAAGCAGATTCTGCCGCGACAGGCCGGCAACCAAACGAGCCGGGCTCGATTTCTGCTCGAGGCCGAGATCACCGGGAATCTTGAGCATCCGGGAGTCGTGCCGGTTTACGCGCTGGGAAGCGGCGACGACGGCTGTCCTTACTACGCCATGCGATTCATTCGCGGCGAGAGTCTGGAAGACGCGATTCAGTCGTATCACAGCGAATCGCATTGGGACGACCCCGCGGCGAAAGCCCTGCAGCTGCGCGAGTTGCTGCAACGCTTCGTCGCGGTTTGCCACACGATGGAATACGCGCATAGCCGCGGCATCATTCATCGCGACATCAAGCCTGAGAACATCATGCTGGGCCGCTACGGCGAGACTCTGCTCGTCGACTGGGGATTGGCGCGGCCCTATCGCGACATCAAGTCGGAACTCGACGCCGACGACGATCTCGGCGGCCTCGGCGCGGAGCCGCAAATGTCGCAATCAGCGGCCCGCCCGACGCAAATGGGCTCCGTCGTCGGTACGCCGCAGTTTATGAGCCCCGAGCAAGCGGCCGGCAAGCTCGATCAGATGGGACCGGCCGCGGATGTATACAGCCTCGGCGCGACGTTGTATTGCCTGTTGACCGACCGGCCTCCGTTCACGGCCTCCGACGTTCGCAGGGTGCTGCTCGACGTGCATGCCGGGAATTTTCTTCCGCCGCGTCAAGTGCGTCGCGAAGTGCCGCCGGCGCTCGAGGCCGTCTGCTTGAAGGCGATGAAGCACGATCCCAAAGATCGCTACGCTTCGGCCCGTGCGCTGGGGGCCGACATCGAGCGATGGCTCGCCGATGAATCGGTCAGTTGTTATCACGAACCGCCGATCGAGCATGTGCAGCGCTGGATGCGTCGGCATAAGACTTCGACTCAGGCGGCGGCGATCGCCGTGGTGCTCATTGCCGTGGTGACGGGCGTCGCGTATGTGCGCGAGGCCGGCTTGCGGACCGATTTACAGACGTCGCTAGAGAAGGAAGCCGCCGCACGAACGGAAGCCGACGCCGCTCGAAGTTCCGCCGAGAATCACGCCCGCCGAGCAGAGCAGCAGGGGGCGTTAGCGCTCGGAACTTTAAAAACGGTGCTCTTCGACATACAAACTCGGCTCAAGAATCTGCCGGCGACGCACACCGTTCGCCGCGACATGCTCGACACCGTCGTCGACGGGCTTCAACAAGTCACGCGAAGTTTTGAAACGGCGACCGAGGCGGATCGGAGCCTTGTGAAAGCCCGGTTGGATATCGGCGACATCTTCTTGAACACCGGCACCGGCGAAGGTTCGGGGGCGTTGCAGCTTGCCGAGCAGCAATACCAGAAGGCGATGGAAACGGCCGAGCGGCTGCGAACGGATCCGGCCCGCCGCGAGCAAGCGGAGATCGACTTGGCGGCGGCCTATCAAAGGCTCGGCGACGTCGCCATGCAGCGCGGCCAATGGTCGACGGGCGTCCAGCGACTCCGGCAGTCTCTAGAACTCCGCGAAGAATTGGCCGGTCGTCGCCCCGACGACTTGAAGACTCGTGCCGACTTGGCGGCGTCGGTACAGCGTCTGGGGCTGGTGCATCAATTACAGGGCGAATCCGACGAGGCCACGAAGCTGTTTCGCCGTTTTCTCGACCTGTGCCTTAGTCTGCACGATGCCGATCCTAAGAACGACGAGTATGCCCGCAATTTGTCGGTGGCACACGAACGCCTAGGTGACGCCGCGATGCGATCCGGCGATTTGGCCGGCGCCGCCACGTCGTTTGGAGAATGCGAGCGTTTGCGGAGGGAGCTCATCGCGAAAGATGCGGAGAGTCCGGCGGCGAAGCGTGATCTCTCGGTGACGCTCGATCGCTTGGCGGACGTTGCGCAAGAAAAAGGCGACAACGAAGCGGCCGACAAGCTCTTGAGCGAAAGCCTTGAGATTCGCAAAGCGTTGTTCGAGCTTGACTCGGAGAACATGCAGACGCTCCGCGACTTGGGGGTGTCGTACGTACGACTCGGCGACTCGCTGCTTGCCCGCAACCGCAACCGTGAGGCGGCGGAGTATTTCGAGTTCTACTCGGAAATCGCCGCGAAATTGTCGAAGGCCGATCCGGCCAACATTCAATACCGGCGCGACCTAGCCGCGGCCCACGATCGTCGTTCGCAGGCCGCTTTGCGACTAAACGACGTGGGCGCGGCGGCCGAAGCGGCACGCAGCCGAGTGGGACTTCTGTCAGAATTGAACGAGGCCGATCCGGAAAACGCGGACGGCCAACGCGAACTTTCGGCCGCGCTGCGGGACTTGGGAGACGTCGAGCAGCAACTCGGCGACTTGGCGGCCGCCCGCGCCACGGCGGATCGCTATCTTCAGCTCGCTCGCCAACGCTTGACGGCTCGCCAAGCCGATGAAACTCTGCAGCGCGTCGAAGCCGATGCGTGCTTTCGCGCAGGCGCGGCGGCGTTGGTGCTGGGCGACTTCAAGGCAGCAGAACCGCTCCTGGTCGAGGCGACGGCGAAAGCGCTGAAGGCGGCGGAGAGCCGGCCGCAGGACGTAGCTGCCTGGACGACGCTTGCCAATTTCGAGTCGGCTGCCTGGCAACTCGCTTGGGAATCCCGTGATGCCGATGCGGCCGTTAAGAGGGCCGAGTCCCTAATTGAGCATTTGAAGAAGTTACGCGGAGTCGTGCCTGCCGCCGAGCAGAAGCCGTACGACGATTGGATTCGCGAAGCGGAAGGTAGACTTGCCGCCTCGAAGGAAGCCCAGCAAGTCGCGGCCGAGGCTCGCTCATCGACGTTGCTTCCCGAAGAGCCGGAACTTATTGATTTTCGGGCCGCGGCCCTCGCGCGTTCCGGCGATCTCGCGGCTGCGCGGAAAGAAGTCGAGCGCATTGCGGGCGCATCCGATGCCGCAGCGCCGGAACTGTTTGTCGCCGTAAGGAGGTTGGCGAGAATTTACGGCTCGTCACCCGCCGCCGAACAGGAGCCGATCGGCAAGCGCTGTCTGGAGCTGCTGACGAAGTGTTACGAGCTGGGAATGTTCCGATCGCTCGAAGCCGCGTCGCGATTGGAGTTCGGAGCCGAGTTTCGCGAATTGAATCGACGCGAGGACTTGAAGAAGCTGCTCGATAAGATTCGGGCCGATAATAGGCCCGCAACGAAAGGGCCCGATCGCAACGCGACGACATAGGTCGCGTCAGGTCGCGGCCGCATCTTGCTGCGCAGCGCGTAACTTAGCCGCCAGCAGATTGTGATCGGTTTGCCGGATCGGGTCGAAGGCGATGCCGGCCACCATCAGTTCTTCGCCGCCGCCACGAACGGGAAACTTGATCGCTTCCCAGGCCACGGGCGGGCCATTGAGCATCGGCGTGACTTCCGTAAAGAAGCGTTCTTGATCGGCAGCGACGGTCTCGGAATCGTGCTGTTGCAATAGCTTGGCGACGTCGCCGGGAAATAGATCGAAGTCGGTCTTGCCGGCCAGCTGATTCTCCGGCAAGCGATGAATCTCCAAGAAGCGGCGATTGCCCCAGACGTAGCGCCCGTCCGTCTGTTTGATCCAGGCGGGCATCGGCAAGTGATCCATGAACGAACAGAATCGGTTGCGGCTTTCTCGCAGCGCCAAAAGTTCGTGCTTGCGCTCCGTGATGTCGGTGGCGATGCCGCAAACGCTGGTCTTTGCGCCGTCTTTTCCGGGAATCGGAAACTTGACGGACACGTATTCTCGCATCTCCCCGTCGCTCGGCACCGATTCTTCAATCGTTAAGGCGCGGTCTTGAGCCACGACATAGGCGTCGTTCGCGCGGACTGCATCAGCCACTTCGGCCGGATGGATATCGCAATCCGTCGAGCCGAGAAATTTTGAGGGATCGACGTGGAACAGCTCCGCGAACTTGCGGTTGATGAACTCGTACTTTCCTTCGGCGTCTTTAATGAACACGACGGCGGGCGTGTACTCCAAGACCGCTTCCAAGCGTGACCGGCTGATCTGCAAAGCTCGCTCGGCGCGTTCGCCGGCCGCGCGGGCCATTTCTTCCGGATCGAGTTGCGGAAACTCGGCCGTCACGACCGTTCCTTCGCCTGAGACGCTATGAATATGGCAACTCCCGCCGACGGCCGCCGTGCGCTCGCGAATTCCTTGTAGTCCAAACTCTCGCACCGCGACCGTCGTCGGATCGAAACCTCGTCCGTGGTCGGAAACGGTGACGAAGATGTGATCGTCGCGCACCTCGATGGCGACGCTTGCCCGCGACGTATCGCCGTGGCGACGGACGTTGGAAAGCGATTCTTGAACGACGCGATAGATCGTCATTTCCAGGGTCGGCGACCAGCGGCCGCCGCGCGTGCCGTCGACGTAATCGACCTCCAAGCCTTGACGGCCGTTCTCGGCGACAAGCTCTTCGACGGCCGCGCCGACGCCCAGGTCGTCGAGCGTCGGCGGACGAATGCCGCCGATAATCCGCCGTGTTTCGGCGAGCACCCCTTCCAACAGTCGGGACGCCTCACGCAACTCGGTCGTGCCCGGTTGATTCGGCGGCAAGCTGTGAAGCCCGGAATCCAAATGCATTCGGGCCGCGATGACGTTTTGAATGGCGCCGTCGTGGATGTCGAACGAGATGAATTTGCGCTCGAGATCCTGAGCGTATAGCAATTGCTTCAGAAACTCCTGCTGTCGGCGCAGGCTGAGTTCCGTTTCCTTCCGCTGCGCGATTTCGCGGCGCAGTAGTTCGTTGACTTCGGTAAGCTCGGCCGTGCGTGCGGCGACGAGCCCTTCCAGCCGATGCTTGGCCTCGGCGTCCGCTTCCGCGGCGAGCTTGCGTTGGGTGACGTCTTCCGAAATGCCGCAAAGCAGTGTTCGGGAGCCTTCAAGATCTTTAACGAGAAACAGGTAGCCCCAAATCCAACGCACGTCGCCCGTCGGCGTGACGATGCGATATTCCAGCGGGGGCTGGGCGCGATCGGCGGTGCGAAGGTTTTCCGAGGCGAGCCGCTGAATTCGGTCCGAATCTTCGGGATGCAGCGTCTCCATCCACCGCGAAGGACTCTCGTAAAGAAACCCGCGCGGTCGGCCCCAAATGGTTTCAAACGCCGGACTGACGTAGTGCGTCGTCATGCCGTCGTGCGAGAAGACGAAAAACGCGCGGTTGGATTGCTCGATCGAGCTGCGTAGAAAGTCGGCGCTAAGCGTAAATTCGCGCAGCCGTTCCTGAGCTGCGGCATCTAACGCCTGCCAATAAGCGACGTCCTCGCTATTCCGATCCAACGCCGTAGGTTTCGCCTGCATTTTGCCGTGAATCGCGGTCGACTAATCGCCGGCCGCGAGACCCCTCGACGAAGTTCGTAAGTGTCGCCGCTGCTCTCTCCCCCAGCTTAGCCGACTAAGCCCCCCCGACGACGTCAAATTGGCAGGACGATTCGGGGGATTTCCTCACTTCGACGCGTACTTCCCCGTCGGATTTTATCGCCGGCGGAAGTCGTAACGTTAGCGTGTGCGTGCCTTTAGTTAAATTTAGTGTTACGGTGCCGCCGGGAGCTTTGACCGGCTCCGCATCCACCCAAACCTCCGCGCCGGCGGGGACGAAACGGATTTCAAGCTCGCCCGGCGTGACGATATTCACCCCCCCCTGCAAGATCAGCGACCCACCGTCGGCGGTAAGTTCCGCGAGGGGTAGACTCCCGCGGGCCGTGGCGTAAGCCGGTAGCCAATCCGTCTGCGGCGCGGTGACGACGTGACGACCGAAGGCCGACGCGTCGACCACGTCGCCGGCGAATTCGGCGGGCAAGTTTTTCAGCAGGCGCCAGCGCTGAATCGTCGGTAATTCTCGCAGCGCGTAGGGGCCGGGCTTGCCGAGTTCGGACACGAACTTGATGAGATCGACGAGTTCATCGCGCGTGAGGAACTTCGTAAGCCCCTGCGGCATGAGAGATTTTCCTTCTTCCTCTTCGTCGATGTCCGCCGTCGGGATGGCGACCAGATTTCCGGCGGCGTCGCGTACGTTGACGCGATTGCGATCTCGGTCGACGACAATACCCGTGATCGTACGGCCGTCGTCGGTGATAAAAACTCGCGTGACGAACTGCTCCTTCACGGCGAGGTTCGGCTGCAAAATCGAATTGGCCACGTAGTCGACCGGCGAGATGGAGCCGATCGCCGAAAGTTCCGGACCCACCTGTCCGCCGGCTCGAGCGATGGAATGACACTTCAGGCAGCTGAGGTCGGACCGACGAAAGATCCGCTCGCCCCGCTCGGCATCGCCGTGCGCCGCGACGTCGGCGATCAGTTGTTGAAGTTCCGAGGCCGTCGGCGGCGGCTGGTCGACGGCGATGCCGGCCGATTTGCTTAAGACGTCGGAAAGTTGCGGGTCGCTACGACCGACCGAATACATATATCGGAGCGCGAGCTTGGCAGGATCAGCGGAAATGCCGACGGCCGTCAATGCGTCGGCGAGTTTGTCGGGGCCCCCTTTGCGAATGAGAAACGCGTCCATCACAGGGCCGACGTCGTCTTGGGCCGTGGCGTGTGCGAGGGCCGCGGCGGCGACCGGCGCGGCTTTCTCAAGATTCGATTTCGCCAGCGCCGCGGCCGCTTTCAGCCGAAGGCGGCCCGTCGAAGCCGACTTCGCTAAAGCCTCGAGCGTACGTGTAGATTCCGCGTCGCCCAGCGCCGCCAAACCGTCGACGGCCGCTTCGCGTACCGCGGAGTTTTCCTTTTCGTCGGCCGTGAATATCTTCAGTGACTCGGAAATGCCGGGCGTCTTCCAAACGGCCGCCAGCCGCACGGCCGCGGCTCGCACGGCCTGCTCGCCGCGTGCGGTGTCGGCATTCATCAAGCTTTCGACGGACGAAAGGTCGCCCGCCGGCCGCACCTTGCGGACCTCGGCGGCGTCGATGAGCAAGGTTAAGACATTGGCAGTGAGGACAGCATCGAACTCGCCGGCGGTTGCGCTATGCAGCATGGCCGCCAAGTCTTCCGGGCCGCCGCGACCGCAGATGAGTTCGACGACGGCCGGCCTACGCGTGGCCGGCAGGCGATCGCTCTTCAAGAGCTTCATGAGTGCCGTCGAACTCGGCGATTCGGCCGCCGGCAACGTCGAGCAAGCGACGCCAAGGCACCCTACGGTGATTAACACGGCCGGTAAACGAAGCGACATCGTCAACGCTCGCGGGGACAAATCTCGATTACGGTTTGGCACGACCGGTTCCCTTTCTTGGCGCATTCGCTCTCGGCACTGTCGGGGCGA
Organism: Planctomycetota bacterium; assembly: GCA_017303535.1. Taxonomy (GTDB): domain Bacteria; phylum Planctomycetota; class Planctomycetia; order Pirellulales; family PNKZ01; genus PNKZ01. The sequence continues at coordinate 9,862 of JAFLCO010000229.1, forward strand.
CCGATTCCGGTTGTCCGCGACGCTTTTCGGCATCGCGGCTGCGACGTTCGCGATCGGTCGGGTTCTCCGGAACGCTCGTCGTGCCGGCCAATCGTAGATCGAGCGTCTTCATCGTTTCATCAAGTACGTACTTCAGGTAGTCGTCTTGCGGGTAGATCAGCGATTCGACCGCGATTTCCAACGCTTCTTCGTTGTGGAAGAAGCTCAGAGCGCGAACGGCCTCTAAGCGAACACGCGGATCGACGTCGATAACTTGTTGCCGCAAGAGAGCGAGCGGAGCTTTCACCCGATCGCGCCAATAGCAAAGCACGCGCGTCGCCGCGGCGCGGACCCGTGAATCGGGCGACTTTAAGACCGCATTAAGCAATGCTTCATCGACGACGTCGTGGGCTTGGTGAAGCCACAACGCCTCCAGCCGATGGTGTTCGAAGTCCGCCGCCGTGGCATCCA
>JAFLCO010000023.1:0-33546 GCA_017303535.1 Planctomycetota bacterium
CCGTGGTAGCCGTTGTCGACGTACAGATATTTCTTCACGGCCGCGAGCTTGGCTTGGTCGCCGGCGTCGGCGGGGAGCTTGCGACGGATTTCGTCGGCCATCCGCCCGACTTCCTCGTGATAGGCGTCGACGTCGATTTCGTCGTTATCGAGCCGAGCGATGAGCAATGCCGCCCGCAGGAGGTCGACCTTCTGATCATCGACGGACAACGTTTTCGCGAGTTGGTTGACCGTGCTGCGGCGGTGCAGTTTCGCCGCGATCTCGCGAAGTTGCTCCGCCTCGCGCTCCAGAGCCTTGGCCCGATCACGAAGCAAGTCGACGCCTGCGACCGCTTCTTTCGTCAGCGGCTGCGGCAGGTCGATCGCCGTGCCGCGCTGCGGAAGTTCGGCACGCAGCGCGTTGAACGCGGCGAGCAACTCCGCCGACGGTTCCAACTCGGGCAGCGACTCACCTACGGCGAATTGCTTGAACTCGGCCGTGGTCTGGCGGAATTTGACGAGGCCCGCTCGGTTGCCGGCCGGTTCATCAACGGCATGTTCGAAGACGAGTTTGCCGTTGACGTAGCAGCGGGCCTTGCCGGCTTCGACCTCGACCTTGAGCCGATTCCAGTCGCCGGGCAAATAGGCATCGCTTGGGCGTTCGTCGAGCACATGCCAACTGTAAACGTCGGGCCCATCGAAGCGGACGAATCGCAATCGACCGCCGCTGGGGTAGAAGCCGTAGTGTCGCTCGTCCCCGTCGCCGAGAAACGCCAAGCCGGCGGCTCCCGACTCGTCGTCGAGCTTCACGGCTGCGGCCAGTTCGAATTTCTCAGGCGTTTCGTCTTTTGCAAAGCAGATCGAGCGGCTGCCGATGCCGGCGCCGCTGCCGGAAACTTGAATACGGCCGGCCCGTTGTCGCCATTGAGCGCCGCCGCGGACGTCCCAGCGTCGGGGATCGAGGGTCCCGATGGTGAGCCAGCGCTCCATCGCGACCGTGTTCGGCTTTTCCAAAAGCGCTTGCAGCGCTTCGACGTTGACGGCAAAGCCGAGATTTTCGGTGACGGCCGACTTCATCGTGACCACGCCCAGCACATGGCCAGCACGATCAAGCACCGGTCCGCCGCTGTTGCCCGGCTCGATCGGCACGGCGAGTTGCACCATCGGCATACCGTCGATGATCCGGCTCCCCGACACGACCCCTTTCACCACGCTATGCGTGAGCCCCTGCGGATTGCCCAGCACGACGATGTCTTGCCCCGTCGTGATCGTCTCCGGCTTGGCGAGCGGCAGCGGCTTCAGATCTTTCGCTTCGACGCGAACCACGGCTAAATCGACATGCCGATCCGAAGCATGCACGGCGACCGGCGACAGCTTGCGGCCGTCGGAAGTTTCGACGTGAAACGCACGGCCTTCGCCGATGACGTGCAGGTTTGTCGCGATGAGTCCGTCGTCGGAGATCACAAAGCCGGTGCCGAGACCGTTTTCGCGGCCGTCGCGTCCCGCGCCGCGGATAATGACGACGGACGCCAAGGTCCGCTTGACGAGGGCTTCGACGGATTCCGGATCGGTCGTCGCAGCTCGCTTTGCTTTCGCGGTCGATTGCGAATCGGTTTTCTTTACAGGGGGCGATTCGGCCTTCGTTGCTCGCTCGGCGGCGGCAGTGAAAGCGGTCGGCGAGCCGATGAAAACCAGCCCCGCGATTAAATTTAGTACCGCGCCAAATCGAGCCCGTCGACCAACTTGCGACATGCTAGAATCTCCGTCGCGCCGCGGGAGTTGCGACGGGCATCGTGCAAGCCGTCGGCTCCCATGACCTAGCTTAACCGACCGCTAGCTTAACCGACTGCGCTTCGGCGAGAAACGTGAAAGCGCGGGCCTTGCGAGGATCGACGATTACATGCAGCGTGTTGGATTTATCGGCCTCGGCACGATGGGCCGGCCGATGGCGAAGAACATTCTGAAAGCCGGATTTCCGCTCGTGGTTTATGCGCGGCGTGATGACGTAGCCTGCGAGTTTACGGAAGCTGGGGCTCTGCGTGTCGCGACGCCTGCGGATCTCGCGCGCCAGTGCGATCTGGTCGTTTCCATCGTCACGGCCGATGCGCAGGTTCGCGAAATCGTCGACGGACCCAACGGACTCGCGGCGGGCTTGAGCGCGGGCAAGCTGTGGGCCGACATGAGCACCATCGGGCCTGCGACCGTGCGCGAAGTCGGCGAGAGGATTGGCGCGACCGGTGCACGAATGATCGACGCTCCGGTTTCCGGTGGGCCGTGGGGAGCTGAGGCCGGCACGCTAGCGATTATGTGCGGCGGAGCGACCGGTGATTACCAGCGCGCTCTGCCGGTGCTCCAGGCGATGGGCAAGCACCTGTTTCATTGCGGGCCGCTCGGTTGCGGACAGGTCGTCAAGCTCGTGAACCAAATGATCGGCGGCGGCATCATGACGCTGATCGCCGAAGGTTTGACGCTGGCCGCCAAGGCCGGGGCCGATCCGGCGCAGATGGTCGATGTGCTGTCGGTCTCTAGCGCCAATTCCTCCTTGCTTGAGGCACGGGGCAAGAAGTTCATCCTGGCCGATCAATTCGCACCGGGGTTTATGCTGGAATTGATGCGGAAGGACATGGCCCTGGCCGTGGCGCTCGCCCAAGAATGGAAGGTCCCGACGCCCGTCGCCGCCGGAGCTTTGCAACAATACACCTCTGCGATGAACCAGGGCTTCGATAAGGTCGACTTTTCCGCTGTCACAAAGCTCTACGAACTCGCGGCCGGCGTGAAAATCGCCGCTGCGAAAGGACCGGCCCAACGATGAATGCTCGCTTCACCGAACACCTGCGCGGCGAACTTGACAAGGTCCGCGAGGCCGGGCTCTACAAAGCCGAGCGCGTGATCACGACCACGCAGAACGCCTGGATCGAAACCACGCAAACGCGCCGGGTCGTGAATCTTTGTGCGAATAACTACCTGGGCCTGGCCGATCATCCGGCGATCGTCGCGGCGGCCCATGCGGCGCTCGACCGCTACGGTTACGGCATGGCCAGCGTGCGGTTCATTTGCGGCACGCAAACGGTTCACAAGGAACTCGAGGCGAAGATCTCGCAGTTTCTCGGCACCGACGACACGATCCTTTACTCTTCGTGCTTCGATGCCAACGGCGGGCTTTTCGAAACTTTGCTCGGCGCGGAAGACGCCGTGATTAGCGATGCCCTTAATCACGCGAGCATCATCGACGGTGTGCGGCTTTGCAAAGCGCAGCGGTTCCGCTACGCCAACAACGATATGTCCGATTTGGAGCGGCAACTTCAAGCGGCGGCCGGTTGTCGATTTCGGCTGATTGCGACCGACGGCGTCTTTTCGATGGACGGCGTGATCGCCGACCTTAAGTCGGTTTGCGACTTGGCGGAGAAATACGACGCGCTGGTCATGGTCGACGATTCGCACGCCGTCGGCTTCGTCGGTCCACGAGGGCGCGGAACGCCGGAACTTTGCGGCGTGACCGACCGCGTCGATATCATCACCGGCACGCTCGGCAAAGCGCTCGGCGGAGCATCGGGCGGCTATACCTCCGGTCGAAAAGAAATCGTCGACTGGCTCCGTCAGCGGTCGCGACCCTATCTGTTTTCGAACACGTTGGCGCCGCCGATCGCCGGGGCGTCGCTGGCCGTGCTCGATCTCTTGGCCGACGGCGACGCGCTGCGCAAGCAACTCTTCGACAACATGCAATTCTTCCGTGACGCGATGACCAAGCTCGGCTTCACGTTGCTCGGCGCAGGGCACGCCATCATTCCTGTTTTGCTCGGCGACGCCAAACTCGCCGGCGAAATGGCTGCGGCGATGCTCGCGGAGGGCGTGTACGTCGTCGGTTTTTCGTTTCCCGTGGTGCCGCAAGGCCAAGCGCGCATTCGCACGCAAATGTCGGCCGCGCACTCGCGCGACGATCTGGAGTTTGCCGTCGCGGCGTTTGCAAAAGTTGGACGGGCGCTCGGGATCGTCAAATAATCAAGGTTGTTCATTAGAGTATGCGGAAGGATTCTCGTATGGCCCGCACCATGAAGGCGCTCGTCAAAGCGAAGCGCGAGCCCGGCTTGTGGATGGAGCAAGTGCCGATTCCGACCATCGGCTCGCACGATATTTTGATCCGTATCAAGAAGACGGCGATCTGCGGGACCGACGTTCACATCTACAACTGGGACGAGTGGTCGCAGAAGACGGTGCCCGTGCCGATGGTGACGGGCCATGAATACGTCGGCGTCGTCGAAGAAGTCGGCGCGGAAGTCACCGATTACCAGCCCGGTGATCGTGTGACAGGCGAGGGGCATATCACGTGCGGCCACTGTCGCAACTGCCGTGCAGGCCGCAGGCACCTGTGTCGCAAGACGCTCGGGGTCGGCGTGAATCGGCCGGGTTGCTTCGGCGAGTTCTTGTCGTTGCCGGCCGGAAACGCCTTCAAACTGCCGAACGTTATCTCCGACGACCTTGCGTCGATTTTTGATCCGTTCGGAAACGCCGTCCACACGGCCTTGTCGTTCGACCTCATCGGCGAAGACGTGCTCATCACGGGCGCCGGCCCTATCGGCATCATGGCCGCGGCTGTGGCTAGGCACTGCGGAGCCCGATATGTCGTGGTCACCGACGTCAACGACTATCGCTTGGCCCTGGCGGCCAAGATAGGCGCGACTTACGTTTTGAATCCGAAACGCGAGAGCCTCGCCGATTGCATGAAGCACCTCGGAATGACGGAAGGTTTCGACGTAGGATTGGAAATGTCGGGCAACGCCGCGGCGTTTCAAGGGATGCTGGAAGGAATGAACCACGGCGGGCGGATCGCCATCCTCGGTATCTTCCCAACGGCCGTGTCCGTCGACTTCAGCCAGATCATCTTCAAAGGCCTGCACCTCAAGGGGATCTACGGCCGTGAGATGTTCGAGACCTGGTACAAGATGACCAGCATGTTGCAAAGCGGCCTCGATATCTCCCGCGTGATTACGCACCGCTTCCGGATCGACGACTTCCAGCAGGCGTTCGAAACGATGAAGTCGGGCATGTCCGGCAAGGTGATTTTGGAGTGGTGAGCGGGATATAGAGGCTAGTGCCGGAAGACGTACAAAACACCGATTTTTTTGGGTCTCTAACCTCGTAATTCCTGCTTCTGCCGTCCTCCGGCGCACGTTTCGGGTTCGCGCAGCCGCTATCCACAAGTTTTTTCGCAGCATTTCTTGACTTAAGGACTGAACCGGGGTTTAATTACTATCGGATTGAGACTCAGTCTCACAACCAGCCCGCCGTCACGCCCCGCCCCTTTCGCTCGTCGCTCGCCCAAAATGGTTGTCTTCTACGACCTTGAGCAGCACCGCTTTCACACCGAACTGAGCACGACCTTCGTCGTGCCGCAGGCCGACGGTGTTGACGACTCTACCGATCCCGTGATTTGCCGCTGTCTGCAAGTCCGGCAATCGTCGGTCGTGCGGGCCGTGGAAGATGGTGCCCGCTCACTCTGCCAGATTGCCTGCACGACGGGGGCCGGGAGCGGCTGCACGGCTTGCCATCGCAAGCTCCGCTCGTTCTTCGCCGCCAAGCGTCGGGCCGAAGAGCCGGTCGTTCCGGCTTTGGCCCCGGCCTTGCAAGAGGCCCTCGACCACGGCGAACTGAATGTCGAAGGCTCTTTCTGCGGCGAATCGGCCTGCTTGAGCGGCGGCTGCCAAGTGCTCGGCAATCAGCAGACGCCGCACGCCCGGTAGTTACGCAAGGGGCATTGGTGGTCGAGCCACCGGTGGCACCCGAGCTTTTTTTTCTAACGCGAACCGAAGCCGCGTCGCTTAGTGTCCTTCTCCGTGGTCGCCCATCTGCGATTGCAGGTAGTTGGCCAAGCCGACTTCGTTGATCAGGTTCAGTTGGGTTTCCAGCCAATCAACGTGCTCTTCGCTCTCGACCAGGATCTTCTCCATCAGATCGCGGCTGCCGCCGTCCTTGAGTTGAATGGCCAGAGCCACCGCATCGTTGTAGGCCTTCACGCCGGATGATTCGAGCTGCAGGTCGAATTCGAACTGCTCTTTCACGTCGTTGCCGGCCCGAATTACGCCGTAGCGGGCAATTTCCGGAACGCCGTCGAGGAACAGGATACGGTCCATGAGCATGTCGGCGTGCTTCATTTCGCCGATCGACTCGTGGTAGTGCTTTTGACCAAGCTTATTGAAGCCCCAGTTCTTGCACATCTTGGCTTGGATGAAGTACTGGTTGATCGCCGTGAGTTCGATCGTGAGGGCGGCGTTCAGGGCGTCGATAATCTGCTGGTTGCCTTTCATGGCACTTCTCCCAAGGTGTGCAAAGCCGCGGGCGGCGCGGCGTGAAATGTTTCCATCGGCGTAGACCGGTCGAATTCTAAAGGTCCCGCGCGCAAGTCGTCTAGAGCGCGGAGGTTAGGCGTACGAAGGCCGCCGCCCCGTTGATACGACGTTGCAACTGTCAGGGCCGCTGTTGTCTCAACGCCCCAACGACAATTCGGCGACCGTCCGTCGTTTCCGTAGAGACTGAGACGGGCGTTCAGCTTTCTAACGCAAAGCGGCGCAAAAACGGGACCTCCGAGATTTTTCGGAATTCTTCGCAATTTTTCGACGGTGCGGTCGCGGGCCGCAAATGGCCTTCTGCTTGGAGTGGCGTAAAATTGGGGAGTGATAGCTTCTAGTCCCGCCTCCCGTCGTGTTGCCAATGCGTAAGCTCACCTGCCCCCGCTGTCGGCAAGCCTGGGAAGTGGAAGCGGTGCACGCGGGGATGAAGGCCGTCTGCCCTCATTGTCAGGCGACGATCACGATCGCGGCCCCGCCGGTAAAGTCGGCGACTCAGACGACGTCCTCACCGTCGATAGCCGTGCCGACGGTTCCTGGTCCTGCTCCGGTTGCCGCAAAACCGATGAGTGTCGAGCCGGCGTCCGTTGCGGTGAAATCGCCGGACGTTCCTCGCGTCGAAGGGCTTCCGCTGACGGTTTTGCCTAGCGCGGCCACGCCGCCTGTGGAAAGCTCGCCCTACAGCCACGCGGCTCAAGCGGTTCCGTCAACAGGCGTGGCCCAATCGACATCTCCGGCCCATGCCGTTGAAGGGCCTCCGGCTGCGCGCAAGAAGTCGAAAGTTTCGCTCGCCGCCGCGGTCGGACTGCTGATTGTTGTCGGCGTCGCCGCTTTCGTCTGGCGTCCGTGGTTGCCAAACGACCGCGCTTCGACCGATCAGACGGCCGCCGTTACGCCGCGGGACGACGACGCGCACCCGACACATACGATCACAATGCCCGATGCGCCACCAACTGTCGCCCTTCCCGAGGCGGGGCCTGCGCCGCAAGACGAAACTGTAATCGATGATGGCAATAACGCCGCCGCGGTGCCGTCGGAGCTTATGCCGCCGCAAGCGGAGCCGACCTCATCATCGCCGGACATCACGGCGCCGCGTCCGAGACCCTCGGCGGTACCGATCGTGACTGTCCCGCAACCCACGCCGCAGCCGAGAGCAACTGTCTCGACGCCTTCGCAAGCGACCGCGGCATCGTCGCGCCTGGTTTACGACAAAGCGCCGATTCCCGCAGGCAGCGAAGGTGCGGAAGCCGTCAGCCCGCGAACGACCGTGCGTACCGGGCAGCGGCTGCACGCCGAGTTTCAAGGGAAGTGGTACGACGTGACGGTCGTCGAAGGCCTCGCGGACGGCAACGTTCGCGTTCGCTGGGAGACGTGGGGACGAGACATCGTTGGCAACGTCCCGCGCAACCGGCTGCGGATTCCCGGTTCGACGCCTTCCGCGCAAACGCCGTGACGGCGGCGGACTAACGAGCCGCCGCGAGCGATTGCCCGATCCTCGCCAATGTCTCCGCCACCTCACGCATTTTCTGCGGTCGAGCCTCAGGAGTCTTGGCCATCATCTTCTGAAAAAGTTCGTCGAGCGCCGGAGGCACGTCTTGTCGCGACTCGCGTAAGTTCGGAATCGGGCGATCGTGATGAGCCATGACCTTTTGCACGGGCGTATCGCCGGGGTACGGAATTTTGCCCGTCAGAATCCGGTACAAACTGCAGCCGAGTGCGTATATGTCGGCCCGATGGTCGGCCGCGTGCGTATCGCACGATTGTTCCGGGGCCATGTAGTCGGGCGTCCCCATCATTTCGCCTTCGACCGTCAGCACGTTTTGCGTTTCCGTGTTGCCGCCCGCGTCATCCTGCGTGATACGAGCCAAGCCGAGGTCGAGAATTTTCGCTCGGCCCGAGGTTTCGACGAGAATATTCGACGGCTTCACGTCGCGGTGCACGATGTTTTGTTCGTGAGCATACGCCAAGCCTTCGGCCGATTGGCGGATGAGCTCAACTGCCTCAACGACGGAAAGCGGCGCTTTCGCATCGGCGTAAGCGAGCATGTCGCGTCCTTCGACGTATTCCATCACGAGATAATGCACGCCGTGGCTTTCGCCGGAGTCGAACGCGGCGACGACATTAGGATGCACCAGACGCGCAGCGACTTGGACTTCACGGAAAAATCGCTCGACGATTTTGGGCATCGTCGAGACGTGCGGCGGCAACACCTTCAACGCGACGACGCGATGCATCCGCCGGTGCTTGGCCTTGTAAACCTTGCCCATCGCCCCGGCGCCGATTTTATCGAGAATCAAATACTCGCCGAGGATCAGCCCCTTGCCGCGACCTTGATATAAATTGACGGCCTGAAACTTCGTTAGCTTGCCTTGCTCGACGAGCTTGCGCACGAGCGTTTCGACGTCGGGCTCGGGCACGCCGCTGACGGTCCACTCACGCAGCAAAGTGGTGACTTCGCCGCTTGACATCAGGCCGTGAACGGTCAGGCTTTCAACGAATTGTTGAGTGGTAAGGCTCATAGCGTGAACCTTCGTATGTTGGTGGGGGACTCGGCGGGAGGTTCGAACACCCGCTAGTATGGGCGGGACCTGCTCCGGCCACAATACAGTTTTGATGCGCGACGATGCTCTCCAATTCGCCGAGATTTACTGATAATTTGCGCTGCCAGTGAATCGCCGGCATTCGCCTTAGACAAAGTCCTTCGGCGATGCGCTAAATCGCACATCACTTCGCCGTATCCATTTTGTGCCGCATCGCTCGGCAGCAAACACCATGACCAAGCCGCTAGTCGTACTGAATGTCGTCGGGCTCGCTCCGGAGCATCTCGGGCCTGACACGCCGAACATTACGCGCCTGGCCCGCGACGGCTTTTCATGTCCGCTGGGTACGGTGCTGCCCGCCGTCACATGCTCGGCGCAGTCGACGATCCTGACCGGCTTGCCGCCGCGCGAGCACGGAATCGTGGGCAACGGCTGGTATTTCCGCGATTTGGCCGAGGTCATGTTTTGGAAACAGTCGAACCATTTGGTCTCGGGCGAGCGACTTTACGAGACCGCCCGAAGGCGCGATCCGAACTACACAACCGCCAAACTTTTTTGGTGGTTCAACATGTACGCTGCCGTCAATTGGTCGATCACGCCGCGGCCGAGCTATCCGGCCGACGGTCGCAAGGTTTTCGACAGCTACAGCCGCCCCCCCGAGTGGAAAGACGAACTCCAAGAACGGCTGGGAGTCTTTCCGCTTTTGAAATTCTGGGGACCCGGCACCGATATCACGAGCACGCGCTGGATCGTTGATGCGGCGCTGGATGCCTTGAAGACCAAACGGCCGACGCTCTCGCTCGTTTACCTTCCGCACCTCGACTACAACTTCCAGCGCTTTGGCCCGGCGGACGCCCGTTGCCGCACGGATTTACGCGAGGTCGATGCGGAAGCGGGCCGGCTGATTGATGCGGCGCGTGCGGCGGGATGTGAAGTCGTCGTGCTTTCCGAGTATGCGATCACGGAAGTCGAGCGGCCTGTGCATCTCAATCGGGTACTGCGCGAACATGGCTACTTAAGCGTACGGCGCGAACTGCCCGGTTGGGAAACGCTCGATTGCGGCGCTAGTCGCGCATTTGCCGTCGCCGATCATCAACTGGCTCACGTTTACGTGGCCCGCGATGCCGACGTTCGCCCCGTGGCCGAACTATTGCGCAAGACGCCGGGCGTAGAGATGGTGCTCGACCGTGCGGCTCAGCGCGAGTTCGGAATTGATCATGCACGCAGCGGCGAACTCGTCGTGGTGGCCGAGCGACGCAGTTGGTTCACCTATTACTTCTGGCTCGACGAAGCACTCGCTCCCGACTACGCGCGCACCGTCGATATCCATCGCAAGCCCGGATACGATCCCGTCGAACTATTCGTCAATCCGGAACTTCGCTTTCCGAAGTTGCGTGTGGCTCGTCGGCTCGCGCGGAAGCTGCTTGGTTTCCGCTACTACATGGACGTCATCGGGCTCGACGCCTCGATCATCCGCGGCAGTCATGGTCGGCTGCCGGAAGCAGGCCGGGAAATGAGCGACGGCCCAGTGTTTATTTGCTCCGATCGTTCACTGGCCCGCGACCGACTGGCGATGACCGACGTGAAGCAACTGCTGCTCGAGTTGCAGTTTGGCAAGTAGCTCAGTCGGTACGCGTGATTCCGAGATCTTCATAGATCGCTTCCAGCACGGCTCGCATCCTGGGCTGATGCCGCCGCTCGCCGCAAGTACCGTTGAGCACGACGGCAATGGCCAGTCGATTCTCCGGATCGCAAAAGGCGGCCGACGATTGCGAGCCGCTGTGGCCGAAGGCGCCGTCGCCCGCGTGACGACCGTAGCCGTATGGCACGGTATCAAGACCGTAACGTCGGTTGTTCGGAATGACGCCGAGTCCCCAGTCGAGCGCATGTCGAAACGTTTCATCGAACATGCCGACGCGGACGCGATCCGACATCGCGGCAATGCTCTCCGGTTGAAGGATCGTCGCGCCGTCGAGCGTACCGCCGGCGAGCAACATTTCATAGAGCCGAACGAACTGCCGCGCGGGGCCGTGCCCGTTGGCGCCGGGAACGCAAGCAGTCACTCCTTCGAAGGTACTCCAAGTATGCGGAGCCAGCGTGGCCGTTGAATCCCCTTTCGTTTCCGTATTCACCATGACGCCGAGCCGCGAACTGTAGGCGTCGCGAGTCGTCGCAGGCATGCCGATCCAGCAATCGGTCATGCCGAGCGGCTCGAAGATCCGCTTGCGAGCATAGTCGGAGTAGCACAGGCCCGAAGCCCGCGAGACGACTTCACCGAGGATGTACCAACTTGTGTAAGGGTGATAACCGGCCCGCTCGCCGGGCACCCAATTGCGCTCCAGCGGTGCGACGCACAATCGTCGAATGATCTCGTCCCACGGCGTGGCCGCGTCGCCGACATCGATGAAGCGAAAGCCCCCGGTATGCGTGAGCAGATGGCGAATCGTAACGGCTGCTTTGCCGTTGGCACCGAACTCCGGAACGTGCCGCGCCACGGGATCATCGAGCCCGACCAGACCTTGCTCGACCAGCTGCATGACGGCGACCGCCGCAACCGGCTTACTCGACGACAGCCAGAGCATCAGCGTATCCGGCGACATCCGCACGGCCGACTCTTCGCCGTATTGCGGCCGTGCCCAGCCGATCGCCATGTCGCAAACCACCCGGCCGTCATGCGACACCGCGACTTGGGCTCCGATCTGCAGTCCGGCGGCCTGCTGTTGCTCAAGCGTTTGAAGAAGTCGCGGAAAGTCGGCCGTTTCACGCTGCGGGATATCCACGATACCGGTCTCAAACAGAAGCAGTTAATCCAAACGGCGACGAGGTCTAAACCTGTCGCACATTTGACATTTCAACCGCCAGGTACGCTAGAATGAAAAACTGTATTCGACGCCGACAGTTTCTTGCTTGCGACCTTTCGCATTCCGCTTCGCGCCTCGCACGCCCGACCAGCGGTCTTCCCAGGAGCGGAACATCGTGCCCCCCCAAAACGAACCGGAAGGTTCCGTTCACGACCTCAGCGACGCCTTGGTCTTCTCGGTCGCCACGCGCTGGATGACCGCCCAAGGCGACGACCAAAAGAAGCTCACGTCGACTATCGCGCAATGGCTCGTTCGCGAGCACGCCAACGAGTTGCCTTGGATCGATCTGCGCTGGAACGAAAAGCGCCGCATCGATCTCACGCGCTACCGCGTTTACAAGATCGTGCGTGAGGCGGTCGATCGCGGCTTTGTGCAGCTCAATCCGCCGCAGGCCGTCAAACGGGCCGAGGCCGTCTATGAAAAGTACGGCCTCAATCCGAAGTGGAACGAAATCCGCGTCGTCGACGTCACGCAAGACGTCGTCAACGACATGGTCGCCCGCGCCACCGCCGAGACGGCGCTGAACCTCATCAAAAAGCTCGTCGTGCAAAATGCGCAAACCGCGCGCGCCGCGGGTAAGTCGGCGGCCGACGCGGAACCGATCGGCATCGGTCTTGGCGCAGGCTACAGCTCGCTGGCCGTCATCTCTTACCTGGCCAAGTTGCTCAAAACCTTGCCGGTGTACCCAAAGCTTCGGCTGCACGCGCTGACGCCGACGATCCAAGATCCGATGCTGAGCCCCGTAACGTTCTTTAGGCTGTTCGACGCGGCGGACCAAATCGAATTCGTCGACCTTCCGACGGCCGCGACCGTGCCGATGCGCGGGTATGCGAAACTGAAGACCCAAGACGAGAACATCGAGCGCGCCTTCGAGCTGCGCCACAAAGTGCAGCTCATCATCAGCAGCTTAGCGTGGTCGGGCGATCCCGACGGTCTGATGCAGAGCTACCTCAAGCATCATTCGCGTCGGCCGAAAGGCTTGGAAGCCGGCAAGTTCGTCGGCGATTTGCAGTATCTGCCGTACGACGATGCCGGACCGGTGCTGCTGTCTGATCAGGCCGACGGAACATCACCGCGCAGCGACGATGATAAAGAGAACTGGCGCGCCGTCACGCTGTTCGACTGGCCGGACCTGCTCTCGTTTCATGAGACCGGCTCGGAATCTTCAGCCGGCTCTCCCAGTCGATATCTCGTCATCAGCGCCGCGCCCTGCAGGCGGTGCCTACGGAGCAAATGGCGAGCGATCGTCCCGCTCTTGCGCAGCATGCGATTCTGGACGCATCTCGTCACGGATGACCTGACGGCCCGCGAGCTGCTCGAAGAACAAGATCTCCGGCAGCCGCAGGCCGATGAAACGCTTCAAGCCATGGACGGACGCTAAATCGCGACGGCTTAGATCGCGGCGATTCTGGCTTTCACGGCGCGCTCGGCAGCCCGTTCCAACCGGTTCGCTTCGCGGCGCTCGCGCATCACGTTGCGAATCGCTCGTCGCACATCGCCCTTACGAACGACGTACCGAGCCGTCGGATACTCCGCTTCATATCCGGCGCCCTTGACGATCATCTCAGGCTCAGCCGCATCCCAGCCGACGATAATCCGCCGCATGGCCGCATCATGGGCCGTCGTAAACAGCGGATTGCGGTTGGTCCAGGCAAACCGGCTCGGTCGATCGACCATCTTTTGCTCCGAAAGCCAATGGAACAAGCAGCCGTTACCGCGACCATCGACGAACCGGCCACGTATCACTTGGCCCGATTTCAAAGCTTGCCACAGCGACTTCAACCCTGAAGTCGGCACGGCGGCGAACACCACTTCGAGGTCGTGCTTCTTACTCATTTTTTTCCCCTATCGACGCTTGCAGATGGCGTTGAGTCATAAGTGTTCCGAATCTGCCCTCGTTTCTCAACGAATACAAACGCCGTGCCAAAGCGCGCCGGCTCGACTTAACGGGGCTTCTCAGACGGGGCGCGGTCGACAAACGACCATGCCGGCGGCCTAGCTAACCACAAGCGGTCGTAAATCCCGGCGGCGATTAGTGTAAAGGCACGAAGCCCGAACGTGGCATGTCGAAACCTGGGCCCGCTAGAGGAAGGGCCAGGGGCAGCGCGACGCCGCTAAAGTTCCGTGTTTCCATGATCGGCGGTGCCCGGCGTACTAACGCCAAGCCTTCCTCGACGGCGCGAATCTCCGCCGCCGCAAAAACCCAATCGTCCTCCTGGCCAAGGGGGCGTGCCCAACTACGACGAACCAGCAAGTCGGTCAACATGGCCCCCGACGCATCGCCGTAGCTTTGCACAATATCCGTGGGCGTCGGCCCGGCGATCGAATCCAGCGCGCTCACGCAGTTGAAGCCGTTCTGGCGTACCAGGGCCTCGCCTACGAAATCAACGCACTGATATCCGGGCGCGCCGGATTCAAGAAATGCCCGTTGCCGCACGAATCGCTCGACGACACGGCCGTCGACCTCCAGTGGTCCCCAAACGGTCACGCGGCCGATGCCCGTCGCGCGGCACCAATCAAGCGTCTCTTGATGTCCGAAATTCCGCCCCGGCTCGACGGTCATTCTCGTCGGCACGATCACGCCCGTCTGCGGCAACCAACTGATCACGTCGATCGCTGCGGCCTGCCGACCTTGGCAACGGACGAGCAGGCCCCAAGTGTGCGTCTGCCGGGGGGCCTTCGGTTCCTTCTGCGCGGTGAACGCGAACAGAAACGCCCGCTCGGCCGGCTCAACGTACGGCACTTGCGCCGCCGCGCTGCGAACGACGCCGATCGACACCGTCAACAGAGCGAGCAAGCGCAGCAACATCGAACCTCCCGCATTCACACCCTGTGCCATCGAGATACACATCGGGCCTTCGCACCGTGCAGGCTTACACGGCCGCAAGGAGCACGACGTTACGCGCATCATCGTTCACACACGGTCAAGCGGCACGACCAACACATTCCGACGATGCGCGTCGGGAAAACTCGCACGATTACGTGAGCTTGCGAACCAGCCAGTCGGCGACCGTCGGCGAAGTCTGCATCAACGTGAAGATGATCCGTGCGTACCAGGGCACGATCAGTTCACGCCGCCGACTTTCGCAAGCCGTCACAATTTTCGCAGCCAGCATCTCCGGACGAATCCGCGAAGTCTTTACGCCGCCGCCGGGCTTGCGAGCTTCCGGCGGCAACTTAGCCAACTCTTCCGGACTCCGCACCCGATCGTCGTCGCGCGCGATCGGCCCGGGGCAGACGAGCAGCACGTGCAGCCCCTGCGGTTCCAGTTCCAATCGCAACTGCTGCGAATACGCCGTGACCGCGAACTTCGACGCCGGGTAACCGCCGAGCCAGCGCGAGGCCGACTTGCCGGACAGCGACCCAATGTTGACCAGGTGCCCGCGGTTGGCCAAGAGTTGCGGTGCCGTGGCCCGCGTGCAACGGACCAGTGCGAGGAAATTCAGCTCCATCATTTCGCGGCATTCTTCGACCGTCGTCTCCAGCACCGCCTTACGCATCGAAAGGCCGGCATTGTTCACAAGCGCGTCGATGCGGCCGAAGCGCTCGATCGAACGCGCGACGAGGTTCTCAACGTCGTCGTCCCTCAACACGTCCGTCGGCACGCCGAGTACCGCGCCCTGTCCGAGCGCGGCAAGTTTCGCAACCGCCGCCTCAAGCGGACCGGCCGAGCGCGCCGCGAGCACGACGTTGGCGCCGGCCTTCACAAACGCTTCCGCGATCGAAAGCCCGAGTCCCCCGGAAGCCCCGGTGACGATCACGGTTTTACCGCGCCAATATTCTCGCTTATCAACAATCATCGAGCGACAAACTCCGTGACGGTCCACTCCAAGTCTTGTTGACGCCCGTAGATCTGATGCAGGTATCGCTTCGGGTAGCCGTACTCGGCGTCGAACTCGCACCGCATGTGAATGCTCTGCGGCTCGGTTCCGAACTTCTCTCGCGCTTCGTCCCGATTCTCAAAATCGGTCGTCAACGTTTCAAACATCCCCGGCACCGTCCACGGTTCCCACGTTCGCGGCTGCTTCATCGCCGTGCCGTTGCGCGTCAGTCCCCTCGGCTCGCCGTCGCGAACGGTCATAAGGAGTTCGCCCGTCTGTCGGCCGGCGAGCACCACCTTCAGGTCGTAGTTCGTTAATCCCTTTGCCTGCCAGCGCCGCTGGGCCGCATCGAGATCGGCGGGCGAAATCTCGGGCATGCCCGAGGAAAACGTCCGCACAAACCACAGCCCCAGCGCGGCGAACCCAATGACGACGACCGCGGCCCGCAACAGCTTGCGACCGACGCTCGGCGACGCGCGTTCAGAACTCACTTCCGTCATGCAAGCTGTTTGCGATGAAATTTCCGCGAAGTTTTTATACGCGCAAGGTTCGGCGAACAGGACTCGTCGAACCCGCGCGTGATTCGATAGAGTATAGCGACGGGCCCGCGGCCGCGAGAGCCGTGAGCCGCACGCTGGAACTTGTTTGCACAACTCGGAGTTGCCGACGCGATGAACGCCAAACGATTTCACGGTCATCGGGCCCACACCAAGATCATCGCCACGGTCGGTCCGGCCTCGCGCGAAGAGGCCCAACTCTCCGCGCTCATCGATGCGGGCGTCGACGTCTTTCGCCTCAACATGGCCCACGGTGAAATGCATCAGCACGAGGAAGTGCTCGGCCGCATTCGCAAGCTCAGCGCGGCCAAGAAGCATCCCGTGGCGGTGCTTGTCGACTTGGCGGGCCCCAAGATTCGCTTGGGCGAGATTCCCGGCGGCTCGCACGAATGCGTACTCGGCGAAGAGTTCGCGTTCATCCGCGAAGACGAAACCAGTGACCCGCGCAAACTGACGTCGACCTACGATCGGCTGGTCGACGAACTTCAGGTGGGCGACCGCGTCATGCTGGCCGACGGCACGGTGAGCATGCTCGTCGAATCGAAGACGCGCGAAGGAGCCAAGTGCCGCTGCGTGCAGGCCGGGCTCATTCGCAGCCGGCAGGGCATCAATCTGCCGGGCGTGAAAGTCAGCTTGCCCGCGATGAGCGAGGAAGACAAAGAGCACGCCGTGTGGGCCGCGAAGAACGGCATCGACTACGTCAGCCTGAGCTTCGTGCGGTCGCCCAAAGAGGTGCTCGAACTGAAGTGGCTGTTGGACTTTCATCATTCGCCGGCGCGGGTCATTGCAAAGATTGAAAAGCAGGAAGCGCTCGACCAGTTGGAAGCGATCGTCGCCGCGACCGACGGCATCATGGTGGCTCGCGGCGATCTCGGCGTGGAGATCGACGTGGCGCGGATGCCGGTCGTGCAGAAGCAGATCATCGCGATGTGCCACCGCTATCAGAAGCCGGTGATCGTGGCGACGCAGATGCTCGACAGTATGCAGCGTTCGCCCCGGCCGACGCGCGCCGAAGTCACCGACGTCGCCAACGCGATCCTCGACGGTTGTGACGCCTGCATGCTCTCCGGCGAAACGGCCGTGGGCGACTACCCGACGGCGGCCGTCGAAATGATGAACCGCGTGGCCCTGGCGACCGAGCCGCTGTTCGCGCATCGCTCGAAGCTCGACCTGCCCGATATGCTCCCCGAAGGCTTGGAACTCATTACGCACGGCGTGGTGCTGGGGGCCGCGACGATCGCCAAGCAACTCGACGCGAAGATGATGATCGTCGTGAGCAACAGCGGCGTGACGGCGCTGGCCGTGTCGAAGCATCGAACGCTGATTCCGATTCTCGGCGTGAGCAATCAAGAGTCGACGATTCGCCAAATGTGCCTCTATTGGGGCGTCGTGCCGATGCCCGAGGCGCCGACCACCGACAGCTTCGAACTGCTGAGCCACGTGCAAAAGCTGGGGCTGGAATCCGGCACGCTCAACAACGGCGACCACCTGGTGCTCGTCGCCGGCATCGGCTTGGCCTCGAAAGGTCACAACATGGTCCGCGTTCACACCGTCGGCCAAGCGACGGGGTGAGGCACGTTCCTGATAGTAAGTCATGTCCGAGGCGAGCGGGGGCCGTAAGGCCCCCGTTACGTTTGCTCCGTCATTTGGAATTGCGATTGTTCGACTCCGGAGCTTCACGTACGACTTGCTCCATCGACGGAACAGCCAGCTCACGCCGGCCGCTCGCCTTGATCGAACGAAGTATTTCGGAACATAAATCGCTTTTCGTAGGCAGCGCCCTCCGTGGCGTTTCGGAAGCGCTAATCGCAACAAATTTGCGATTGCCTCCAAATTGCTAGTGCGTACATCAGACCCTGTTTTGTACGCACCATTAGTTCTAAGTGATTCCGTGCGTACAAAACGGAGGCCGTTGTACGCACCCCGTCCGGTTTGTACGCAGTAAGCGTAGCGCGATTGTAATTGCAAAACGATTGGCGATAAGCAACTCGACCGCACAGAAAGCGACGTTGCATAATCGGCGGTCCGCCAACCCCGCTCCCGCCGGGACAGGGTGCCCGAAGGGCGAGTGAGGGTCGCGTCGAGATAAGGTTGGCAGCGGTGATTCATGGGCCTAGACCTTAGCCCCCGGCACTTCATGCCCGGGGCATTGCGGGTGGTTGTTTGCGTCGGCGTTATTGGTCTGGAAAACGGCATGCCCCCTTGCTTGCGCTGCGGGGCTGGTGTGGGGTGATTGCGTGCGGCGGCGAATCCACATCGATTGCCCCCGGTTTGAAGAACCGGGGGCTAAGGTCGGCGCGGCGTGCGCGCAATCGCGCACCACGTAGTTTCCCGGATCGAGCCAACCGGTTCCAGGAAAGTTTTGGCCGGCCTATATTTTGTGGCCCGACACGACACGACCACAAAATGGCCGCCGGCCAAAAATGCCCTTGATTCGTGTGCCGCAATCGGCGTGGCCAAAAAGATGCTTGACGGCCCGTAGGGCACGTGGTCACGCCGGCGTTGTGACGCTCGCCTCGCGGCCCTTGCTCGCACTATGGCGCTCGCGTGTGGCGCTTGGCGGCGAAGTGCTAAAACGACCGACGGCGTAGCGAAGGCCTAAACCCGTCGCTACGCCGTCGTAATTTCAATCAACCGCGTGATCTAGCGAGCTATTTCACGTTAAGCGTCAGGCGGCGGGCGCCGGCCAGCTTTACCAAGTCGATGTAGTCGAGCGTGACGTTCAGCGCTTCGTTGAAGTAGTAGTCCTTCTTCACGACCGGGCGATCTTCCTGCTCGTTCATTTCTTTCTCGATTTCGTTCTCGAGATCACCCTCTTCCTTGTCGGCGTTCACTTCCGCCAGGAACTTTTCTTCGTTCAGCGGCAGCGTCTTGCGGTTCTTCTGTTCGTTGTACCGCGTGACGCGGGTCTTCACCTTTTGGAAGTCGGTCGAACTGTCGATGCGTCCCTTCGAGAAGGCCCGGAGTTGGTCGAGCATGTCGGGGTTGACGAAGTCGTTGCGCGAATAGTCGGCCGACTCGATCTTGTCGAACGGCATCGCGAAGTCGAGGTCGGACTCGCCCACTTCGAGTTCGGCGGTGAGCGACGGCAGGACGACGTCGGACCGTACGCCTTGGTTTTGCGTGCTGTCGCCGTTGGGGCGATAGAACTGTTGCATCGTCAGCTTCAGCGCGCCGAGTTCCGGAGCGTTGGGCACTTGGAAAATCTGCCGACCGAGATCGAGCAGGCTTTGCACCGTGCCTTTACCGTGCGTTTGCGGATCGCCGACGATGATGCCCCGGTTGTAGTCTTGGATCGCGCCCGCGAAGATTTCGCTCGCGCTGGCGCTAAACTTATTGCAGAGCACCACGAGCGGCCCGTCCCAGGCTACGCCTTTGTCGAGGTCGTTGTACTTCTGCCGTTCGTTGTCTTTGTCCTTCACCTGCACGACCGGGCCTTCATCGATGAACAGGCCGGTGAGATTGATCGCTTCGGTGAGCGAGCCGCCGCCGTTGAAGCGGAGGTCCATCACCACGGCGTCGACCTTCTCTTGGCGGAACTTTTGCAGAATGGCCGCAACGTCGCGAGTCGTGCTCTTGTAATCAGGCCGGCCGAGGCGGGCCCCTTCCATATCCATGTAGAAGCTCGGCAACGAGATGAAGCCGATCTTTTGCGACTTGCCGTTGCGCTCTTCGGTGATGATTTCGCTGCGGGCTTCGGCTTCCTTCAACTCGATCTGAGCGCGGGTGATGTTGTAGATCACCTTCTCCGTCGTGCCGTACGGAATGACCTGCAGGCGGACGATCGTTCCCTTCTGGCCGCGGATCTGATCGACGACTTCGTTTAGGCTTTGATCGCCGACGTCGCGAATTTCGCCGTCAGCTCCTTGACCGACGCCGACCACGCGATCTTTCTTCTTCAACCGACCGTCTTTATCGGCCGCGCCGCCCGGGATGACCTTATGGACGACCGTGTAGCCGTCGTCGTACTGCAGCTGGGCGCCGATGCCTTGCAGGTTGAGCCGCATCTGGATTTCGAAGTTTTCCTTGGTCGACGGGCTCATGTACGTCGAGTGCGGATCGTACGACGTCGTCATCGCCGTCAGGTACCATTCGATAAGCTCGTCTTGCTTGAGCTGAGCCATCCGTTTCTTCAGCCCGGAGTAGCGACGGGCCAGCTTATCGCGGGCCTCTTGGCCTTCGAGCTTTTCCGTGGCCTTCAAGACCAGCAGGTCATACTTGATCTTCTTCCGCCACAGGTCGCGGGCTTCGGCCTCGTTCACGGCGTACTTGGCGACGTCCGGATCGCGAGTGATTTCTTCGTCGACCGTAAAATCGAACGGCTGCTTGAGCAGTTCGTCGACCCAGGCCATGCGCTCTTCGAGCCGGGCTTGGTAGGTGTTGAAAACTTGGAAGGCGAACTCCGTGTTGCCGCGACGAATCAGATCGTCGAGGTCGTGCTCTTGGGCTTTGAAGCGATCGACGTCGCTCTGGTAGAAGAAGACCTTCTGCGTGTCGAGCGTCTTCAAGAAGTTCGAGAGGGTGCGTTCCGCGATTTCGTCGTTCAATTCGTGCCGCGAGATGTGCCCTTCGCGCATGTAGCGCGTGACGGCGAGCGTGATTTGGCGATCTTGAACGGTCGGGCCGGAGAGTTCGGCGAGCAACAGACCGGAACCGACGACTGCCGGCAATGCGGCTGCGAGCACGAACGAGCGAAGAACCCGAGGCAGGCGAAACCCTCGAAGCGTCATGACGATTCCTTTGCGACGATGCTGTTGGCCGGGAGTTCGGCCTTCGACCGGGAAGTAAAAGGCGGGGCCCGGCACGCTTAAATGCCGTTGGATGAACGACTTAGTTGGGAATGCTATCCCGCCGCCAGGGCTGCTGCAAGATCAGCCCACTGACAAGGCGGAAAGGATGGATTTTCCCTTGTGTGATGTTGCCGCAAGTCGGGAATTTCCTTCACGCCGGCTGCTAGCGGAAATCCGCCTCCGATACGAGCCGAGCCAAGCAATCGACCAACTCCGGCTCGGCACCCAAATGTCTCGCAACCGTCCAACGGGCCGACTTATGACGTTTGGCGGCTGCGGCGGTGATGGAAGCGACCCGTTCGAGCAGGACGCCGGTGAACAGTAAGTGCGGCTGCACGACGATGAGCCGGCGACCGAACTGCGCGGCCGTTTCTAGGATGGGCTCCAGGGCCGGCTGGGCCATGGCGGCGAAGGCCACGGTGGTGAGCACGCGGCGATTGCTCGAAGCGCGGAGCTTCGCGAAGACGTGCATCTCTTCGTTGGCGTCGGCATGCGTGCTACCGCGACCGACCATGACGAGCATCGTGTCGGTCGGCTCGTGGTGTTGATCGGCGCAGGCTTCGTCGAACCGGCGCTGCGAGAGGGCGAGCATCTCGGGTCGGCAGCCGAGGTGCGGCGTCTGGCCAAGCAGCGTGAGGCCGTGGCGATCGCAGGCTTCACCGACCGCCGCGGGGATGTCGCGCTTGGCATGGCCGGCGGCGAAGAGAATGACCGGCACGGAGAGCAGTCGCCGGACGCCGCGCGCGGCGAGCTTCACCACGGCGGCGTCGATCGACGGTTCGGCCAGTTCGAGAAAGCAGGGCTCAACGGGAAGCGGGGCGAGTCGCTCGGCCAAGAGCTTCGTGGTGGTGAGCGCTTCGGCCAAGCCCGCGGCGTCGCCCGTGCCGTGACCGACCAAAAGCACTCCGGCTCCGGAAGCCGCGGCCTGGGCGGCGTCGAACGGTTCGCGTTGCGGGATGTCGCCGAGGGTGAGGTCGAGATCGTCGGATGGAGTCGTTGCGGAGTCGGACGAAGGTTCGTTGGTCATGGCCGTATTGTAGATTCCTGCCCGGCGGTGGGGAGTCTACAATGGGGTGGTTGCCAGGGTGCCATTGGTGGCTTGCCCACCAGTGACTGAGGCCGTGATAAGCACTGGTGGACGAGCCACCAGTGGCACCCCAACGCTCAATAACATCATTGACACAACTCACTTCGCCGTCACCGATGCCCGTCGTTTTCAGTTATCTCACGGTGACGCTCGGCCGCGACATCGGGCAGAACTTCATGCTCGACCCGGATGCCGAGAACAGAATCGGCCGCGGGACCGAATGCTCGATCCAGCTCAATGATCCGCTCTGCTCGCGCGTGCATGCCGTGGTGAAGAACGTCGGCGGGCGCTGGGAAGTGCGCGATGCCGAAAGCCGCAACGGCACGTTCGTCAACGATCGCAAGATCGACGACTCGACGCTCGCCGAGGGGCATTATCTCAAGGTCGGCTCGACGGAGTTTCAGTTTCATCAAAGCCGGCAGCGGCCGACGCTCCCCGGCGATCCGAACGTCGGCATTACGCAGTCGATCGTTGCACGGATCAAGATGGGGAGCAAGGAACTCGACGCCGCGGAACTCGGCGCGATTCACTCCGTTGAACAAACGCAAGACCTGCTCCTGCAACATCAACTGGCCATTAAGCTGCTCGGGTGCACCGACCCGCAACAGTGTTTGAAGATCACGCTCGAATTGCTGCTCGGCCGAACGAAGGCGTCGGTCGCGGGATTTTTGAGCGTCGGCGACGATCGCAACTTGCGGCCGAAGATCGTTCTGCCCGACTACGCCGAGCAGCGCGTGAATCTCAGCGAAGAACTGATGCGGCTGGTGTGCGACGAAGGACACGCGGTTTGGATCGCCAACCAGCAGAAGAACGCCGAGGTAGAAAAGGCCGCGGCGCACTTTTCCGACGCTCAGTGCATTCCGCTCGTGAGCGACAAGCGAGTGCTCGGCGCGTTTCACCTGTATTTGGAAGACGGCCGCTTCCGGCAATCGCACTTCGATTTTGCCGTGTCGGCGGCGAACATTTGCGCGCAAGCGCTGGCCCGGGCCTATCACGAAGAGTCGCTCACGACCGACGTTGAGCGTTTGAAGAAGGTGGCGGGCAGCGATGAACTCGTCGGTGAAAGCCCGCCGATGCTGGATTTGAAAGCCCGCATCACTCGCGTGGCTTCGGCGGGCGGGTGCGTGCTGGTGCGCGGAGAAAGCGGCAGCGGCAAAGAACTCGTGGCCCGCGCCGTGCATCGGCAGAGCGCCCGGGCCGATCGGCCGTTGCTCTCGATCAACTGCGCGGCGATTCCGGCCGACTTGATCGAAAGCCAACTCTTCGGGCATCGAGCCGGCTCGTTCACCGGCGCCGATCGCGACCACGACGGCCTCTTCAAGCAGGCCGACATGGGTACGCTGTTCCTCGACGAAATCGGCGAGTTGCCGATGGCCGGGCAAGCGAAGCTCCTGCGGATTCTCGAAGGGCATCCGTTTCTGCCGGTCGGGGCGTCGAAGGAAGTGCAGGTCGACGTACGCGTGATCGCCGCCACGAATCGCGACTTAGCCCAACTTGTGCGCGAGCGCAAGTTTCGCGAAGACCTTTATTACCGGCTCAATGTTTTCGAGTTGTATCTGCCGCCGCTGCGTGAACGGGGCACGGATATCGGCTTGCTCGTCGATTTTTTCCTGGCCCACTTCGGCAAGACCCACGGCCGGCCGGGGATAAAGCTCAGCGACGCAGCCCGCTCGAAGCTGCTCGGCTACGCCTGGCCGGGCAACGTAAGGCAGCTGCGCAACACGATCGACAGCGCCGTGGTGATGGCCGCCGGCCCGCGGATCGAGGCCAACGATTTGATGCTGCAAGACGTCGGCGGCAACGATCTCGATAACCTCGAGATTGAAACGTGGGAGCGGAAGCTAATTCTCGAAGCGCTCAAACGAACGGCCGGCAATGTGCCGGAAGCGGCGAAGCTGCTCGGCATCGGCCGGGCGACGCTGTATCGGAAGCTTGAGCAGTACGGGATTGAGCGCTAGCCGCCACGGCTTGACACGTCGCCTTCATTGCGGGTGGGAATTCAGGGACGATTGAGAACGGGCACGGCCGATGAAGACGCGCGAAAGCGGAATGCCCGAAGAGGCCCTCTGGGAGACGTTCTTTGACGCGCGGCGCGTGTTGGCCGCTTTGGGCTTCGGCAGCGAGGTTCGCAGCGTCGCGGAGTTCGGCTGCGGATACGGCACGTTTACGATGGCGGCGGCCGAGTTCGGGGCCGCAGTGACGGCGTTGGACATCGATCCGCAAATGGTCGACCGAGCACGGGCCCGAGCCGTCGCCGCGGGGCTCGCGGGCGTACGCTGTGAGCTGCGCGATTTTGTCGAGCATGGAAGCGGCCTGGCCGACGACGGCGTCGACTACGTGATGCTGTTCAACATTCTGCACGCCGCCGAGGCCGATCGAATGCTTGCCGAGGCTCGCCGCATTCTGAAGCCGGGCGGGCTCGTCGGCGTGATGCACTGGAATTACGACCCGACGACGCCGCGCGGCCCCAGCATGACGATTCGTCCGCGGCCGCAAGATTTGCATCACCGTGTTTTGAACGCCGGTTTTGACCGAGCGACCGAAATTGTCGATCTGCCGCCCTATCATTACGGGTTCGCCGTTCGTAAGCCTGCGTTAAAAGGTTTGGCCGAAGCACCGAATTCTTTACCCGCGCTGCAGGCCGCGTTACTATGGAGCGGAATTTCCCGCCCTCCTCTCCCGCCTGCGGATCCCTTGCCATGATTCTTCGCTCGACGCTTGCGCTGCTGTTTCTCGTCGCCGTCGCCGGTCCCGTTTCCGCCGAAGACTGGACGCGCTTTCGCGGCCCTAACGGCACCGGCATCAGCACCGACGCTTCGATTCCGTCGAAATGGGGTGAGAACGATTACGCTTGGAAGGTCGAACTTCCCGGCCGCGGGCATTCGTCGCCGGTGATTTGGGGCGACAAGGTGTTTCTCACGAGCGCCGTCGACGAACCGTCGCAGCGCGTGGTGCTGTGTCTTGACGCCAAGACCGGCAAGACGCTGTGGGAGCGGCGATTCGATTACACGGTTCACAAGAAGCACAACCTCAACAGCTTCGCCTCGCCGACGCCGGCGGTTGACGCGCAGCATGTGTACGTGTCCTGGTCGGTGCCGGAGTCGCTCACGCTCATGGCCCTCACGCACGACGGCCGCGACTCGTGGAAGCTCGACCTCGGCAAGTTCGTGAGCCAGCACAGTGCGGGCAATAGCCCGGTGGTCATTGGCGACATGGTCGTGCTGGTCAACGAGCAAGACGATGCCGAGAAGGTCAAAGGGGACGGCGGCGGCGAGTCGGGCGTGAGCTATCTGCACGCCGTGTCGTGCAAAGACGGCAGCACCGTGTGGCAAACGCCGCGGACCAGCGCCACGGTTACCTACAGCACACCGATGGTTCGCCAGCTTCCCGGCGGCGGCACCGAGCTACTTTTCAACAGCCAAGCCCACGGCCTCGGCGGCATCGATCCGAAGACCGGCAAGACCAACTGGGAACTCGGCGACGCGCTGAACAAGCGCAGCGTGAGTTCGCCGGTGATGGCGGCCGGTCTGGTTTTCGGCACGTGCGGTTCCGGCGGCGGCGGCAATTACATCGTCGCGGTCCGTCCGCCGGTGAAGCCGGGCGACAAACCGGAACTCGTTTACAAGGTCACCGAACAGGCCAACTACGTGCCGACGATGATCGGCAAAGGTGACCGCATTTTCGTTTGGAGCGACAAAGGGATCGTCAGCTGCCTCAATGCCGCGACGGGAGAAGTAAAGTGGCGCGAGCGGATCGGCGGTAACTTCTTCGGCTCGCCGATCTGCATCGCCGACCGCCTGTATTGCCTCGAGGCCGGCGGCGAACTGATCGTGCTTTCCGCGACGGAAAAGTTCGAAGAACTGGCCCGCATCCCGCTCGGCGAAACGGCCCACAGCACCCCGTCCGTAGCCGACGGGCGACTGTACCTCCGCACGGAATCGCATCTCTATTGCGTGACGGGGAAGAAGTAGGCGGCGCTCGTCGCTTCCGTCTTAGCCCCGGGCGAGTCGCCCGGGGCGGCGTGGCACAATCATCGGTGTCACAATCGGCGGCGCCGAGCCTCATTCGACGCTGCCCCCGGCGACTCGCCGGGGGTTAAGACAACTCAAACCGTCGTCCCCAACTCGCGCAGCAATTCCAGCGGGTAGATGCCCGTGTCGTGGCCGTCGCTGAACGTCACCGAGTACGCGTAGTGCCCCACCGGGCTCATCGCTTCGATCTGCACCTGATCGGGCCGCGGGCCGCTGGGCAATAGTTCCAATACGCCCGCGTTCATCGTTTGCGGGCCTTGCTGCGGTGCGTTGCGCTTTTCGCGGCATGTCGCGCAAGGGCACTTCTCTCGCAACTCGCGCACCGTGTAACGACGGCGCGCGCCGTCGCTCCACTCGATAACGAGTTGCTTCTCCGCATCCAAAGCAAGATTCACAGGAGTCGGCGCGTTCATCGATAACTCAAGCTTGTCTTCATTTAGCCGCGGACCTTGCGTCCGCGCTCTCTGCTCGCGATGCGAAACTACGCAATCGTCCGCAGCACTTCGAGGGCGTAATCGACCTCTTCCAGCGTGTTGTAATGCAACATGCCGATGCGGACCAGCCCCGCCGGTTCGACGCCGAGGGTTTCCGTGAGCGGCAATGCATAGAAATTGCCGTGCCACGCGTAAACGCCGGCCGCCGCCAGCCGCCGGGCCACTTCGATGCTCGGCAGAGTGCGATGGCGAATCGAGAACGTCGGCACGCGCTCGTGGAATCGCTCGACACCGGTGATGCCGAAGCTTTGAAACTGCGGCAACCGATCGACGCCCGCTTGGAAGCGCACCGCCAATCGTTGCTCGTGTTGGAAGATCGCCTCGAAGGCCCGATCGAGGGCCGTGCGGCGATCGAGCGACCTGTCCCCCTGCACCGTTCGTCCCAAGTTGGCCAAGTAGTCAATCGCGGCGAGCGTCCCGGCGATTCCTTCGTGGTTCTGTGTGCCGGTCATCCATTTGCCCGGCAGATCATTCGGCGCGGGCCGCACTTTGTAGGCGGCGAGCGATTCGAGCAACTCGCGGCGTCCCCAGATCATGCCGACGTGAGGACCGAAAAACTTGTAAGCCGAGCAGGCCAATAAGTCGCAACCGATCGAACCGACGTCGATTCGCCGATGCGGCGCGAAATGCACAGCGTCGCAAAATACCTTCGCTCCGACGGCATGCGCCGCCGCAACGATCTCGTCCAAGCGATTGACGGTGCCGACGGCATTCGACGCACACCCGACGGCGACGAGCCTCGTGCGCGGCGAGAGCCGTTTCAAGTATTCGTCGACCGCAAACGTGCAGTCGGCGCGAATCTCCAAATACTTTACCGTCACTCCGGCGTCGCGGGCCGCCATGACCCACGGCGTATGGTTCGCGTCGTGATCCAGCCGCGAAACGATGATCTCGTCGCCGGGGCTCCACGTCTTCGCGAGCGCTCGCGAGAGCGCGAACGTGAGCGACGTCATATTCCCGCCGAAGTAGCAGCAATCCGGATCGTCGGCGCCGACAAAATCGGCCGCGGCCCGATGGGCTTCTTCGAGCATCGCGTCGCTGCAGACGCTCGTCGCGAACACGCCGCCGTGATTGGCGTTCATCGTTCGCAAGTAATCGCCAATCGCCTCGATGACGCGTTCGGGCACTTGGCTGCCGGCCGGGCCGTCGAAGAATACGGCTTCTCGGTCGCCATGCCTCTGTGCGAGCGCCGGGAACTGTCGACGGATCGCAGCGATGTCGTAGCGGGCCAGGAAATGCTCTTCGGAAGGAGCGGCGGTCGCGGTCATGATGGCATTAACTCTCGTGCTTAGGGCGTCTCAAATTGTCGCTCGGGCAAATCGGTGACGAACATACAACCAGGGCTATGCGTCACAGCCAACTCCGGCCGAGCGGCGGCCAGCGAAAGTTGCGGAGTGACGCCGCAGGCCCAAAATACCGGAATCTCGTCGTCGCGTATCGTCACGGCGTCGCCGAAGTCGGGCTTTCGAATGTCGGCAATGCCGATCGTCGCCGGATCGCCCACATGCACGGGCGATCCATGCATCGCCGGAAATCGGCTGGTCACTTCGATAACTTCGGCAATCTGCTCGCGCCGAAAAGGCCGCATACTTACGACCAGCGGACCGGCGAAACGTCCGGCCGGCGCGCACCCGCGCGAAGTGCGGTACATCGGCACATTGCGCCCTTCCTCGAGGTGCCGCACCGGTAAACCCGCTCTCACGAGCGCCGCCTCAAAAGTAAACGAGCAACCGATCAGGAAACTCACGAAGTCGTCGCGCCACAGCGGCAGTAAATCGGTCGGTTCGACCGATTCCGCCGCACCGTCGCGAAATACCCGATAGCGCGGAACGTCGGTTCGCAAATCGGCGTCGCTCGCCGAACTCGGCCGGGCTTCTCCGGCCGGCAACTGTTCCACCAGCGGGCACGGCTTCGGATTCTTGCGGCAGAATTCGGCGAACTCTTCCGCCCAGGCTTGCGGCAGGACAACGAGATTTGTTTGCACGTAGCCGGGGCATTGGCCTGACGTTTGGCCGCGAAAATCGCCGCGACGGATGGCGGTGCGGAGGTCGGCGGGAACGTCGTAGTGCGTCGTCACTTAATTCGTCGTTCGTTAGCGTACCCCCTCGCTAGCGCTTCGGGGCTAGTGCGTATTGGCCGAATCTATCTAAGTTTTCCGCGCATCGATGAACCTTCGGCCTTTGCCTTCGAACCTCGGCAAGCTGCCGATCGGTACGAGGGCCACTTCGATGTTGAGGCCGAGCCGAATGCGAAGCTCGTCGGCCACGCGTTCGGGTAGGCTCAAGCGGTCTTCGATTTCTACTTCCAGCACGTCCATCGCGCTGCGCGTGCGGGCCGTGGCTCGATACTCGACGATCTCCGGAAAGCCGCGGAGAATCTGATCGACGGCCGACGGGAAAATGTTGACGCCGCGGATGATGAGCATGTCGTCGGTCCGCCCGACGACGCCCCCTTCGAGAAACGCGAACCGTCGCGGAAACGAATGCTTGCGGCGCGGCCGGACCAAGTCGCCGGTGCGGTAGCGGATGATCGGCAGGCCGTGGCGGAAGAGCGACGTGATGACGAGTTCCGCCAGTTCGCCGTCGGCCGCCGGAGCACCGGTTTCGACGCTGAGAAACTCGGCGATGAAATCGCTCTCGAGAATGTAGAGGCCATCGCCGGAATGGTCGCCAAAGCCCCACGGCCCGACTTCGGAAGCTCCCGCATGGTCGACCACGCGGGCTCCCCAGGCTCGTTCGATCGTGGCTCTTACCGCAGGCACCGAACCGCCCGGTTCGCCGGCCAAGACAAAGGTGCGAATGCCGATGGCCCGCAAGTCGAGCTTTCGCTCGGCGGCGACCTCGGCCATGTGCAGGGCATAGCTCGGCGTACAACAGACGACGCTCGCGCCGCTGTTGCGCAAGAGTTCTAAGCGAACCTGCGTGCTCATGCCGCCGGCCGGAATGACCATGCAGCCGCGTTCGGCCGCGGCTTCCAGTGCGCTCCAAAAGCCGATGTACGGCCCGAACGAAAAGGCGAAGAAGATACCGTCGTGCTCGGCGATCTCGGCCGCGTCGAACACATGTTGCCAGATATCCATCCAGCGGAGCCAATCGTCGGCCGTGTCGAGCACGACCAGCGGCCGACCTCGCGTTCCCGAGGTCTGATGGAACCGCACGTATCGTTCGCGCGGGTACGTGAGATTGGCCGCCGTGCCGTGGTTTTGCTTCGTCAGCAACTCGTCTTTATAGGTGAACGGCAGCTTGCTTAGATCGTCGAGCGACTTGAGCGGGAACTCAAATTCGCCGAGCTTGTCGGAGTAAAAGCGATTCTCCGGCAAGATCGCGGCGATCTGCTCGTTGAAGCGGCGGAGTTGGTGCGCGCGAAGCTCGTCGGGCGAGAGCGATTCGAGGCGGCGACGTTCGTCGTAGGTGCGTAGGCTCATGGCGTGCATGATAAGGCGACTCGCGCGGCCGGCCAATGCCGGTGCGTGGCCGCGCAAGCCCGGCTTTATGAACAGTTCTCCCGAACGATCTGTGCCGACCTTACCCCTGCTTCCTGGTTAGGTTATTCTGGAAGGCTCGCGCGCCGCCGGCTCGCGACCATTATCCGATCTCGCCCGTCGCTCACCCCGCCGATAGTTCCTTATGTCGTCGAAAGCCTCGCTGTTCGTCATTTTCCTCACGGTCTTCATCGACCTCCTCGGCTTCGGCATGGTCTTGCCGCTGTTGCCGATTTACGCGAAGCAGTTTTCCGCGACCGGCCTGACCATCGGACTGTTGATGTCGAGCTTTTCGGCGATGCAGTTCATCTTCGCGCCGCTCTGGGGACGATTGTCCGATCGCATCGGTCGCCGACCGGTGCTGATCGTCGGACTTGCCGGCTCCGTCGTCTTCTACGGGCTGTTCGGCTATGCGACGGTCGCCAAGAGCCTAATGCTGATGTTCGTGGCCCGCATCGGCGCAGGCATCGCTGGAGCGACGATCAGCACGGCCCAGGCCTACATTGCCGACTGCACGACGCTCGAGACGCGCGCGAAAGGAATGGCCTTGATCGGCGCCGCATTCGGTCTCGGCTTCACGTTCGGCCCGTTGTTCGGGGCCTTCGCGGTGCCGTCGGGCGACGGCGATCCGGGCCCCGGCCCCGGCTACGCCGCGGCGGCTCTATCGGCCGTTGCGCTGCTCTTGGCCATCTTCAAGTTGCCTGAATCGCTGAAGCCGGGACAAATCGACGACACGCGTCACGAACGCCGTGGCTGGTTCAGCTTTCACGCCCTGCGCGATGCGATGGAAGTCCCGAGCATCGGGCTGCTGTTGTTGGCGTCGTTCCTTTGTATTTTCTCGTTCGCGAATTTCGAAAGCACGCTCTCGCTGATTATCAAAGATGAGAACGGCGTGTTTCGCTTCACCTTTCAGCAGGTCTGCTGGACCTTCGCGTACATCGGCTTGATGCTCACGCTTATTCAAGGGGGCCTCGTTCGTCGCCTTTCCGGACGCGTGCCGGAGGGGAAGCTCGCCGTGGCGGGTTGCGTGCTGGAGATCATCGGCCTGCTGCTGTTGTGGCAAGCCTCACGCAGCTACTCGCTCACGCTGCTGTTGGTGTCGCTGGCCGTGACCGTCGGCGGGTTCTCGTTTCTGACGCCGAGCATCAATTCGCTCCTCAGCCGCCGTAGCGACCCCGCCAAGCAAGGCGGCGTGCTCGGTTTGGGACAATCCGTCGGTGCCCTGGCCCGCATCCTCGGCCCGGCGATCGGCATTCCGCTCTCGCAAAAGAGCGCCTCGTATCCGCTACTCATGGCCGCCGGCCTCATGGCGCTCGGCGTTCTCGTGCTGGCGACGGCCGACCGCGGCGGGCGCGATTTTGAAACCTCGAAGGCTTAGGTCGCTTTGCCCCAGCCGCCGCCGCCCGGCGTTTCAATCGTGAGCACGTCGCCCGTTTCGGCCGAAAACTGTACGCAGCCGGCCAGCGGTTCTTCGCGGCCGTCGGCGTGCGTGAGCGTGTTTCGACCGAGGGCTCCCGGCTCACCGCCGTTGAGGCCGTACGGTGCGTAGGGCCCGCGGCGTTGGTGGAGGAGCGACACTTCCAGCGGCTTCAAGAATTCCAACCGCCGGATGATGCCGTTGCCGCCGCGGTGCAGGCCGTGACCTCCGGAGCCGCGCCGGATGGAAAACTCGCCCACGCGCACGGGATAGCGAAGTTCGAGAACCTCCGGATCGGTGAGCCGCGTATTCGTCATGTGCGTATGCACGGCATCCGCGCCGGGGCCGGCGGGCGTCGCGCCGTTGCCGCCGCAGATCGTTTCGTAATAGCCGAACGTGCCGTCGCCGAAGAGCGTGTTGTTCATCGTCCCTTGCGACGCCGCAGCGAGCCCGAGCGCGCCGAGCAAGACGTCGACGACGCGTTGCGAAGTTTCCACGTTGCCGCCGACCACGGCCGGGCAATCTTCGGCACGTTCGGCAGCCGGCGGATTCAGTAAACACTCCGGCAACACGCTCCGCACCGGCTTGAGCACCCCTTGATTCAGCGGAATGTCCTCGTCGATGAGGGCCCGCAAGCTATACATGACGGCGGCCGTGACGATGGCCCGATTCGCATTGAGGTTACCGCGCGAAATCGGTCCGGTGCCGGTGAAGTCGATCGTCGCCGAGTCTCCGTCGACGGTGATGGCCACGGTGATCGGCGTGCCGTCGTCGAGATGGTCGGTGAAACGGAACGTTCCGTCGCCGAGCTTCTTCAAGGCTTGCCGCATCTTTCGCTCGGCGGCGTCGCAAATGTGCCGCATGTACGCCTCGACGACCGGCCACGACCTGCGTTCGACGAGCCGCAGCAGATCTCGGGCCCCCTGCTGATTGGCGGCGGTCTGCGCGGCGACGTCCGCCAGGTTTTCATCGGGATTGCGCGAGGGAAACTTCGCGGAAGACAATAACTCGCGCAACTCGTCAACGCGCGAACGGCCGGCGTCGACGAGCTTGAAGTTTCGCAGGAGCACACCCTCTTCAGCGAGGTTCTGAGAAAACGGCGGCATCGAGCCTGGGCGAATTCCGCCGATCTCCGCGTGATGGGCCCGGCTGGCCGTGAAGAATAGAAGCTGCTTGGTCGCCGGATCGTGAACCGGCGTCACCACGGTGACGTCCGGCAGATGCGAACCGCCGCGGTACGGGTCGTTGGTCACGAAGACGTCGCCGGGCCGCAGATCGGGATTGTCGGCCAGCACTTGGCGCACGGTTTCGCCCATCGCACCGAGATGCACGGGGATGTGCGGTGCGTTAACGACGAGATCGCCCGCGGCGGTGAAGAGCGCGCAACTGAAGTCGAGCCGTTCCTTGACGTTCACGCTGGTCGAGGTGTTACGAAGCGTGATCCCCATTTGCTCGGCGATGGCCGCGAACTGGTTGTTGAAGATTTCGAGCTGAACCGGATCGCTTTCCGTCGCGCCTGAAGAACTCGCCGCCCCGCGCTCGTCCGTAAGCAGCAACTCGCCCCGGTCGAGGACAACAGCCCGCCAGCCGGGACTGATCACTGTCGTGGCGGCGTTCTCACAAACGATCGTCGGGCCCTCGAGCCCGTCGCCCGGAATGAGCTTCTCGCGATCAATGACGGACGCCAAGCAAGGCTCGCCGTCGATATGCGCGTGCACCCCGACCTCGTAATCTTCCCGATCGAGCTTTCGATTGCGAATAAACGTGGGAATTGCCGAATCGACCGGCGTGCGACCGATGGCTTCGACGCGCATGGTCACAAGTTCCAACGCCCTGCCGGGCTGACGATAGCCGTAGAGACGCTCGTGCTCGGCTTCGTAGGCAGCGGCAATCTCAGCGAATTCGACGAGGTCGATCGTCAGCGCCGCATCGAGGCCCCGGTATCGCACCTCGACGCGTTGCAAAACTTCGATCTGCTCCCGCGAAACTCCTTCCGCCTCAACTTCGCGGCAAGCCTCGTCGGCCAACGCGGCAAACTGCCGCGCCAATTCTTCGGCCGCTACATCGGCAAGCGGCCGATAAACGCCGGCCGCCCGATGTCGCACGACGTCCGCCGTGCCGATGCCGAAGGCGCTCAACAGCCCGGCG